>CAJWEF010000052.1 GCA_913031305.1 uncultured Acidiferrobacteraceae bacterium
CGGTCAGGACATATACCCGCCACGGTTGGGCATTGGTACCTGAGGGCGCCCGCGATGCGGTGGCGAGGATCGCACGGATCGTTGCCCGCTCGACCGGTGTTGGCAAAAAGGCCCGTATCGAGCGTCTTGAAGCAATCGCTTCATCGACTGGATTGTTGTGAGGGGTACCCATCGGCTCGGAGCGTTAAAAAAAGTTGTCGGTAATTGATCTTACAGGTAGTACAGTATCAGGCTCGCCGCGAGTAGCACCGCCACCCACAATACCATCGAGCCGGTCGGCCAGGATCGCGCCAGAGTGCCCTCGGGGCCATAGTGACGCACAACCGAGCGCATCACTACACGGCTGGCGTTTTGTGTGGTCTCGCCCAGCGTCTCGCTGACGGCGGTCAATCTTTGAGTACAGTGGCGCACCCAACGTGGCGCCAGCCGGCGATACAGCCACTCGACGTCAATATTGGTGGAGTGCAGTTCAGGTGGGTAAATTCCTGAAACCTTGAGCCAGGCAAACGCGGCGGCTGAAAAAACCAGCAACTGGATCTGCGCCAGTATATGGCTGCCGTCGAAAGGCGCATAGCCCGTCGAGAACGGCAGCAGTTCATAAAGCGCCCACGGATAACAGCCGATAAAGATGCAAAGCACAGCCGCCAGGCCCATCGCGGCCAGCATGTTTAGCGGTGGCTCAGTGGTCCGGATACCGCTGTCGTGGGAGAAAAAAGCGAAAAAGGGAATCTTGATGCCGGCATGGTGAAATACACCTGCCGATGCGAACAGCAGTGCCAGCCAGACCCCCGGGTGGCCTTCTTCCAGCACCGCGACCATAACCATGGATTTGCTGACGAAGCCGCTGAAAAGCGGAAAGGCCGAGATCGATGCTGCGCCGACGATGCACAGGCCGGCGGTAACAGGCATGCTTTTGTACAGCCCGCCCAGATCAGAGCCATTGATGCGTCCGGTCATGTGCAGTACGGCGCCCATCGACATCATCAGAAGGCCTTTAAAGATCACATCGTTAAAGGCGTGAGCGATCGCACCATTCATAGCCAGCGCCGTACCCAGGCCAATGCCCACAACCATGAAGCCGATCTGGTTGATCATGCTGTAGGCAAGCACGCGGCGCAGGTCGTTTTCAATCACGGCGTAAAAGATCGGGAAACAGGTCATGGTCGCGCCGATGTAGACCAGTGCCTCGGTGCCAGCAAAGCCACGCGCCAGAGCGTAGACCGCGACCTTGGTGGTAAATGCACTGAGAAAAACCGTGCCGGTCGGGGTGGCCTCGGGGTAGGCATCTGTGAGCCAGTTGTGCAGCAGGGGAAAGGCGCACTTAATGCCAAAGGCGATAAAGATCAGGAAGCTTCCTGCGCCATTCAAACCGATATGGTTAAAGGCCAGCGAGCCGCTGTGCCGATACAGCATCAGCGCTCCGGCGAGCAGCAGGACGCCCGATAGCACCTGGATCACAAGGTAACGCATGCCGGCACCCCAGGCCCGATCGGTGCGGTTGGCGAAGATCAGAAACGCCGAGGTCAGGGCCAGCATTTCCCAGAACAAGAACAAGGTCAAAAGGTCGCCCGCGAATACCGCCCCGATTGCACTGCCGGCGTACAGCAACGCTGCAACATGTTGGCTGCGGTCGTCAACGTGTAGCGAGAAGACAATGCCGATAAATGCGCCGATGTGAAACAGGATGCCGAACAGCATGCTCAATTTATCAACGCGCAGTGGCTCTAGGTACAGGTCCATAAAGGCGACACGCAGCAGAAGGTCTGGGGCGAGATTCATCAGTGCGAGTCCGCCGACCAGTGGCACGGCCAGCATGACTACTTGGCGTGCGCGCCGTGGTAGCACCGCAGCTGCCAGCGCCGCCAGGTAGAAAAGCACAAATGGCGGTAGTTCAACCATCACGATCGTAGTAATCCTCGGCGCGCATCAGCAGCTTGCGCAACTCTTTGGCTACCAGCACCAGTACCACGCAGGCGACAAAACCGTAAATGGCATAAAAGCCCCATACCCCTTCCCAGGGATGCACGATGTGGCGGTGGTAAAAAAAGTCGGCACCGATGGTGACGATACACACAGCGACCAGCGCCCACAGCACCCGTCGTACGTTTTGCGGTTTGTCAAAGATATGGACCTTGTCGTTCATCGGAGTCTCAAGGAATCAGCATGCCCGCCAGTTGGTAAACTGGGCCGGGAAAGAAAAAGAGCGTGACACAGGCCGCCGTGGTTATGCCAATGGCCACCAGGCAGGGTAATGGGGCCTCGCTGAACTGCACCGCGGTTTTAGGCGATTGGCCGAAAAAAGCCCGCAACGGAATCGGTAGAAGATAAGCGATATTAAGCAGTGTGCTCAGCATCAGAACCCCGACCAGTATGCCGTAGCCCGCATCAAGCGCTCCGAGTGCGAGATACCATTTTCCCCATAAGCCGCCCGTCGGTGGCAACCCAGCGATACTGAGACTCGCGATCAGGAAGGCTCCCATGGTGAGCGGCATTTGCCGGCCGAGTCCATCGAGTTCACTGACCCGGGTTTTGTGGGTAGCCACCAGAATCGCGCCGGCACAAAAAAACAAAGTGATCTTGCCGACCGCGTGGGTAGCGATGTGCACGGCTGCGCCAGAAATACTGGCCGCGTTGGCCAGCACTGCGCCAAGGACCACATAAGACAACTGGCTGATGGTGGAATAAGCCAGACGGCGTTTGAGATTGTCCTGGTACAGCGCGACAAGTGAGGCGCCGATAATAGTCAGCGCTGCCACCCATAAAAGGGCCGTGCTGGCCGTGCTGCCCCCGACCAGATCGATACCAAAAATATAGACCGTGACCTTGAGGATGGCAAAAACACCTGCTTTTACTACTGCAACGGCGTGCAACAGTGCGCTTACCGGAGTGGGGGCTACCATCGCGGCCGGTAGCCACCGATGGAAAGGCATCAGTGCGGCTTTGCCGATACCGAAGGCGAAAAGCCCATAGAGAATCCCAATGACTAGCGGTGAAGCCTGCCCCGCAAGGATGCCACCTGCCTTAAAGCCGGTGGTGCCGGTTAACTGCCAGGTCCAGATTACCGCCAGCAGCAAAAACCCTATGGAGGTCCCCATCAGAATACCCAGATATACCCGCCCCCCACGACGAGCTTCTGGCGTACCGGCATGGGTAACGAGCGGATAAGTCGAGATCGTCAATAATTCGTAAAAAAGGAATAGCGTAAACAGATTCTGCGCCAGGGCTATTCCCATGGTGGCGCTGATTGCGATGGCGAAAAACGCGTAGAAGCGGGTCTGGTGGATTTCATGATGGCCGCGCATATAGCCGATGGCATAGATCGTCGTGACGATCCACAAAGATGAGGCAATCAGTGCAAAGAGTAATCCCAATGGTTCCACCTGCAGTGCCAGTGGTACTCCGGGCACCGGTATTGCCAGCAGCAGGCCAGGGGTTTCCCCGGCCAGCACGTCCGGAACCAATGAGGCAACCTCAACTAGCAGTAATAGACCAGTTACGACGCTAACTGTCTCGCGCAGATTGGGCCGGTTGCCGGTAACAACGATCAGCCCCGCGCCGATAAGTGGCGTCAGTAAGATCAGAAATAGTATCGAGTCGCTCATGGTTGTCCCCCGAACAGCACCATGGCGGCCTGTGATGCAATGCCCGCACTGAGTTCGGTATGCATGCCGAAATACAGATTGGCAATAGCCAGCAGCCAGGCCGGAACCAGCATAGACAGCGGCGCTTCGGTGCCACTGACAGCTTCTTTGGTTTTGCCAAGGTATGCGGTCTCGATCACGCGCCAGACATAGATCACGGCAAGCAGTGACCCGGCAATGATGATAAGGACCACGGGCCACCAGCCTCGCTCCACAGCGGCCAGCACCAGATACCATTTACTAATAAAGCCCGCGGTGAGTGGCAGGCCGATCAGACTGAGACCGCCAATCACGAAAACACCCATGGTCCAGGGCATCCGGTACCCGAGTCCGCCCAGGTCCCCCAGGCGCACACTGCCCAGCCGCCAGGCAATACAGCCGAGCGCGAGAAACAATGCGCCCTTCATCAGCGCATGGTTGAAAAGATGCAGCAGAGTGGCCGTAAGCCCGGCAGGCGTCGCCAGGCTAACACCCAGTACCAGGTAGCCGATCTGGGCGATGCTGGAGTACGCCAGCATTCTCTTCAGGTTGTGCTGAAATATAGCGACTGTCGACGCCGAAAGGACCGCGACCGAGCCCAGAACGACCAGCATGGTCGATAGTGGCATGGCGCCGAGCGCGAAGTCGATGCCAAAAACCGAGAACATAAAGCGCAGCAGGACGTAGACAGCCACTTTGGTCGCAGTAGCCGCAAGGAAGGCGCTGACTGCTGAGGGCGCGTAGGCATAGGCATTGGGCAGCCACAGATGAAGTGGGAACAGTGCGATCTTCAGGCCCAGACCCACCGTCAGAAAAGCAAAACCGGTGCGCGCTGTGCGACTGTCGGCAACGGCAACCAAGCGCTGCGCCATGTCAAGCATGTTTAGTGTGCCGGTTAGCATGTACAAAAGGCCGATTCCAATAAGAATAAAAGTCGCGCCGATCGTTCCCATGATCAGATACTGGTAGGCCGCTGTCAGCGCTTTGCGATCGTTCCCCATCGCAATGAGTACGTAACTCGACAGCGAGGAAATCTCGAGAAAGACAAAAAGGTTGAATGCGTCCCCGGTTATCGTGATGCCAAGCAGTCCAGTAAGACAGAGCAGCCAGGCGGTGTAAAAAAGTCCCTGGCTATGTGCCTCGATTTCACTGGCGACGCTGCGCTTGGCAAAGATGGACACCACTGTGCTGATCGCTGTGACGATCAACAGCACATAAGCGTTGGCGAAATCGATGTGGTATGCGATACCAAACGGTGCCGCCCAGCCACCGAAGGTATAGTCGATGACGCCCTGTTCCAGTATTTGCCCGAGCAGAGCCACTGAAACGAGAAGCGAGATGCCGCTGACGACGAATGTCAGTAGCCACGCCGCAAAGGGTCGATGCAAGACCAGGCACAGCGGAGCAGCCAGCAACGGCACAACCACCTGTAGCGCCGGCAGTTGCGCACTAATCACAAGGACTCGTCCTGGCGATGAATATCGTCTTCTTCGACTGAGCCGTAGGCTTCACGAATTCGCACGACGAGCGCGAGACCTAAGGCAGTGGTGGCTACCCCGACCACGATCGCAGTCAGGATGAGCACATGGGGTAGAGGGTTGGAGTAAGTAGTGACGCCTTCGCGCAATATGGGTACGGCGCCGTTCATGACTTTACCCATGCTGATATAAAGAATGAAAACCGAGGCCTGGAACAGGTTCAACCCGATGATTTTCTTGACCAGATTGCCACTGGAGATCACCACGTAGAAACCGGTCATCATCAGCAGGATGACGATCCAGTAGTTGTACAGTCCAGCGACGTTCACGGATCGTTGCGCCCGGCAAAGGCCAGGAAGATGGTGACTATCACTGCACTTACAGTGATGCCAACCCCAAGTTCGACCAGGAATATTCCCAGGTGTTGGCCGCCTATCAGATCGTGGGCGAGCGCACCGTAAGCAAGGTAATCTGAGCCTAGCAGCATTGTTGTTGCGCCAACCCCGGCATACAAGACCAGTCCGAGTGCGATAACAAACCGTAACAGCCCTGGCGGTATGGCGTTGCGCAGAGCTTCGGTGCCGAACACCAAGCCGTAAAGAATAAATCCAGCAGCGAAGATGACTCCGGCCTGAAAACCGCCACCCGGACCGAAGTCACCATGAAACTGTACGTAAAGGGCGAATAGCAGGATCACCGGGATGATGATTTTGGCGACAATGCGTAGAACCGGATTGTCTCTCATGGCGTTGGGTGCTCTTTCGAAGGCCGTTTACGTCGCCGCAGGCCAAGCAGAGCCAGAACCCCGACCCCAGCGGTAAAAATTACCGCCAACTCACCCAGGGTGTCGTAACCGCGGTAACTCGCGAGGATACTGGTGACTACGTTGGGGATGCCGGTTTGCTCAGGTGATTTACCGAGGTAGTACGGCACAACGTGTTGATGTACGGGTGCGGCTGGGTCAGCGAAAAAAGGCATGTCGAGTGTGCCATAGACCAGCGCCGCGCCAGTGACCGCAACCACCAGCAGCGGCAGCAGGGGTCGGTGTGCCGGGCGCTGCTCGTGCCTGCCCACAAGACCAATGGTCGCCAGCATCAATACTGTCGAAATGCCGACACCTACAGCCGCCTCGGTAAATGCCACATCTACCGCATCTAGAACCACGAACACGACCGCAGCGAGCAGACTGTACATACCAAACATTATGGTCACGGCAAAAAGGTCATGCAGCCGAACCGCGGCAAGCGCGGTGAGCGCCAGCATGCCCAGCAGCACGATATTGATGGTTTCGATCAGCACTTAGATTTTTGGATCATCAAGCCAGGGGCTGCGGATACCATGCCTGGCCGCGCGCGCCAGGGCATGTGAAGCAGAGGGGTTCAGTAGCGCCAGTATCGCCAGAAGTAATAGCAGTTTGCCCAGCAGCAAACTCCAGCCGGCTGCCAGGGCAAGCCCCAGCAAAATGGCGCCAGCTCCCAGGGTATCGGTAACGCCGGCGCCATGCAGGCGAGTGAAGACATCCGGCAGGCGCAGTAGCCCAATGCCACCTACCAGGGTGAACAGTGCACCGATAACCAACAGGGCATCGCTAGCAAGGTCTAGCGCGAGGTTCATGATTTATCTCCGTCGCGCGGTGACTGTGCCTGACCAAGGTCGCCGAACTCGGATACCTTGAGGACAGCGACGGTACCGATGAAGCCGATCAGGGCGTACATCAGAGCGATGTCAATATACAAGTCTGGCTCACCGACGATAAAGCCAAGCACCGCGATCATCAGCACGGTCTTGGTGCCCACGGCATTCGAGGCCAGAATCCGGTCATAGACGGTGGGCCCCTTGATTGCCCGAATCAGGGCCAGCACCATAGTGGCCAGTAGTGCTATGCCGGTAAGCGTGAACATTACTCATCCTCCATGGAGCATACGCGCCGAGCCATTTCTCCTTGCGTTAACTCCTCAGCCGCGTCATCCGTCAGGGCATGCACTTCTATCTGGTTGTCAGCGACATCTAGCGAGATTGTTCCGGGTGTCAGGGTGATTGAATTGGCGTAACTGACCCGACCCACGGCGCTGCGTTGGCCGGCGTCAACGTGAATGATTGATGGGCTTATTGGCAAGCGTGGATCGACGATACGACGTGCCACATCGACGCTGGCACTGACGATCTGCCCAGCCAGCCAGGGCGCGTAGCGTGCCAGCCCTGGAAGTAGTCTCAGCGGCAAACCCTCAGCATCCAGTATGCCTAAACGCTTCGCGCATAGAACCACCAGCAATACTGATGCGATGCCAAGACTCAGAAGCAGAACTGTCCAATGCCCGGATAGCAACAACCAGGCTCCACAGAGCACGAAAAAAAGGATCAGCGCGTATCGCAGCATAGCAACGTTGATTTCAGTGGTATGTCGTATACCATTAATACTTTAGACAAGGACGCTAGCCCTTGTGGCTTGCTTAATGATTTTAGGGCAACCGAATCGTTCCTACTAGAGAAGGGGCAATCCAGCAGTCGTGCCGGACGGTTAGCCATCTGGGTCAATCAAGATAAGGCTAGGCCGGCTACACGACGATGAGCGCGGGCTTCACGTTGCCTATGAATATTCATATCCTGAAGCGTTTTCTCGACATAACTGATGTGATTATCCGAGGCGGTCTTGGCGGCCTGTGGATCGCCATCCAGTATCGCATTCATCAGATGATAGTGCTGGTCTCGAAGATGCTTGAAGTTATCAGGCTGCTGGTACAGGTTCTCCAGGTTGTAATGGATACTGCGACGCAGCAGCGAGAACAGGCTGCGCATTACATGCACTAGAACCACGTTGTGTGAGGCTTCACCGACCGCGAGGTGAAAATCTGCATCGGCTTTGGCTTCGATCACGGCGTCATCTTGGCCATGAGAGATAATCATTCGCTTGTAGGCGGCGCGCAGCATCTCCATATCGGTTTCAGTGCGCCGGGCGGCGGCATGATATGCCGACATGGACTCGATCGCGTGGCGCAGTTCCAAGACGTCCTGCTGCGCATCGGGTGAGGTGCTGATCAGTTCCAGCAGCGGATTTTCCAGGGCAGGATTAAGACTCTCGGCCACTTCGGTGGCACCGCGGCCCTGCATCGTTAGCAATCCACGTGCGGTGAGAATCTGTAGGCCCTCGCGTAGTGAGGGCCGTGAAACCCCGAGCTGTACGGCAAACTTACGCTCTGCCGGCAGGCGGTCACCAGGCTTCAGCGCTCCCTCAAGAATCAACTGCTCAATTTTCCGAACCACAACGTCCGAAACGCGTTCTCGATTCATAATCAAATGGTAAACTGGTAAGACCAATAGAGGCGTCACTGTACCACTGAGTCAACTATTTTAAAACTGCGATAAAACTCAGCGTTTGCTGACATTAATTGTTGAATGTTCCAGGAAGTCAGCTATTAGAACCGCCTGGCTATTTGTGAAAATGTGATCCCCCCTTTGAATAGATGGCTTGACCACGATTGGCGCAAGATCATCCACCGACAAAGTGGCCTAAAGTTTTGGGTTCAATGTAAATAACAGCAAAACAAGTTGTTTATCAGGCGTATTTTCCTGGACTCAGAGCTTGCCTAAAGCCGAAACCCTTAACTCAAAAACCGAAAGGGGATTACACCGACTGAACCAACCGCCTGGAGGAGACTACCTGGTAGGAGATGAACATCAAAATAAAGATGTTATCTACCCTGGGGGGTGCCAAAAGCCAGCGAAAGAAAAATGCCCATATCAGCTGGGCGTTCGCTGTAATCCAGTGATAACGCAGCCTCGAGGGTCTTCAGTAATGTGTAGGGGTACTGCCCGGTCCGGGATACGGTCAGTTTTTCCAGTGTTGCACCCTCTTGGCGTTTTAATGCTGGTGGCGGAGATGACCCAGTAATACAACTGTAGATAGTTGCGGCCAGGCCGTAAATGTCGGTCCAGGTACCAAGGTTACCGTCCAGATACTGCTCTGGTGGTGCGAAACCATGAGTCAGGGTCTGAAAGGAGCCAAAGCGATCGTCTTCGCTAAGGGTTTGCGCCGCACCGAAATCCAGCAGCAACGGCTGGCCACTGGTACGCAGTAGAACATTGGCTGGTTTGACATCCAGGTGCACCACACCGTGTTGGTGCATGCGCCAGAGTCCTTCGCCGATGGCTGGGAAAACCTGTTTCAAAAAATCCCAGTCCAATTGCCCCGCAAGTTTCTTGATAAACCAGCGCAAGTCACGCCCCTCTTCATGCGCCATCACCATATATAGGGTGTTGTTCGCTTCAAAGTATTCACTGACGCTGATGATATTGGGATGTTTCACTTCGCTCATTCTTTGGGCTTCTAAGCGGAAGCGCTCCAGGCCCTGGCGAAATGGGGCTTGAGCCAGTGGCGAGTTGGGCTCGATCGTGCCATCGGCCTGGCGGGCTACCAGATCCTGTGGACAGTACTCCTTGATAACCATCTTGCCGCGCTGCAGCTCGTTGCTCGCAAGGTAGACCAGGCTGAAGCCACCACCACCGAGGACTTCGCTAATGGTGTAGCCCTTGAGGATGTAGCCGTTTTGCAGAGGCAGTCTGCTGGACATAGGGTGAGCTGGATGGTTAGCAACCAGCGCCAGGCGAAAAAAACACAGAATACAGTATAGTTGCTTACCCGATGTCAGTGGCCCAAGTGAGCGCTGCCGTCAGGTATTTCGGCCTAACCTGTAATATTTTGGAGAATTCCTTTGGCAAAGAGCATGACTGCTTTCGCCCGTTGCGCGGCGGAAACGCCCTTGGGTCAGATGACATGGGAGGTGCGAAGTGTTAATCACCGCTATCGTGAAGTCGCGATGCGGCTGCCAGAGGAGCTGCGTTTTGCCGAGGGCGTTTTTCGTGATGCCATCAGTGCCGTGGTTAACCGTGGTCGAGTTGATGCCCTACTGCGCTACACACCGCCATCAGCGGATGTGGCTGAGCGCGACATCGATGTTGAAGTGGTCGGCCACCTCGTGAATTGGTCGGATCGTGTTCGCGCTATCGTGCCCGATGCCAAGCCGCTGCAGATCAGTGAAATACTGAAATGGCCAGGTGTGATGTCTGCGCCGGCGGTAGACGATGAAGTCCTCGCTGACGCCGCCGCCGACCTGTTGCGTGAGGCGCTCAGCGAGCTCAGCAATAGCCGGGAAGGTGAAGGCAGCGCTTTGGCCAGTATCCTGAAAGACAAGATCGCGACGGCGCGGGGAATCCTCAGTTCGCTGACCGCTCAATTGCCGGATATTGCCAAGGCGCAGCGTCAACGATTGGAACAGCGCCTGATGGAGATGGTTGAGCAGGTGGATCCAGAACGTTTGGAGCAGGAGGTAGTGATATTGCTTGCGCGCAGCGAGGTCACCGAAGAGATGGATAGATTGGGCTTACACCTGGACGAGGTGGAGCAGATACTAACCCGGACGGAACCAGTTGGTCGCAGACTGGATTTTATGATGCAGGAATTGAACCGAGAAGCCAACACGCTCGGATCTAAGTCGGCACAGCTCGAACAAACCAGCGCATCGGTCGATTTGAAGGTCTTGATTGAGCAGATGCGTGAGCAGGTGCAGAACATCGAGTAGCCTGGTTATGCCCCAAACTGCAGCCATCCCAGCTCGTGTAGTTATCCTGTCCGCCCCTTCGGGCGGGGGCAAGAGTAGCCTGGCTCGCGCCTTGGTCGAAAGTTGCGACACGGTCGTGGCCTCAGTGTCCCATACCACACGTCCTCGCCGCGAAGGGGAAACGGAAGGGGTCGATTACTTCTTTGTCGATGACCGCGCATTCGAGCACATGATTGAGGCAGGAGATTTTCTTGAATACGCACGAGTGTTCGGTCATTGCTACGGAACCTCGCGTACTGCGGTAGACCAGTTTCTTGCCAGAGGCAAAAGTGTGGTTCTGGATATTGACTGGCAGGGGGCACAGGAAGTTCGCCGTAGCGTTGCGGACGTGGTTAGTGTTTACATATTGCCACCATCTGCTGAGGTCCTCGCTGGGCGTTTGGTGTCCCGTGGACGGGACAGTGCCGAGGAGATTCGGGAGCGGATGGCCGAGGCAGCCAGCGAGATAAGCCACCATGTCGAGTACGATCACATCATGGTCAACGCGGACTTTGCCACTGCGCTGGTGGAGCTGCGCGCCCTGGTTCTGAACGGGATCGCACCCGTCTCAGCCCACGGCTTCAACATCGAGGCCCTTGTGCATTGCGCAAAAAACGTTAGACTAAAAACATCTGACGCAGCAAGCCTTTAGCGGCCGTTTCAATAAACGTCCCGGGGTTGGCTGTTTGTAGTCATTCCGTCGCCCCCGGTCTGTGCCAGGCCCGTTCTGGGCGATACGCTTTCTGGAGAAATATTGATGGCAAGAATTACGGTCGAGGATTGTCTTGAGAACGTTGAGAACCGCTTTGAACTGGTTTTGGTTGCCGCCCGGCGTACCCGTCAATTACAACTCGGTGCTGATCCGCTGGTCCCCGAAGACCGCGACAAGCATACCGTGATCGCACTGCGCGAGATCGCTGAGGGCATGGTGACCAACGAAATCCTCAAAGAACAGGTAGTCGACCCGATGAAGGAGTTGGAGGAGGCATTCGCAGCGGCCGAGGAGACTGACGATACGGTGCAGGACGAAGACAGCAAAGGCGCCGCCGATACATCCACCGCTGGATCTGAAGATAGCACCGAGGCGTTGCCGGACGCCGACTCCACAGCAACCGAATTTGTTGCCGCCGCAGCCGATATGATCGAAGCGATACCTATCGGTGAGTCAGCCGCAAACGACAGTGACGAGGAAGCGCAAGATGCCGACGACGCCGGCACCGACGCGGAGAGCAAGCCCTCAAACTGAAATCACGCAGGATGCTCCCGCCGCCAGCGGGGGACGCCTGCTGATCAGCGACCTGCTAGGGATCGTCGAGCAGTATCTCGATTCGCAGGAGGTCAAGGCCATATACGAGGCCTATCTTTTTGGCGCTGAAGCCCATGAAGGCCAGGTACGCCACAGCGGCGAGGCCTATATATTCCATCCCCTGTCTGTTGCTCGGATTCTCGCCGACATACGGCTGGATAGTCGGAGCATCATGGCGGCGCTGCTGCATGATGTCATTGAAGACACGCCCACCGCGAAGGGTGAACTCTCGACTCGCTTTGGCAAGGATGTGGCGCAACTGGTTGACGGTGTCAGCAAGATCGACCAGATCGAGTTTGAATCGCGCGAACATGCCGAAGCAGAAAATTTCGGCAAAATGCTGCTGGCGATGGCCCAGGATATTCGGGTTATTCTGATCAAGCTCGCCGACCGCATCCACAACATGCGTACGTTGGGAGCGCTCAAAGCAGATAAACGTAAGCGGATCGCTACCCAGACACTGGATATTTTTGCACCAATCGCTAATCGGCTGGGGATGCGTACATGGACCCAGGAACTCGAAGATCTGAGTTTCTGCAATCTATACCCCAAGCGTTACAACACCATCCGCAAGGAGCTCGATAAGCGTCGTGGCAACCACCGCGCTATTATCGAAAAGACCACGGCCAAGATCGAGTCAGAACTGGCGGAAGTGGGTCTCGAGGGGGCGGTGGAAGGCCGAGAAAAAAATATCTACAGTGTTTATCGCAAAATGCGCTCGCGCCGGGTGCCCATGTCCGAGATGCGCGATATTTTTGCGATTCGTGTCATCGTGCACACGGTGGATGATTGTTACCGGGCGTTGGGCGTGATTCACAATATCTATAAGCCGGTGCCGGGTAAGTTCAAGGACTACATCGCTATACCGAAGGCCAACGGGTACCAGTCGCTGCACACGCTGTTGTTCGGCACTTTTGGCCAGAGTATTGAGGTCCAGATTCGTAGCACCGATATGCATCGTACGGCGGAGACCGGTGTTGCTTCGCACTGGCGTTACAAGACAGGCAAAGACAAGAGCGGTGCACCGATGCCCGCACATCACTGGCTGATGGATCTGCTGGATACCCAGAAGCAGGCCGGCAACCCTTCAGAATTCCTCGAGCACCTGAAGGTCGATCTGTATCCAGATGAGGTTTACGTGTTTACCCCACATGGTGATATCAAGAAACTGCCTAAGGGTTCCAGTGCGCTGGATTTTGCCTATGCGGTGCACTCGGATGTTGGTAATCACTGCATCGGTACCCGGGTTAATAACGAACCAGTGCCGCTACATCACACTGTGAGCAACGGTGACCACGTTGAGGCGTTGACTGCTCGCTCGGCGATACCCACGCCGTTGTGGCTAAACTATGTGGTCACTGCCAAGGCACGTGCCGCAATCCGCGATTTCCTTAAGCACCAGCAAGAAGGCGATGCCAGTAAACTCGGGCGCCAACTGTTAGAGCGGACCCTAAAGGCGCTGGGCCTAAAGACCCGTTTGCGAACTGATCAGAAAATTCAGTTACTCAAGCATATCGGCCTTGAGGATTGGAACGAACTGCTGACTGATATCGGTATGGGCAGACGGTTGCCGATGGTGGTTGCCCGGCAACTGTTACCAGATTCCAGTGGCCCTATAAGCCATGAAGAACCCTTGCCAATACGCGGGGTTGAAGGCATGAGCGTCTCCTACGCCCGCTGCTGCAGGCCGATTCCCGGCGATGCGATTGTCGGCTTGTTCTCACACGGTCGCGGCATTGTTATCCATCGCCCAATCTGCCCCAACGCTCGGGAGCAGAGTAAACGCCCGGATACTTGGGTCGGCGTCGAGTGGTCGACTGAGCTCAAGACAACTTTCGAGGCGGATATCCGCCTCGAGGTGATCAATCGACGGGGTGTTTTTGCGACTCTCGCGTCTGTGATCGCTGAGGAAGATTCGAACATCAACCATGTTTTGGTGACAGCACGTGATGATCGTAATTCTGCAATTCGGTTTACCATCGAGGTGAGCGACCGTAAGCATCTGGCGAGAATCATCCGTCGGTTGCGGGCGCGTCGTTCGGTGATTCGGGTGTCGCGCTCACGCGGTTGATGGCTATCATTTCCAGACTTGTACCAACCGTGCCCTGGGCGCAAAACCTGGACAGGCGGCTATTGGGCACACGCTGGCCGCACCATCAGTACGGCGCTTGGCCGGCTATGGCGCTGTTATCAGGAAACGACTTATCTAATCCGTCTTAACAAGAAAAAAGGGCCTCTTGATTAAAGAAGCCCCTA
>CAJWEF010000053.1 GCA_913031305.1 uncultured Acidiferrobacteraceae bacterium
TAAAGTGGAAACTGCGCATGAGGGACAGTCCCGAAATAGCTAGAACATTAAGGCCGGCGAACTGGCCTACCAGCGCGCGGGCGATCGTACGATAGCGCCGCAGATGCCCCGGACCGAATAAGCCGCGGCTGTAGATCAGGGCCCGCTTACCGTAAACCGCAATATTCACACGTCGATCTCTGGGGTTGAGTTGGTCGATTCGACCAGGATCTTGCCGGCTGCACTGGCCACTTCTACCCCTGACTGGTTAGTGCAGCAACATGACAATTCCACGATACCACCGTCAAACTTGGGTTTGTCGGTTGTTGCGATTACGCGCCAGAGCGCCCGCAGCGTGTCACCTGGCCGAACCGGGGCCATGAACCGGCAACTGTGCTCCAGATAGGCAATTGCGGTGCCGCAGAAATAAAGGCCCACCGGCGCCGCCACGAAGGCGCTGGTGAAAGGCCCGTGAAGAATGCGCCCGCCAAAGCGTGACTGTGCAGCGAAGGTCTCGTCGACATGCAGGGGATTAAAATCGCCGAACAGGCCCGCCGCGGTCACCAGGTGGGTTTCGGTGATGGTCAGCACATAGTCAAACTCGTCCCCGACGACGACTTCATCATAGGCCTTGCCTTGTGGAATACGCAATGTACCGGCTCCCGCCAAACCCATTGAAAGCGGATTATAAGCCCGATAGGAGACGCCACAGGAAACCCGCTAATGCCAGTGAGGGCACTCCGCACAAAGCATTCCAGGTCATCGAGGCGCTGAGGGCGAGCAAGACTCGGAGTACGCTTTCCTTGGGCGATGGCCCAGTCGATTTGGACGCAACATGTCCGGTACTGCGTCTGACTGACAGAGGCCCGGAAAGGCGTTAGGATTGGCGCCATTCCCGTGGAGGCGATGCATTGTCTATTTTTGAACAAACTCTTGAAAAAGATCCAGCGAACTTTGAAGCGTTAACCCCGGTCAGTTTTCTTCGGAGAGCCGCCCAGGTCGCACCCGAACACTGTGCGATTATTCACGGTCAACGTCGCTATACCTACGCACAATTCTGGGAACGCTCCTGCCGTCTTGCCAGCGCGCTGGCTAGCAGGGGGATCGGCCATGGGGACTGTGTTGCCATCATGGGAGCCAACACGCCGGAGATGCTTGAAGCGCATAACGCCGTGCCCATGCTGGGGGGCGTACTGAACTCGCTGAATATACGCCTGGATGCCAAAACCATCGCGTTTATCCTGGATCATGGTGAAGCTCGAGTATTACTCACAGATCGCGCTTTTTCCCAAACGATTCAGGAAGCCGTATCTCTGATAGAGCGGCCCATCCTGATTATTGACATCGACGACTCCGAAAGCGAGGGCGGAACGCTCGTTGGAGAAATGGACTACGAGCATTTTATTGCGCAGGGTCAGCCAAACTTCCCGCCTGGCCAGCCTGAGGATGAATGGCAAGCACTGTCACTGCTGTATACCTCCGGCACCACGGGCAACCCCAAAGGCTGCGTCTACCACCACCGGGGGGCCTACCTTAACGCTATGGGTAATATGTCGACCATGGGGCTGGACCGTAAGTCCGTCTACCTCTGGACCTTGCCGATGTTCCACTGCGACGGCTGGACCTTTACCTGGGCCGTCACTGCCGCACTTGCGACCCATGTCTGCCTGCGCGCTGTGGAGCCCGGCCCGGTATTTCGCTCAATTGCCGAACACGGGGTAACTCATATGTGCGGAGCCCCCATCGTGCTGAATATGCTGGCCAATGCCCCCGCGGACACTAGATCGCCCTTCTCCCAGACTGTCGAAATTGCGACCGGAGGCGCCGCGCCTCCTTCAGCTGTGATCGAAGCAATGGAGACAGATGGTTTCCATGTGACGCATCTTTACGGCCTTACCGAGACCTACGGCCCAGCAACGGTCTGCATTCCCCAGGATGACTGGCCAGATCTGGCGCTACAGCAACGCTCAGCCCGGATGGCGCGCCAGGGCGTTCACTACGGCACGCTTGAGAACGCCAGCGTCAAAAATCCTGACACACTGGAGGATGTACCCTGGGATGCGCAAACCTTCGGCGAGGTAATGGTGCGCGGCAACACAGTGATGAAAGGTTATTTAAAGAATCCAAGCGCGACAGCGCAAGCCTTTGCGGGAGGCTGGTTTCATACCGGCGATATAGCCGTTCGGCACCCTGATGGCTACATTGAAGTGAAAGACCGCTCCAAGGACATCATCATCTCAGGTGGAGAAAATATCTCTAGTCTGGAGGTTGAAGAAGCGCTCTACCGACACCCCAAGGTCCTCGAAGCTGCCGTAGTCGCACGGCCCGACGAAGCCTGGGGTGAAAGCCCCTGCGCTTTTGTCACGCTGCGCGAAGGCGTGCAAGTTAAGGAGCGCGAGATTATCGAGTTCTGCCGGGGCAACCTTGCCCATTACAAGGCGCCGCGCACAATTGTATTTTGCGACCTACCGAAAACCTCGACCGGAAAGATTCAGAAATTTGTCTTGCGGGAGATGGCTCAGAACCTTAGGGACTAAGAGCTCGGTGCGAGACCAGGCAGACTGTCAGGTGGCCAGCGCTACACTTGGCATCGAACGAGGTTATCGCACACGATCAGGCCGCCTTCTAAAATTTCACAGCGAAGCCCGCCCTTATGAGTCAGGCGCTTGACCAGATCGGGCACCTCCAGCAGATCCTGCAAATAAGCGCACGGCTCGCACAACTCTATACCTTGCACCTGTACTTCACCCACAGCGAATGTCACGCCGACCAACGAATTCAAAAAGACGCCCTTGGTCACCAGGTTACGGCGAAATGCAGTCACGGGTAGTGGTTTGGCAAGCTCGCTGTTCAGAGCGTCGATAACCTCGCTCTCGATCAAGGTCAGTTGCGTCTTTGACGGCGCATCAGTTGCACAGTAGCGATCCCCCCTTAAACCTTCGCCGGCTATTGCGACAGCCTCGGTTACCGCTTTGATCGAACCCCCTTCAGCCGGGGAAATACAAACGGCAATAATTCGCCCTGCGTTGTGCATACTGCTGTGCCCGGCTTACAGCGGAATATTGCCATGTTTTCGCCAGGGGTTATCCAACTGCTTGTTTCGCAGCATGGATAACGAGCGGCACAGGCGGCGGCGGGTATCACGGGGAAAAATCACGTCGTCAATAAATCCCCGATGCCCTGCGACGAAGGGATTGGCGAATTTCTCCCGGTATTCTTCAGTGCGCTGAGCAATCTTTTCCTCGTCTCCGATATCCTCACGGAAGATGATCTCAACGGCTCCCTTGGGTCCCATTACCGCGATTTCGGCACTCGGCCAGGCCAGGTTGACATCCCCACGCAGGTGTTTCGATGCCATGACATCGTATGCACCACCGTAGGCCTTACGCGTAATCACGGTAACCTTAGGCACGGTGCACTCGGCGTAGGCGTAAAGTAATTTGGCGCCGTGCCGAATAATCCCTCCGTACTCCTGCGCAGTACCGGGTAAAAACCCGGGGACGTCGACAAAAGTTAAAATCGGTATCGAAAAAGCGTCGCAAAAACGCACAAAGCGGGCCGCTTTAACGGACGACTGGATATCCAGGCACCCTGCGAGCACCGTCGGCTGATTGGCAACCACGCCAACAGTTAAGCCTTGCATGCGCCCGAACCCGGTAATAATGTTGCCGGCGTAATCGGGCTTAAGTTCAAAAAAATCACCGTCATCCACAACCTTGGTAATTAATTCATGCATATCGTACGGCTTGTTCGGATTATCCGGAATCAAGCTGTCCAGCGAGAGCTCCACACGATCAGCAGGGTCCACCGCCTCGCGCTCAGGCGGGTCGGCCATATTGCTAAGCGGTAGAAAATCGAAAAAACGCCGCAGATTCAACAAAGCGTCGATGTCGTTATCAAACGCGCCATCAGCCACGCCGGAGCGGCTGGAGTGGGTACTCGCACCGCCGAGTTCCTCATGGGTGACGGTTTCATGGGTGACAGTCTTGACAACCTCTGGGCCGGTTACAAACATGTAGGAGGTATTGCGGACCATGAAGACAAAGTCCGTTATCGCAGGGGAATACACCGCCCCGCCGGCGCAAGGACCCATAATCATGGAGATCTGCGGAATGACACCCGAGGCCAAAACATTGCGCTGGAAGACCTCCGCGTAGCCGGCTAACGAATCAATGCCTTCCTGGATCCTCGCACCCCCTGAGTCATTCAGTCCTATAACGGGAGCACCCACCTTCATTGCATGATCAAGGATCTTGCAGATTTTGCCGGCATGAGCCTCTGATAATGACCCGCCAAACACGGTGAAATCCTGGCTGAAAACGAAAACCGTGCGGCCGTTGATGGTACCGTGGCCGGTAACCACGCCATCGCCTGGAACTGTTTTTTCGGCCATGTCAAAATCGGTGCAGCGGTGCTCGACAAATACGTCCCACTCCTCGAAACTGTTCTCGTCAAGCAGAACACCGATACGTTCGCGGGCCGTCAATTTGCCTTTGGCATGTTGCGCCTCGATACGCTTTTGACCGCCGCCCTGCTCGGCCGCCAGACGGCGCCGCTCTAATTCTTCAATAATTCGGTGCATGGGTTTTTAAGTTCTCGGACGCTGGATCATGTTCAACACCTCTTGTGCAGCCTGGGGAATATTGGTGCCAGGGCCGTAAAATGCAGCAACCCCCAGGCTTGCCAACCGTTGCCGGTCCGCCGTCGGTACCACGCCACCGAGAACCACAATAATCTCAGCGGCTTGGTGTCTATCCAATTCTTCAATGACCTGCGGCACCAACGTGTCGTGACTTCCCGCCTGAGAGGATATGCCAATAACATGCACGTCATTATCAATAGCCTGTCGGACAACCTCCTCGGGTGTCTGAAACAGTGGGCCGATATCAACATCAAAACCAATATCCGCAAACGCTGTGGCAATAACCCGAGCACCTCGATCGTGCCCATCCTGTCCTAACTTCGCAACGAGAATTCTCGGGCGCCGGCCAGCATCTCGCGCAAAATCGGCCACGGCGCGGCGAATTGCGCCGAACTCCTCGTCATCCTGGTATGCTTCGCCGTACACCCCTGAAATCGTCCCAATCTGAGCCTGGTGACGGCCGAAAACCTGCTCCAAAGCAAGAGAAATTTCCCCTACGGTGGCGCGTGCACGTGCCGCCTCAAGGGCATACTCTAGCAGGTTCGCTCCGGCCTGCCCGGCAGCCTCGGTGAGTCCCGTTAACGCCTGCTGGCAGCGATTCTCGTCACGGCTGTTACGCACCTGCTCCAATCGCTCGAGTTGGGTATTACGTACTACAGAATTATCAATGTTGAGAATGTCCACATCGGCGTCAGCACTGCTCTGGTAGCGATTCACCCCCACCATGACTTCCTCACCGCGATCAACACGGGCCTGTCGGCGAGTGGCGGACTCCTCAATACGCCGTTTTGGCACTCCACTTGTAACCGCTTCGGTCATGCCGCCCATCGCTTCAACTTCGTCAATCAACGAACGTGCATGACTGACCAGAGAGGCAGTCAGGCTTTCTACATAGTACGAACCCCCCAAGGGATCAACCACTCGAGTTATCCCAGTCTCCTCTCGCAGGATGAGCTGGGTATTGCGTGCAATATGGGCCGAAAAATCCGTAGGCAACGCCAAGGCCTCATCGAAACTATTGGTGTGTAATGACTGGGTTCCCCCAAACACTGCGGCCAGGGCCTCGATCGTGGTACGGATAATATTATTGTAAGGATCCTCGCCGGTCAGGCTCACACCAGATGTCTGGCAGTGCGTACGCAACATGAGCGAGCGCGGATCAGACGGGTTAAATTTTTCCTTAATCAGTTCGGCCCAGAGTAATCGAGCCGCCCGTAACTTGGCGACCTCCATGAAAAAGTTCATGCCAATACCGAAGAAGAACGACAGACGCGGCGCAAACCGATCGATACCCAAGCCACTGTTAACCGCCGTGCGCACATACTCGACGCCATCAGCCAGGGTGTAGGCCAGTTCCTGTACCGCTGTCCCACCCGCTTCTTGGATGTGGTAACCCGAAATAGAAATCGGGTTAAACCGAGGCATATACTGAGCCGTGTAACCAATAATATCCGATACGATCCGCATGGAAGCCTGCGGCGGATATATATAGGTATTTCGAACCATAAACTCCTTGAGAATATCGTTCTGCAAGGTACCGGATAGCTTCGCGATATCAACTCCTTGCTCCTCACCTGCCACAATGAACATCGCCAGCACCGGCACCACGGCCCCGTTCATGGTCATGGATACAGACATCTCGCCCAGAGGAATCTGATCAAAAAGGATCTTCATGTCCTCGACCGAATCGATCGCCACTCCAGCCTTGCCAATATCGCCTGTGACCCTCGGGTGATCGGAGTCATAACCACGATGGGTTGCCAGGTCAAAAGCCACCGACAAGCCGCTTTGGCCGGCGGCCAGATTGCGCCGGTAAAACGCGTTGGATTCTTCAGCCGTAGAGAACCCAGAGTACTGACGGATTGTCCAGGGCCGTCCGGCATACATGGTTGCGCGGACGCCACGCTCATAAGGCGGGAACCCAGGCAAAGATGCTTGATGGCCAAGAGTGTCCAGATCATCAACGGTATAAAGCGGTTTAACCGTTATACCTTCGGGAGTCTCCCACTCGAGAGATTCGCGATCCCGATCACCCAATTCCTGCTCGGCGAGCGCAGTCCATTGCGCGAGAGTCACGGCTTCAGAATCACTCATGGGCTACTTCGCGGTGCGATCAACGGGGATAACCGATAGTCGATAACGCCTCGGTAATCTCATCGAGGATTACAGGGTCATCGATCGTTGCCGGCATTTTCCAGGGCGTTCCATCAGCAATGCTGCGCATGGTGCCTCGCAAAATTTTTCCCGAGCGCGTCTTGGGTAACCGTTTAACCACCAAAGCCTGTTTGAAGGCGGCGACGGGGCCTATGCGGTCACGCACCATCGCCACGGCCTCGGCAACAATCTCATCGTCGGCCTGCTCGCATCCAGCGCTCAACACCAGAAAACCCATCGGCACCTGACCTTTGAGATCATCTGCCACCCCGGTGACTGCGCACTCAGCGACTGCCGGATGATCTGCCAGAACCTCCTCCATTGCGCCGGTCGACAGCCTATGTCCGGCCACATTGATGATGTCGTCCGTGCGCGACATGACAAACACATAGCCATCACTATCAATAATGCCTGCATCCGAGGTGTTGTAGTACCCCTCAAACTGCTTGAGGTACGAATCAAAGTGGCGTTGGCGTGCGTTCCACAGGGATGGGAAAGTGCCCGGAGGCAAAGGCAATTTGGCGGCTAAAGTGCCAATCTCCCCCGCCGGGGCCTGCCGGCCATTGTCGTCGAGAACCTGCAAGTCCCAACCCGGCACCGCAACCGAGGGCGAACCCTCTTTTATCGGCAACAGCCCAAGGCCCGCACAATTGGCCGCGATAGACCAACCGGTTTCTGTTTGCCACCAGTGATCAATCACGGGGATATCCAGTTTGTCCTCCGCCCAGTGCAAAGTATCTGGATCAGTGCGCTCACCCGCCAGGAACAGGTAGCGAAGCGAGGAAAGATCGTAACGCCGAATATGCTCACCAGTCGGATCCTCTTTCTTGATAGCACGAAACGCCGTTGGCGCAGTGAACAGAGCCCGAACATCGTTCTCGGATATGACTCGCCAGAAGGCGCCTGGGTCTGGCGTGCCCACTGGCTTGCCTTCATACAATATGGTGGTATTGCCCGCGAGCAAAGGGGCATACACGATATAGGAGTGTCCCACCACCCAGCCTACATCCGAGGCTGCCCAAAAGGCCTCACCAGGTTGCACGCCATAAATATTCTCCATCGTCCATTTCAGGGCGACGGCGTGGCCTCCATTGTCCCGTACCACACCCTTGGGCTCGCCAGTCGTGCCAGAGGTATACAGGATATACAGCGGGTCGGTCGCCAGAACCGGTACGCAGTCCTGAGCGCTTGCGCCAGCGAGCGCCTCATCCCAATCGACATCCCTGCCGGCTTGCAGCGATGCCTCAACCTGCGGTCGCTGCAGGAGAACGCAAAAATCAGGCTGATGGGTTGCCAGTGAGATGGCTTCGTCAAGCAAAGGTTTGTAAGCCACTACACGCCCGGGCTCAATGCCACAAGACGCGCTGATGATCGCTTTGGGTGTGGCATCATCAATACGAACCGCCAGCTCATTGGCCGCAAAGCCCCCAAATACTACCGAATGCACAGCGCCGATCCGGGCGCACGCCAACATCGCGATCGCCGCCTCAGGCACCATTGGCATATAAATAATGACACGATCGCCCTTGGAGACTCCGCGCTCGGCCAGTACGCCGGCGAAGAGCGCAACCGCATCTCGCAGCTCACTGAAACTGTAACTACGGCGTGTATCGGTAACGGCCGAGTCATACACCAGTGCCGCCTGCTCTCCGCGCCCTTGGTTCACGTGCAAATCAAGCGCGTTGTAACAAGTATTGAGTTCGCCACCTGTAAACCAGCGGTAAAACGGTGCATCGCTGTCATCCAGTACCCGATCCCAACGCCGGGTCCAGTGGACGGCCTCTGCCACCTGGCCCCAAAACTTTTCGGGATTCTCTTTCGCCGCCTGGTATACCGCGTGGTAAGAACTTACCGCTGCGCTGCTCATCTTTCTCTCCCAGTCACTTCGCAATCTTGTTCAACAAGGCTTCGGCGATATACCACTCCAAAGGCTGTTACTTGCGAAACTCAGTATTGATTCCCCACAGGTTGTAGCAGAACTCTCTGCTAAACTAGAGCGGAAACGGCACGATAGACGATCGATCGCCGAATTGATCATAAGCCTCTTGCCGTTATTTTCCGAACTGTAATTGTAACGGTTTGTAATGTTTTTCCCAAAGGAGTCCTGATGAGTTACGAAAATATAATATGTGAAGTGCATGACGTTGTCGGGCTGATCACTTTAAATCGGCCTGAGGCGCTCAATGCCTTGTCTGACCCGTTGATGGACGAATTGGGGCAAGCGCTTCGGGCGTTTGAGCAAGATGACAGCATTGGCGCTATTGTCATTACCGGCAGTGAAAAAGCATTTGCGGCAGGGGCCGACATTAAGGGCATGAAAGATCGCTCCTACGTCGATGTGTACCTTGGCGATTTCATCGGCCAGAACTGGGAACAGGTAACCCACTGCCGAAAACCGGTGATTGCAGCAGTTGCCGGATTCGCCCTTGGCGGGGGGTGTGAACTCGCAATGATGTGTGACTTCATTCTCGCCGCGGACAACGCCCGCTTTGGACAACCGGAGATCAAACTCGGGATCATTCCTGGTGCTGGCGGAACGCAGCGGCTGACGCGTTTCGTTGGCAAATCCAAAGCCATGGAGATGTGCCTGACCGGACGCATGATGGACGCGGCAGAAGCTGAACGGTCGGGCCTGGCGAGCCGTGTGGTTCCTGCGGCAGAGCTTATTGAAGAAGCGCTTGCCACAGCAACGACTATTGCACAGATGTCCCGTCCGTCTGTATTTATGGCCAAGGCCTCAGTTAACCGCGCCTATGAAACTAATTTGGCACAAGGCGTGGCTGGTGAACGTATTATGTTCCAGTCACTTTTTGCTACCGAAGACCAAAAGGAGGGCATGGCGGCATTTGCAGAGAAACGCCCGCCTCAGTGGAAGAACCGATAGGCTTAACTGATGAAGGTTGCGGGTAAGACTTACCGTTCGATCTGGCTGGATCAGCAGACACCTCTGGTCCATGTCATTGATCAGACGGTGCTGCCTTTCCGGTTTGATATACGTACGCTGAACACCGTTGATGAAACGGCCGAAGCGATTGCCACCATGGTCGTACGCGGCGCCCCACTGATTGGGGTGACCGCCGCCTGCGGCCTTTACCTCGCTTGCCATGCAGATCCCAGCGACAGCAATCTGCGGCAAGCTTGCCAGCGACTCCTCGACGCCCGGCCAACGGCTGTTAATCTGCGGTGGGCACTTGATCGGATGCTTCCGACCTTGCTCGAGGCTCCAACCGGTTCACGTACAGCTGCCGCCCGAACACTGGCGCAACAACTGTGCGATGAGGATGTAGCAACCAACAGCGCCATCGGCGAGCATGGCCTTGAGCTGATTAAAGAACATGCGCATCGCAGTAGTGCTACACCAGTTAACATTCTGACTCACTGTAACGCCGGATGGCTTGCCACGGTTGACTGGGGCACTGCTTTGTCGCCTGTTTTCAAAGCACACGACGCGGGTATTCCGATTCACGTCTGGGTAGACGAAACCCGACCACGCAATCAGGGGGCATCGTTGACCGCGTGGGAACTGGGGGCCCACGGCGTACCCCATACCGTGATTGCGGATAACGCGGGTGGGCACCTGATGCAACACCAGCAGGTCGATCTGTGCATTGTCGGCTCTGACCGCACCACCCGCACCGGAGACGTGTGCAATAAAATCGGGACATACCTTAAGGCGCTGGCCGCCCATGACAACGACATTCCTTTCTACGCCGCCCTGCCCTCATCGACGATTGATTGGAGCGTGCGAGATGGCATCTTGGAGATACCGATCGAGGAACGCTCTGCCGAGGAAGTGACTCATATTAACGGAATCGATCACCAAAACCGCATGACTCGTGTGCGCCTATCGCCCAATGACAGCCCCGCTGCCAACCCGGCTTTCGATGTCACGCCACGGCGCTTCATGACTGGCATCATTACCGAACGGGGCATTGCCCGAGCCAGTGAGGCATCGCTGCTGGACCTGTTTCCCGAACAGCGGGCGAGCCTATAAGGGGCTGAGACGACAGCCACCACTCCTGGTCTTTTCACAACAAAACCACTCTTACCGTGTTCAAGCGGCCAGTTGCGACATTCCGTCGCTCGACGCTCATACCAAGCAGTTATAATTGCCCCGTGTTTGCGCTAATTCGCGCAGTATTTGCCTGTTTTATCCATTTTTTGCAAAGGACTCTGATGTGTTTCGCCTGAGGTTTAGCCGATCTCTGGTGTTCTGCGCGACCCTTGGCTTTTTTAGCCTTGTCGCCGCAAACGCCGCAACCGCACCCCTGGAGAACAGTTCCCCCCTGGGAGCGGCGTCGCATCATGGGCGCACGATCAAGCTCATCAACTACTTTGTCGAGCGTTATCATTATCGCAAAACTCAACTCGATGACGAGCTATCCTCTGAGATCCTGACTCGTTATCTTCAGGCCTTAGACCCTAATCGCAGCTATTTTCTGGCCGAAGATATCGAAAACTTCGAGACCCTGCGTCACCGCCTTGACGACTACTTGACTGCCAATCAGGTCACGCCTTTTTTTGAGCTCTTCAATACTTACCGCCAACGGGTGTTTGATCGGATAGGTTTTGCACTCGAGGCACTGGAAGCGCCATTTGACTTCACCATCGACGAGCACTACCGCTTCGACCGCAGCCAATCGCCTTGGGCCGTCGACCGGACTGAGTTGAACGATCTGTGGCGTCGGCGAGTCAAGAACGACTACCTGGCGTTGAAGTTAGAAAATAAACCGCACCAAGAAATTCTGAAAACCCTGCGGCAACGTTATCAACAGCTTGCGCGGCGTATTCAGCAGATTACCAACCAAGACGTATTCCAGACACTGGTAAACGCCTACGTTTCCGCGATCGAACCACATACCGGTTACTTTTCACCACGCGCTACCGAAAATTTCAAAATCCGAATGAGTTTGTCACTGGAGGGTATTGGCGCCGTGCTCCAGATGCGAAACGAGTTCACAGTGGTTCAACGTATTGTGCCGGGGGGCGCGGCAGAACTTGAAGGTACCCTGCGTCCCGGCGACCATATCATTGGTGTCGGCCAAGGGCTCGACGAGCCGGTAACCGATGTGATCGGCTGGCGTCTAGACGATGTAGTCGATCTGATCCGAGGGCCGAAAGGCACTACGGTACGCCTTCGAATAACCCCGAACCCCCAGGCTGGCAGTACCAGCGCTCAGGTGCTGGCGATCACCCGAGACCAGATCAAGTTGGAAGAGCAAGCAGCTCAGCGCACTCTGCTGCAGGTGCACGATGGTGACATTATTCACCGCATCGGAGTAATCGACATACCTACCTTCTATGTTGATTTTGACGCTCGGGCGCGGGGGGATTCTGACTATCGCAGCACGACCAGGGACGTACGCAACCTCATTGCACAAATGGAGCAAGAGGGAGTTGATGGGCTGGTGATCGACCTGCGTGGCAATGGCGGCGGCGCACTCGCCGAGGCAACCGCCCTGACTGGGCTTTTTATTCCTTCAGGTCCTGTCGTTCAGGTCCGTGACTCCCGCGGGCGAACCCGGATCAATCGTGACCCTAACGACGACCTCGCCTATGCCGGCCCACTGGCAGTTATCGTTGATCGTGACAGCGCCTCGGCATCTGAGATTTTCTCCGGCGCCATTCAGGATTACGAGCGGGGCTTGGTGATTGGTGAATCCACCTTTGGTAAAGGCACGGTACAGAACCTGATTGATCTGGACCGTTACTCTCAGGACCCTGACCAGCCACTCGGCCAACTGAAGCTCACCATTGCGCAATTCTTCCGGGTTAATGGTGAGAGCACGCAGCATCGAGGGGTAGTGCCCGATATCATTCTGCCTATCGGCCGCGAACAAAGCTCTCATGGCGAGCGCGCGCTAGACAATGCCTTACCCTGGACTCAAATCAACGCTACCGATTTCTCGATCTATGAACAGAGTAACTACCTTGAGCATATAGACAGACTTCGCAGTCTGCACCGCGCCAGGGTAGACCACGATCCGGATTTCGCCTATCTGAAAGGAATCCGAAAGATTGAGGCCCCACTGGCCGAACTCACCGAAGTTCCGCTGCTCGAAAGTCTGCGTAGCGCCGAACGTGTACGACAGCAAGATGACCGTCAGGCATTACTCAAGACCCTGGTGCAAGCACACGGTCTGGTCTTCAAAGAGACAGAAGCCGACGACGACGATCTGCCAAGAGACGCGGTGTTGCTCGAATCAGCACGCATCCTGGCTGATCTGGCCTTCGGCGCTTTCGCTGAACGACTGATCGTCCAACTGAACCTCGAGCCGACCCCTATTAATGATTCGGGCAATAACTTTAATCTACCCAATCATTGAAAATGACTGTCTCTAACCGCTAACCACGTTGATGGATTTTTCACGTTTCGGTCAGTTCCTTTCTTCGGGTTCAGGCATTCTGACCCTGATGGACGATATCGACCAATCTCTGGCTGGCCCTTCGACCATGCATCCCCTGGGTGGAGGAAATCCCGCTCGTATTCCGCAGGTGCAGGAGATTTTCCGCACTGCCATGACTTCCCTGTTGGCCGATGGCGAACGTTTTGAGCGCCTGACTGGCGATTACGATGGCTCACAAGGGGACACCCGGTTTATTCACAATCTCGCGAGCCTGCTTCAGGAGCAGTACGGCTGGAATGTCAGGCCCAAGAATATTGCGATAACCAACGGCAGCCAGAGTTCATTTCATTCGCTGTTTCATCTCTTCGCTGGCGACTTTCAGGAGGGGCCCGCCCGTCGGGTACTGTTGCCCTTGGCTCCTGAATATATCGGCTACGTTGATGTCGGCCTGGGGCAGCAACTGTTTCGTGCCTTTCGACCCAGCATTGAGTTACGAGGCGATCGTGAATTCAAGTACCACATTGATTTCGAACGGCTTGATGTCACCCCAGATATCGGAGCAATAGCGGTATCCCGCCCGACCAACCCAACCGGTAATGTATTGACTGATACCGAGATTTCGCATTTGCGTGAACTGGCTAACGCAAACCATATCCCGCTGATTATTGATTCGGCCTATGGCGGGCCATTTCCAAATATTGTTTTCCCGCAGGTCGCCACTGTTTGGGATGAGAACATCATTACCTGTCTCAGTCTTTCCAAGTTGGGGCTGCCGGGCCTGCGGACCGGCATAGTCATTGCCCACGAAAAAGTGATCAGGGTGGTAACGGCAGCAAACGCGATCCTCTCGCTGGCCCCAGGAAGTGCTGGCCCCGGGCTGGTCAGTGATATGGTCGGCGATCGCAGTATTCTTGACCTGTCAGATAATGTGATCCGGCCTTACTACCGGAAACGAGTCAAGCAGGCGGTCTCCTGGATTAACACGGCATTTGAGGGTTACCCCTGCCGAGTTCATACCCCCGAAGGAGCGATATTCCTATGGCTATGGTTTGAAGGCCTGCCGATCACCAGCGAAGTGCTTTATCAAAGGCTCAAGA
>CAJWEF010000054.1 GCA_913031305.1 uncultured Acidiferrobacteraceae bacterium
ATTGGCTACGGTATTTCTCGTGCCATTCCCTAGCAACTGTTTCAAAAGAGTCGTCGTCTATAGCCGCTTTTCGATTTTGTTGACCGGACGGGTCAATCCCATCTTCAATATCCGACCTGGCTCTGTCTCGCCTCTTTCTTGCTTCTTTGAGGGAGACCTCCGGATGAGCGCCTATTGCGAGTGTTTTCCGTCTGCCTTCAAAGCAGTAATCGAATCGCCAATATTTTCCGCCATTGGGGTGGACCAACAGATACATGCCTCGTTCGTCTGAGAGCTTGTACTGCTTTGTCTGGGGTTTTGCTTTTTGGACCTTGAGGTTGGTCAGCAACATGACGGTATCTGAGGGGGAAATGCCCAATATACCGTCAAATATACCGTCAGATACCGTCAGATTTCAACAAATCCGGTTGGATAAGGTTGGACAAAAAATTGTCAGAAAACGGCTTAATTACAGTGTTTTTTGGACTTTATTGGACAGCACGAGATAGGAAATTGGTGGAGGCGGCGGGAATCGAACCCGCGTCCGCAAATCCGCCACACACCGGCGACTACATGTTTAGTCTGTCAATGTTTTGACCGTACGTGTCCCGACAGACAGGGTCACGGCCGGCGAGCCCGCTTAGTTTTAGCATGGTGGGTCACGAGCACCCCATCACGCGAGCCCATGTGATTTGATCCCTCTTATCCCAGCCCATGGGCGAGCCGGGGGAGAGACTGGCAGGGCTTAAGCCGCCAGGGCGTAGTTGTCGTCGTTGGCAACTAATAGTTTGCAGTTGGATTTACGAGGAGATCTGCACCTCGACATGCTCCGATGGCTTTGTAATCCACGTCGAAACCAGGTCGCCCCCGTTTCGTCATCGATAAAGACAACTCCTAAATTATAGCATAAATGGAGGTTTCTCCTCGAAAAGCAAGGAGTTAACGGACCTTATTCAGCGGTTCATTTTGAGGACTCGATGCTGTTCGCGGTCCCATTCGCGCTGGCGGATGCTGGCGCGTTTGTCATGCTGTTTCTTGCCTTTGGCGAGTGCGATTTTGAGCTTGGCCCGGCCCCTTTTCCAATACAGCGACAGCGGCACCAGGGTGTAGCCCTTGCGCTCCACGCCGCCGATCAGTTTACCGATTTCACTGGCGTGCAGCAGCAGTTTGCGACTGCGCGTGGGGTCGGGTGATATGTGGGTAGAAGCCGAAGCCAGTGGCGAGAAATGCGCGCCGAAAAGATACAGTTCGCCCTCACGGATAATCACATAGCCTTCTTTTAGTTGTGCGCCGCCTTCGCGCAGGCTTTTAACCTCCCAGCCTTGCAGGGCAAGGCCAGCCTCGAACTCCTCTTCTATAAAGTAGTCGTGCCATGCCTTCTTGTTGCGGGCGATGCTGTTTTCAGGTTTGGCTTTGCTCTTGGCCATTACTGTTTATCTTGGGGGGCGGCTTGTCGTTATGCGGGCACGCAGCCCGTAAGTGAACTATAGCCCAGTGCGGGGCAGGTCAGTGCTGTTTGTCAGGCGCTTGCTACTGAAGTCTGGATGTACCCACTGTGGCTGGATGTGCTGCGAAGCCCCAGCATGCGGCATATTGCCCATGCCAGTTCCGGACGGTTGAGGGTGTAAAAGTGAAATCGGTCGATTCCCTGGTCCTGCAAACGGGTACACAGCTCTGCGGTCACAGTGGCAGAGATCAGGGCTCGTATTTCGGGCGCGTCATCCAGGCCGTCAAAAAGTGAGGTCAGCCAGGGAGGAACGTGAGTGGCGCATGTGCTTGCCATCTCGATGGTGCGCTTGAGGTTCACTACGGGAAGGATGCCGGGAATGATGGGGACATGGATACCGGCCGCAGCAGCCTGGTCACGAAAGCGCAGGAATGTGTCTGGCTCAAAAAAGAACTGGGTAATAGCGCGCCGTGCCCCGGCGTCGATCTTGCGTTTCAGGTTGTCCAGATCGTCTGCTAAAGAGGCGGCCTCAGGATGTACTTCAGGATAGGCGGCAACGCTGATATCAAAGCTGCCCCGCTGGGCGATGGCGCTGACCAGATGTGCCGCCGATGGGAAGCCGTCGGGGTGAGGTTGAAAAGCGGAACTGTCGCGGGGCGGATCACCGCGCAGGGCGACAATGTGCTTTACCCCAGCCGCCGCGTAAGCATCAACCACTGTCATAACCTCGGTCCGGTTGGATCCGGCACAGGTCAGGTGGCCGGCGACCGGGGTAGTGCAGCAGGCCGTCATCGCTTCAAGCGCACGTAGCGTTCGCTCCTGCGAGGTGCCCCCGGCTCCGTAGGTGACAGACATGAAAGCGCCGTCCAAGTGATCCAGCTGGTCCACAGTGTCGACAAAGCCTGCCCAGCCAGCTGGGGTTGCCGGTGGGAAGAGTTCAAAGGACACCCGCGGCTGCCTATGCAGCGAAACCATGTTGGGTCGCGGGCGCCCGGCCAGGCGCTGGGCTGTGTCCGCGGCGTTTTGGCGAAGCTGGTGATCGGTTTTAGGGCTATGGCTCATGCGGCTTTGCGGGTACCGCGCCGTCGGTGGCTCTTGTAGGCACTCCAGAGCACTGCGGTCAGGGAACTGGTGCTCGTTGATTGATCCATCGCTAAGTGCTGTGCACTGAAGCGTTGTAACCCGGCAGCCTCACACCAGCGTCGAATTTCGCTATCACGGTAGCCCAGGCGTCGATGCGAGTGATCGTGACGCAGCGATTCAAGTTCATGTGGGGCGAAGTCCACAATCACGATCATGCCGCTCGGGGCGAGCAGGCGAGCACTCTCGGTTATCGCTGATCCGGGTTCATCCAGGTAGTGCAGTACATGGTGAAGGATAACGACATCGGCGCATCCTTCGGGCAGGGTGGTATCGGTCAGGTCTTGCCTGAGAAGTCGGCAATGGCCCAGCTGGCGTTGCAGCAGTTTGCTGCGTGCGATTGCCAGCATCTCGACGCTACTGTCGATGCCGATGCCCTCGCTGGCGTCGCCTGCCAGCAGTTCAAGAATTCGTCCGGTACCGGTTCCCATGTCGATCAGCCGGTAATCGTCCAGTTCGCTAAGTATGTTGCGGATTGCCTGTTCGATTTCTTTTTCTGGTACATAGAGTTGTTGTACAGAATCCCAGGATCGGGCCATCCGGCGGAAGTAATTTCGCGCCTTTTCGATGCTTTTTTGCTGAACACGGCGCAGGCTCTGCTTGTCCCGGGCTCGCTGCAGGTCGCCATTCGGATAAAGCGAGAGCACGGTGCTGATCAGTGTCTGAGAGTGTGCGCTGCTGGCATGGCGGTAGAACACCCAGCTGCCTTCCGCGTGGCGGATCAGCAGGCCATTGTCCGAAAGGATCCGCAGGTGACGGCTGATACGCGGCTGACTCATGGCCAGTATTTCGCACAGCTCACTGACGGTGAGTTCACCGACACTGAGCACGTCCAGTATGCGTAAGCGGGTGGGTTCACCGAGAGCCCGTAGTGCTTCGACTAAATCACTTGTTTCTTGATGCTTCATATATGGATATAAACATATCCTTATATCATAGGTCAACAGTGCATCTGTCACCGGGGCGTCTTCAGTGGCTTCGACCCTTATAATCGGCTTGACTTCATTTCGGACCCGCCCGCCGTTGCCTACCGTCAGCCGTTCACTTATCGTTCCCTATAGCGCGCACGAGATGTATGTGCTGGCAAACGATGTGGGTTGTTACCACGAGTTTTTGCCTTGGTGTAACAGTTCAACGGCCCTGCAAAGCGAAGGGGAAGAGATGTTGGCAAGCATCGGTATCGCCTTTAAAGGTTGGGAAACAACGTTCACCACCCGGAATGAATTATCACCGGATCGCTCGATCCATATGCAGTTGGCCGAGGGCCCCGCGTTCGAGTCGTTAACTGGTGACTGGCAGTTTGAGGCGCTTGATGAACTGGCTTGCCGTATTGAACTCACTGTTAGGTTTTCAATGGCCGGTGGCGTGACAGCTAAGATGCTAAGCCCGGTTTTTAGCCGGATCTGCGCTCAACTCATCGAAGCTTTTGCTGAACGGGCCAAGCAGCTTTATGGAGAACGGGCTTTTGCTTGAGGTCGAGGTGGCCTATGCGCTGCTGGAGCGTCAGTTTCTCAAGGCCATTAAGCTTGAGTGTGGGGCTACAGTACGTGAAGCCATTGTCGCTTCCGGCGTGCTGAGCGAGTTTCCGCAGATCGATCTTGAATGTGCATCAGTCGGAATTTTCTCTAAGCGAATCACCCTAGATGCGCCACTGTCAGATGGCGATCGAGTCGAGATTTACCGGCCGTTGCTGGTCAGCCCCACCGAGGCTCGACGCCTGCGCGCGCAACGCAAGGCCAAAATCTAGTTTTCGCCGGGCGTTACCTTGTCCCAAAGCCGCGAGAAAAAACCGGGACCGGTCTCTTCAAGATCGGGCTCGATTGCTCCGGGGAGCCCAGCGCCCTCGACGTGGGTGCGTGTTACCCGGTCCGATTCAAACCATATGCTGAGGCGATGCTGGGTCAGCGGCTGCCCCTTGCCCGGATCAAGACTGTAAAAGTAATCCCAGCGCTGTGCATGAAATGGATCTTCAATCAGGGGTGTCCCAAGTATGAAGCGAACTTCATCGCGGCTTACCCCAGGGTTGATTTTTTCGATCTGCTCGGCGCTGATGACATTGCCTTGCTGGACCTCCACCCGATAGCTGCGTACACAACCGGTGCCAGCAGCCAGCACACCCCCAAGAGCCAGCAGAGCGGCAATGCGCCTAAGGCGATACGTGTGGATCATGCGGCGAATCATAACCGAGCAAGACGATAGATGCTCCGCCTATGAGGAGCCAAGCTGTTTTTCCATGGCGATCTCGTCGCAGTGGTCGAATTTTGGGCAAGTAACGCATACGCCGAACACTTTCTCCGGCAAAGCTTCCATGGCGACGATCCGGTAGCCGAGTTTGCGAAAAAAGCCGGGCACATAGGTCAGTGCCATGAGTCGTGTCAGACCGAGGCGGCGCGCTTTTATCTCGAGTTCTTGAACCATCAGACGGCCGTGGCCGTGGCCGTGTTCACCGGGACGCACCGCAAGGCTACGCACTTCGCCGAGATCTTCGGTGAACACTTCAAGTGAGCCGCAGCCGCGAACAGCGCCCTCGCGCTCGGCAACAACAAAGTTAGACAGGTGCTCACAAATCTCATCTGTGGAGCGCGCCAGTAGCTGACCTTCACTGGCGTAATCACCCAGCAGCACATGGATCGCCTCTACATCGGCCGTGGTTGCAGGACGTATCGAAATACTCATACGCCTGCCCGAAAGAGCAACTCCTCGGCATGCGCGCGAGTCTTGGCTGTGATCTCGACACCACCGAGCATGCGCGCCAGCTCCTCGGAGCGACCGGCCTCGTCCAGTTTGCTCAACTCGACTTCAGTCTCGTCGCCTGACAGCCGGGTAACTTTCAGATGGTGGTGCCCCTGGGCAGCCACTTGGGGGAGATGAGTAATGCACAACACCTGGCGATGTTCTCCCAGCGAGCGCAGTTTCTGCCCGACAATCTCAGCGACGCGCCCGCCGATACCAATGTCAACCTCGTCATAGATACAACTGGGCGCACTGGAATCTTCGGCAACAGCGAGTTGTATGGCCAGGCTGATGCGGGACAGTTCGCCGCCGGACGCGGCGCGCTCGAGCGATGCAACGGCCAGATCAGGAGCCGCCTGCAGTTCGAATTGCACACTCTCGTTGCCGTGTTGACCGCGTTTTCCTGTCGGTTCATCATGCAGCGTCACACTAAATACAGCGCTTTCCAGGCCTAGTGCGGGTAATTGCTTGTTGACGGCGCTGGCAAGGTTAACTGCCGTTTGCCGTCGGGTCTTACTGATTGCGGTGGCACGTTTATCGTAGTCGGTCTTCAGTTCGGCCAGCTGTTTCTCCAGCGCCTGTGGGTTGTTTCTGCCCAAATCGAGCTCGGCTAAATCCTGGCTCAGGGTTTTAAGCTGCGCTTTCAGATCTTGCGGTGCTACTTGGTATTTGCGGGCCGCATCATGCAGCGCGGCCAGGCGTTGATCGATCTGTTCCAGTTCACCGGGGTCCAGTTCGTAGCCGTCGTGAAAGCGTTTCAGGTCAGCGACGGTCTCGGCCAGTTGCACCCCGAGGCTGTCCGTCTGTTCTGCCAGTGGCGCCAGCCGCGGATCAAAAGCGGACAGTTCTTTCAGACGGGCAGCCGCGCGGGCGAGTGTGATCGATACTGATAATTCCTCGGCTTCTTCGAGTTCCTGCAGCAACTGCCAGGCACCCTCGCCGAGTTCACGAGTATGTGCCAGGCGGCCATGCTTTTCAGTGATATTAACCAGCTCATCGGGGTCCGGATCGAGTTGGGTCAACTCTTGCACCTGGTGGCGCAGAAATGCTTCGTGTTGATGGTGCTCGTGAGCTTTTGACTGGGCCTCAGACAGTATCGCTGCAACGTTTTGCAGGTCGCTCGCCCGACGGCCAAGTGCCTGTACCTGCTCTGCCAGGCCGCCGGTAGTGTCCAGGAGTTCGCGCTGAACCTGCTTTTTCAGCAGTAAGTGATGCTCATGTTGACCATGAATGTCGGCGAGAAAGACGCCTATTTCGCGCAGGGACTGGATCGGCACGGGCTGGCCGTTGATAAAGCCGCGCGAGGGCTTATCCGGGTAGATCACTCGGCGCAAGATGCAATGGTTTTCGTCGTCGACCATATCCATGGTGGCCAGCCATTCCCCAGCATCCGGCAGATTACTGACATCAAAACCTGCCTGAATTTCGCAGCGCTTGGAACCGCTGCGCACTATATCGCCAGAAGCCCGATCCCCGAGCAGCACGGCCAGGGCATCCACCAGGACTGATTTGCCGGCGCCGGTTTCCCCGGTGACCACTGTCAAGCCACATTCAAATGTCATCTGCACCTGCTTGATTACGACAAAATTACGAACGTCCAGCCAGTTGATCATAAGTGCGAGCGGTTTTAACCCCAGCCGAGTTTGGAATGCAGTGCTTTGTAATGATTGTGGCTATTGATGCGGACAGTGCGCGCGACTATATCGGCCCGCCTGATCTGAAGAATTTCGTTGCCAGTGACAGGCCTTAGATTGAGTCCGTCGATGAAGATATTGCCATCTTCGCCGGCAAGATCTACGAGTTCGATTTCGATGGTGGAGTCGGCATTCAGTACGAGCGGGCGCTGGCCCAGGGTATGCGGGCATATAGGTGCCAGTACGATAGCCGGCAGCAGTGGGTGCAGGATCGGTCCGCCCGCCGAGAGGGCATAGGCCGTAGAGCCGGTCGGGGTGGCGACAATGATGCCGTCACCGCGGGTACGACCAACCGCCTCCCCATTTACCCGGGTGTCGAACTCGATCGTCTGCCCCGTGGCACCCTTGGACAACACGACATCATTGAGTGCAGTACGCTCATCAAGCACCTCACCCGAACGCAACAGTTGGGCAAAGAGCATCATCCGTTGCTCGATTTCAAATTCCCCGGCCAACAGTTGGTCGAGGTCATCGTGCATGTGTTCAGCGGGTATATCCGTCAGGAAGCCCAATCGACCCATGTTGATACCAATCACAGGTAGTTCGCAGCGGGCGAGTGCGCGTGCGACATGCAACATGGTACCGTCGCCGCCAATGACTATTCCCAGTTCAATGGTTTCATGTAGTGGCTTGCCCGAATCCTCAAGACGCAGATCCTCTATGCCATGGTGGGTGGTATCGCCGAGAAATACCGCGCGATCGCGGCGCTCCAGGTGTTCTTGAATTTCGGTTAGCGTCACCTTGACGGCAGGATCCTGATAACGTCCAAATAATCCTATTGATCTGAATACCATGTGTTTTTCCGCTGTAGTCGCCCTTTTATACATTCCTGATTAGCGAATCGACCGTGATTACAGCCTTTACTGGCGGTGGTATGATTCAATTCACGATCGAAAAGCAGTGCAACCGTAATTTTACTAGTATTTAGCAACAGAAAGAACGTGACCGACCCAGTAGGACAATCTCACAACCTGGAACTCAGCGAGCGTGCGCAGAATCTGCTCAAACTGCTGATCCGTCGCTATGTCAGCGACGGCGAGCCGGTCGGGTCCAGAACCTTATCTCGGGAGCCGGGCCTCGATCTCAGTGCAGCCACGATTCGCAATGTGATGTCTGATCTGGAAGATCTAGGGCTGATCCGCGCTCCACATACCTCAGCGGGGCGAGTTCCCACACAATTGGGCTACCGGGTTTTTGTAGACAGCCTGCTGAAGATGCACATGCCTGAAAAATCGAACGCGCGTGAGATTAGTGAAGTGTTGTCCAGTGCAAAGAATCCAGACGAACTGTTGGGGGCCGCGTCAGAACTGCTCTCGGACATTACCCAGTATGCGGGGGTAATCATGCTTCCAGACACCGAGCAGGCGAAGTTGCGGCAGGTTGAGTTTCTGGAGCTTGCAGAGGACCGAGTGCTCGCGATCCTCGTGACCGACGATGGTCGAGTGCAGAACCGAGTACTGTTTCTGGATAAACAGCTTACTCCCTCGGAGCTGGTGGAGGCTGCTAACTTCTTTAATGTGCAACATGCGGGTCGCACCTTGCATGAGGTGCGCCACCGCTTATTGCTTGACATGCAGTTGGATAGTGACGCCATGAGCCGGATGATGCGAACCGCCGTGGAGATGGCCAGTCAGCTGCTGGATGATGAATCCGCCCAGGAGGGTGTAGTGGTCAGTGGCGAGACCAAGCTGCTGGGTATTCCGGATTTTGACCAACTCGGAAAACTGCGTGACATTTTCGACGCGTTCAAGACTAAGCAGGACTTGCTGGACCTGCTTGACAAGAGTATGCGTGCCACTGGTATCAGCATTTTTATAGGCGAGGAGTCGGGTTACAGTGCCTTGACCGACTGCAGTATTGTGACGGCCCCGTACGAGTCCGATGGCCGCTGTATCGGGGTACTTGGGGTCATCGGGCCCACCCGCATGGCTTATGAAAAGGTCATTCCGGTAGTTGATATCACGGCTCGGGTGCTCGGCAACGCGCTACGCGCTTTGCACTAAATACGCGAAACCTCCTGAATTAACCTGCCGGCAGGGCTTGAAAAGTCCGGGCAGATACCCCATTTCTTCCGGGCCAAAGCGCCCGACAGGGCCAACCTAACCCCTACAGGAGAGCTCGCCCGGCCATGACAAGCGCCAAGTCGAACCCCCCGACCGATAATGTCGACCTGCCGGAACAGGTTGAAGCCCAGGACGGATCATCCGTTAAGTCCGAGCAGTTTGAACCGCCAACAGATATAAACACATCCGGCGGGTCAGACAGTCCCGCAGCGGCTACCGGTGAAGCCGGTGAAGCCGGTGAGGGTGAAGCGCCAGATGAACTTGAAATGCTGCGGGCGCAAGTGGCCCAGTTGCAAGACGAAACTCTGCGTGCCCGGGCGGATGCTGATAACGCACGCAAGCGAGCTCAGGGTGAGATTGTCAATGCCCGACGTTTTGCATTGGAGGGCTTTGCCGGCGAACTGTTGAATGTGCGGGATAGCCTTGGGCTTGCCCGGGCAGTCGATCTGACCGGTGGCGAAAATCTCGTGGAACAGATGACTGAAGGCCTGGAGTTAACCCTTAAGCAGTTGGATGCGGTTTTTGAGCGTTTCTCGGTTTTTGAAGTGAGCCCCGAGGTGGGCGACAAACTAGATCCAGAATCACACCAGGCTATGAGTCTGGTTGAGTCGACCGACGTGGCGCCGAATCATATCTGCCAGGTAGTGCAGAAGGGTTACCGTCTACATGGCCGCTTGTTGCGCCCAGCCATGGTCATCGTTGCCAAGGCACCGGTTGATAGTTGAAACCGAGCGGTTTCAACCCCACATAACTAACAGTAACCACTTTAACCGACTATTCTGAATACCCTCTTCGAGGAAACATATATGGCAAGCATTATTGGAATTGATCTGGGCACCACCAACTCGTGTGTCGCTGTGATGGAAGGCGGCAAGCCCAAGGTTCTTGAAAACAGCGAAGGCGACCGGACCACACCGTCAGTCGTGGCTTTCACTGAAGATGGCGAGGTCTTGGTTGGCCAGTCGGCCAAACGCCAGGCGGTAACCAATCCCCACAATACCGTCTTCGCCTCCAAACGGCTGGTAGGACGCAAGTTCGATGAAAAGGTTGTTCAGCACGACCTCGAACTGATGCCCTACAAGATCGTTAAGGCGAAAAATGGCGACGCCTGGATTGAAGCTGGCGGCCAGCAGTTGGCACCCCCGGAAATATCAGCCCGTGTTCTGCAAAAAATGAAGCAGACCGCAGAGGACTACCTCGGTAGCGAGGTAACCGAAGCGGTGATTACGGTGCCGGCCTATTTCAATGACTCACAGCGTCAGGCAACCAAGGATGCCGGGCGTATCGCAGGTCTTGAAGTCAAGCGTATCATTAACGAGCCGACCGCTGCAGCTCTGGCCTATGGCCTGGAAAAGCAGCAGGGTGACCGCAAGATCGCTGTGTACGATCTGGGTGGGGGCACCTTTGATGTCTCGATCATTGAGATCGCGGATGTTGACGGGGAGCACCAGTTTGAGGTGCTCTCGACCAATGGTGATACCTTCCTGGGCGGTGAGGATTTTGACCGCCACCTGATCGATTACTTGGCAGATGAATTCAAGAAAGACCAGGGTATGGATCTGCGCGGTGACCCGCTGGCGATGCAGCGCCTTAAAGAAGGCGCGGAAAAAGCCAAGATCGAGCTTTCCTCGAGTTCGCAGACCGAAGTCAACCTGCCGTACATCACGGCAGATCAGAGTGGGCCCAAGCATCTCAACATGAAGCTCTCGCGCGCCAAGCTCGAAGCGCTGGTCGATGATCTGATTAATCGTACCATCGGACCATGCAAGACAGCGCTTAAGGATGCGGGTCTGTCAGCGTCCGACATAGATGATGTACTCCTGGTCGGTGGCCAGACTCGGATGCCGAAAGTGCAGGAAACCGTCAAGGATTTTTTCGGCAGTGAACCACGTCGAGACATCAATCCGGATGAAGCAGTTGCAGTTGGCGCGGCCATCCAGGGTGGTGTGCTGGGCGGTGACGTCAAGGATGTATTGTTGCTGGATGTGACTCCGTTGTCGCTCGGCATCGAGACACTCGGCGGGGTGATGACCAAGCTGATTGAGAAAAATACGACAATTCCAACTAAGGCAAATCAGGTGTTTTCAACGGCTGACGACAACCAGACTGCGGTCACGGTGCATGTTCTGCAGGGTGAACGTGAGATGGCGCAGCACAATAAGTCGCTAGGACGCTTTGACCTGTCTGATATTCCTAATGCCCCACGTGGTATGCCGCAAATCGAAGTCACCTTCGATATCGACTCCAACGGCATTTTGCACGTTTCAGCCAAGGATAAGGCAACCGGCAAAGAGAACAAGATCAAGATTACCGCTGGGTCGGGTCTTTCAGATGAAGAGATCGAGCGTATGGTTCAGGATGCTGAAGAGCATGCCGAAGAAGATCGTAAGGCACGTGAACTGGTCGATGCTCGTAACCAGGGTGAGGCTATGGTCCACACCGTGCGTAAGACTGTGTCTGAAGCGGGCGATAAGCTCGAGGCCGGTGAGAAAGAAAGCATTGAGGGCGCGATCTCGGATCTTGAGGAATCGATCAAGGGTGACGATGTTGATGATCTGAAAACCAAGACCAATGCCTTGATGGAAGCCAGCCACAAACTGGCCGAGCGCATGTACCAGGAACAAGGCGATGCACCAGGTAGTGCAACCGATACGGCTTCTGATGCCGATGCGGGTGCACCGGGGGGAGACGATGTCGTTGATGCTGAGTTTGAAGAGATCAAGGATAAAAAAGACGATTAAACTAACGTCTTGCGGGCGTCAATGCAGGGGCGCCCGGCGTATTTCAGGGTAGTGCAAAAGCCGGTGTTTCAGGACCGGCTTTTGCGCGTTAGTGGCTAGGTAGATAGCAGGTTAAGTAATGGCAAAACGGGATTACTACGAGGTACTTCGGGTTGATCGTACAGCCTCGGACGCGGAGCTGAAAAAAGCATACCGCCGCCTTGCCATGAAATATCACCCCGACCGAAACAGTGACGATGTCTCGGCGGAGAAACATTTCAAAGAAGCCAAAGAAGCGTACGAAATGCTTTCGGATGCGCAGAAGCGATCGGCTTACGATCAGTTTGGCCATGCCGGAGTTGACTCCTCAGTTGGTACGGGTGGTGCAGGCGCTGCGGGTTTTGGCGATGTTTTCGGCGATATCTTCGGCGATATCTTCGGCGGTGGCGGTGGCGGTGGCGGTGGCCGGCGTCGTGGTACAGGCCGTGGTGCAGACATGCAATACGCGCTGGAGTTGTCGCTGGAAGATGCCGTCCACGGGACGGAATCCCGTATTCGCGTTCCCTCGCAAGTGCGCTGCGAGACCTGTAGTGGATCAGGGGCTCGGCCGGGCACCACACCCAGTTCTTGCTCCACCTGTGCTGGACAGGGCCAAGTTCGTATGCAGCAGGGTTTTTTCTCGATCCAGCAGACCTGTCCAGATTGCCGCGGGAGAGGCACGGTGATCAGCTCACCGTGCAGTGATTGCCAGGGCAATGGCACCGTGCAAAAGACCAAGACCCTGCAGGTTAAGGTACCGGCAGGGGTTGATGATGGTGACCAGATTCGCCTCGCTGGCGAAGGCCAGGGCAGCACGACCGGCAACTCCGGCGACTTGTATGTACAGATCCGGATCCGCCAGCATCCGATTTTCTCGCGTGATGGCGACAACCTCTACTGCGAGATGCCCGTTAGTGTCGCGATGTCAGCGCTCGGCGGTGAGATCGAAATCCCTACTTTAAATGGCCGCGCCCAGTTAAAGATTCCGCCAGAAAGCCAGTCTGAGCGGGTTTTCCGGCTGCGTAACAAGGGTGTCCGCAACGTGCGTTCTGGTGAGGTGGGCGATCTTTACTGCAAGATTAAACTGGAAATCCCTGTGAATCTCAGTCGCAAGCAAAAAGACATTTTGCGCGAATTCGATCGGGCGCTGAAGGAGGGCGGTGAGCGTCACACACCGCGGGAAAGCTCCTGGTCTGACAGGCTGAAGAGCTTTTTCAACGACATCGTCACCTGACAAGCACCTTTAAGGTATTGGTTGGCGATCACCTGATCGTTGTATTGCCTGACGATAAAACACGTCAGGTACGCAAGTCCGGCCTAATTCAGTTATCCTAAACAGCCTCTTTGCACCTGATGGCTTTTCATAGGAATTTTTCTTGATCACGGTTACCGAAACCACATTGCCCGACGTAGTGGTTATAGAGCCTCGCGTATTTGATGATGAGCGGGGGTTTTTCTTGGAGAGTTTCAACGCCCAGGATTTTGCAAAGGCGGGCTTGCCGAGTCATTTTGTACAAGATAATCATTCACGCTCGACTCAGGGCGTGCTTCGTGGACTGCATTATCAGTATCCTGCCTGGCAGGGCAAACTGGTCCGTGCACTCGTTGGCGAGATTTTCGATGTGGCGGTGGATATCCGCCGGGATTCACCACATTTTGGCCAATGGTTCGGGTTGATACTCTCCGCCCAGAATCACAAACAACTTTATGTGCCACCGGGTTTTGCTCATGGCTTTTGTGTATTAAGCGAGGTGTCAGAGATGGCGTATAAGTGCACTGCATTGTATGAGTCATCTGATGATGCAGCAGTGCTTTGGAGTGATCCGGATATCGGCATTGACTGGCCGATCGCGAATCCAATTTTGTCCAATAAGGACAATGCCGCGCCGTGCCTGGCGCAACTACCCGATCTTGTGACTCGGACCTGAGATGCGAATTCTGGTGTTCGGCCGGGTAGGCCAACTAGGGACTGCGTTGGTCGAATTGTTGGGGCCACTGCACGAAACCGTCTTTCTTGATCAACCCGAGATCGACCTCTCCAAGCCAGACTCGGTGTTTGCCCACGTGCACGAGCATGCGCCCGATCTGGTGGTTAATGCAGCGGCATACACCGCGGTCGATAAGGCTGAAACTGAGCCGGATCTTGCAGATGCGATCAACGCCCGGGCGCCCGGCGCCATGGCGCTGGCTTGTGCCGGTGCCAAGATTCCGCTGGTGCATTATTCAACGGACTATGTCTTTGATGGCAGCGCGTCAGCTCCGTACCGCGAGAGTGCACCGGTCAGCCCGCGAAGCGTATACGGGAGGGGCAAACTCGCCGGTGAGCAGGCGGTAGCACAAGCGACC
>CAJWEF010000055.1 GCA_913031305.1 uncultured Acidiferrobacteraceae bacterium
ATTGATCTGAACCAGTGCTGGTTCAAGCATTCATTTCTAAACTTGCCATTAAGGCTTTCCACCAAGGCATTTTGAGTCGGTTTTCCTAGTTGGATAAAACCTGACCAAATCCTGCGATCGATCCATACTTGCGAGTCACGAATTCGTCGAACAATTACCCATCGAATGGGAGCCGCTAGGTGCCCAAGATTTCGAAGGTACGAGCCGGTTGGTAAAAGTTTATGGTCTGCCGGAACAATTAAAAATTTGAATTACAAAGAAAATGGAGAAAAAGGGTTCAGATTGAACAGATATAATGGAATCGTTTGCTTGATCTGGGAAATGCAGCATGAAACACCAACTCGCTGCAATTTTGTATGCTTGCAAATGGTGGCAGGAAGGGGTGTTAATGCTGCCTATGCTCTCGACCGGATTCCTAAATACAGCAAAGCGGGTATAGTCTGTATAGTTGCTGGTAGTGGCCCGCAATTTTGCGATATGCTAAACCGGTTTTTCATCAGATGAAATTCTTCGAACTGTTGCTGATCGCTTGAGCAATTCATCATCGCTGAACCCAATCTTGCCGTGTTCGGGTAAACAGCCACTGCCGTCTATCGCCTCCGATGCCTGATACCACACAATTTTTATCATTGTGGCCAACCGTGCTTATGCGTGACCGCCTGCCAGCGGATCAGGCCATAACTCAGGCGTTGGTCGATGAGATCACACGCTTGGATAGCGAACGCGCTGATTTGACAACGGGCTATCTTGAGGAAAATCTGTTGGCCTTGGAGCACCCGGTACTGGTATGGCTGCGCGAATGCATCAATCATGCTGTCATTCGCTATATCGATCACAGCGCTATCGATTACGCCGTTGACTGGCATCTACAGGGCTGGGCCAACGTCAACCGCTTTGGCGACTACCACAACCTGCATAACCACCCGCACGCCTGGCTGTCCGGAACCTACTATGTGTCTGTACCTGATACCCCGATTGACCTGCCCGGACGCTCCGACCGCACTCCGGGTGCAATCTCCTTTTTCGACCCACGACCCCAGGCGAACATGACCGCTATCAAGGCCGATGGTCAGGTTGATCCAGAGTATCGAATTCAGCCGCGCTCAGGCGACATCCTCTTATGGCCTGCCTTTGTCCATCACCTGGTACATCCAAACCTCTCGCAGGATCATCGTATCTCGGTATCCTTTAACGTAGTGCTGCGCTGGTCTGACACTTACCTGCCCGTGCACTGACGATAATCAATACCGTTGAATCAAAGCCCACGGGTAAGCCGACCTGGCGGCGATCCCCGGTTAATGTGCAAACCGATTACCTCAAAGCCGGTGAACGCCGCCGGATGAGGTCACGCGCGGCAATCATCGCGCCGCCTGTGATCAAAAAGGCGGCGAGGATGATCGATAGCCGGGGTGACTCCAGTCCCAGAGCCAGTAAGGCCGCGGTGGATAAAAGCGGCGCCAGATAGGCGCCAGCACCAAGAACCCGAAGATCGCCCCGCTTGCAGCCATAATCCCAGACAAAAAATGCCAGACCGACCGGTCCCACCCCCAGCCCCAGCACCGCCCACCAGGCGAGTGCTGTCTGCGGCCACAGGGTCTGCTCGAACAACAAGTGACAGATACCAGCCAGAATACTGCTGACCAGACAGAACCCGGTGACAAGACTGGTAGACACTTTTGAAAAAATTCGATTGCTGACCGAGTAGGCAGACCAGATGAGTGCGCAAGCACCCGCAGCCAGATAGCCTACTGGCTCGGTGATGATTAGCCCCCTGCCCCGGCCAAGTACGATTGCAGCCACGCCGACGAGTCCCAACACAGCACCGACAACGTGGTGTGCTTTCAGCCGATGGCCCGGCAACGCCGCAGAGAATAATACGATCAGCAACGGCCAAAGATAGGCGATAAGGCTGACTTCCGCTGGTGAGCCGTGACGTAACGCGGTGAAGTAAAAAAAGTGATAGCCAAAAATACCCCCTACGCCATGCAGCCAAACCGACAATGGCTGGCCCGTTAACAGCCGAAGTTCTCCCCGGATACCCGTCCAGATAAGACCAAGCGCGCCACCAATTGCAAAACAGACTGCTGCAAGCTGAAAAGGCGGAACAGCGCCAGTCGCCACGGTCAGTGCCGCCAACAGCGACCACATCAGGATCGCCATGAATCCGACCAGGGTGGCACTTCGGTAAAGGTCTTGATCTAGGTCAGCGCCTTCAGCCATCAGATTAACTAAGATTTACGCATAACAGAAGTAGGAGATTAATTTACAAAAACAGGATCGTTTCCAGGCGCAGACTGATATACGTTTAGTTGCCAGGCCATAGACTGCGCCGCGCATACCCAAAACGATCATACCTTTTTTTTCAGAACAAATCCTGGGTCACCGGTTACTCCCCATTGCGCATCCAACCCCCCAACCGGTGATCCGGGATTTTTTGTAATCGCTATCGGTCCCTGCTTGGTATACTGCCAGCAGCGAGTCCCCGTAGCTCAGCTGGACAGAGCAATCGCCTCCTGGGTTATTCTGGGCACCAGACTTTGGAAACAATCTGTGTGAATCTGCTCAAACTCGGTGAAACCTCAGCACAACCGGTGGTGGCAATACCGAGCCAAGCCCGCCTGTGGCGGGAAGGTGTAGAGACTTGACGGGCAGCGCCTAAGGGCCGCAAGGCCTACTGGCGAAGATAAAGTCCAGACTCCAAACGGGTTTGGGAATCCGGCAGTGAAAACTGTAGGGGTATGAAGCGATAGGTCGCAAGTTCGAATCTTGCCGGGGACGCCAATTTTCGCAGCAGGTCGTTGTTAAACCAACTGTGGATAAAGTGTGAGTAAGTGAGGGATTAACTGGGTGCAAGCTGTGGCTTATTCTTCCAGCGGGTTCCGGGCGCGCCTGCAAGGGTCTCTGGTGCGCCTATGACAGTTAGTGACACGCTATCATCAAGACCCGCTGGAATCCTGCGTCGTTTTGGGGCTATGGTCTACGATGGCTTCGTAGTCGCCGCCGTTCTTTTTATCGCTGCCCTGCCCCTGCCAGTACTTGATCAGCTTGCGTCGGGTGAGGCTTGGGCGCTGACCGTCAAACGGGTGTATCTGCTTGGCGCCTGTTTTGCCTATCTGGGGGGCTTTTGGGTCCACGGCGGCCAAACGGTTGGTATGAAAGCCTGGCGACTGCACTTATTACGGGACGATGGCCATCCACTGCGTTGGAAAGATGCCTTTTGGCGCTTTACAGCATCCTGCCTGTCGTTGGCAGCACTCGGACTGGGTTTTTTCTGGGTATTCGTCGATCCTCATCGACGCACCTGGCACGATCATCTGTCTCACACGCATATTGTCAAAGTTGAATCTGCCTAATGCTTAAGGTTTATTTGTCGAATATGGGAAACCTGTCGGAGCGCGACATTCACTGAGCAAAAATGACTAGGACTGAAGATATGAGCGAAGACCAAGCAACGCTCGTGATAAATGAGCTACAACAGGAAAATAAAGAACTGAAGCGTCAGGTTGAGATGTATAAAGCACAGGCTAAACGCCATTGGGTAATGATCCTGGTATCAGCAGGCTTGTTTGTTTTGTTGGTGATGACTAGATGAGACGCTCAATTCTCGCGATCTGTTGGGGTGCTTTGGGTGTAATCGTACCCGTGCACGCGGCGTCAATTGCCGCGCCTGAACCGGCGAGCGGCTGGCAGGCAAAACCCGCAGTGCAGGCCCAACGCTTCATGGCGGTAACAGCCCATCCGCTGGCCACTCAGGCAGCAGTCGATGTGCTGTCCAACGGCGGCACTGCGGTCGATGCCGCCGTTGCCGCACAAATAGTACTTAACCTGGTAGAGCCCCAGTCCTCAGGTATTGGTGGTGGCGCATTCATGCTGTACTGGGATGCAGCCGCACGGCAGCTGCACACACTCGACGGTCGTGAAACCGCCCCGGCTGCAGCGGATGCCAGCTACTTTCTCGGTACCAATGGCGCTCCTCTTAAGTGGCGCGAGGCTATGGTGGGCGGCCGTGCCGTTGGTGTTCCAGGAACACTGCACCTGCTGCATACAGCACACAATCTTTTTGGGGGAAAGCCATGGGCTGAACTCTTTAAACCGGGTATCACGCTAGCCAGTGAGGGCTTTAGCGTATCGCCACGACTGGCACAGTCCATTGCAAGTGCGGCCGACCGGGGACTGCTCAAGTTTGCTCCAGCTCGGGGGTACTTCTTTACTGCAAGCGGCGATCCTCTGCCGGTGGGCTTTACCCTCAAAAACATCGCGTTTGCCAACACCCTGCGACAAATAGCGCAAAAAGGTATTAGACCATTTTATCAGGGCCCGATTGCCTTACGCCTATTAAGAGCCCTCGAAAATACCTCAGCGTTGCCTGCGCTGATGACGACCGAAGATCTTGCGCAATACCGCACCATTTTGCGGCCCCCGGTTTGCGCACCCTACCGGAGCTACTCCGTTTGTGGCATGGGCCCACCCAGTTCTGGTGCACTGACTATTGGCCAGATCCTGGGGTTGGTTGAGCGCTTTGACTTGCCGCGATTAGGACCCAGCCTACAAAGTATTCACCTGATTTTAGAAGCCTCGCGTCTCGCCTTCGCTGACCGGGCCCGCTATATGGCCGACATCGATTTCGTGCCGGTTCCGGTCGTTGGGCTGCTCGATTCAAACTATCTTAGCGAGCGCAGCCGGATGATCCATGCCGACTCCTCGATCGGCAAGGCCTCTGCCGGGGTACCGCCCGGGGTACTGATTGCGAATGCAACGGCCTATCAGAGCGAGCCGGCCGGAACCAGTCACCTCAGCATTATTGACACCCTGGGTAATATCGTATCGATGACCACGACGATCGAGTCCGGGTTTGGCAGCCGATTGATGACTGACGGTTTCCTGTTGAACAATGAGCTCACCGATTTTTCATTTGTTAAAGAGCGCGAGGGCTTGCCAGTCGCCAATCGGGTCGAAGGCGGTAAACGACCTCGTAGTTCAATGGCCCCGACGATAGTTTTTGATTCTCACGGTGAACCGGTTCTTGTCACCGGCTCACCGGGCGGCAGCCGGATTATCTGTTACGTAGCCCAGTCCCTGGTCGGCGTTCTTGACTGGGGGATGAGCCCCCAACAGGCCGTCTCGATGCCGCATTTTTGCAACCGCAACGGAAAAACCGACCTTGAACCTGCTGAAACCACTACCCCTCTCGACCTTGCACTACAGGCAATAGGCCATCAGACCCGGGTTCGTGATCTAAATAGCGGTCTGCATCTTATTCAAGTCTTGCCCGGCGGGCAGTTGCTGAGCGGCGTAGATCCGCGTCGGGAGGGTCTGGCAGCAGGCGATTAAGCAAGCAGTACTACTCAAGGCGCTCGATCACCTGGTGATGATACGCCTCACCGTCAAAGCGGCTCATTTCCTGCAGTCCTGTCGGGCTAGTAATATTGACCTCAATGAGTAAACCGCCGATGACATCAATCCCGGCAAAACGTACCCCATGCCCGGTAAGATCTTCGCGCAGAGCATCGCAGATCTCGCGATCACGCACATCCAGTGCACATGGCTGAGCCGTACCACCTTGATCCAGATTATTGAGCTCGACACCCTCGGCGTGAACCCGGAGGATGGCACCCAACGGCTCACCATCCAGCAACAGGATACGTTTATCGCCATCGCGAGCGGCCGGTAGATACTCCTGAGCTACGACCCAGTGACGACCCTCATGGGTTGCTAAGTGCAGTTGCGTTTCAAGATCGACTGAATCTCTATCCAGAAACACAATACCCTTTCCGCCGTAACCATCAACCGGCTTTACGGTGATTCGACCCAGGCGCTGCACAAACTCGTCGATCTGGACAGGGTCACTTGATACCAGAGTGCGCGGTGTCAGCGTCGGGTAGCGAAGCGCCGCCAGTTTTTCATTCCAGTCCCGAATGGTGGCAGGGCGGTTAATCACCTGCACATTACCCGGCAGGTAATCCAATAGCAGCGTAACGTAGAGATAACCCCGATCAAAAGGCGGATCCGGTCGGATCCAGACTACATCCATGCCGTCAAGGGTCAGCGCAGTTTCAGCGCCAGAGCTAAAAGGTTTGTCGTGGCGTTCCGATACCGTTACCGAGCATCCTTTGGCCACCACCCGATCGTGATCCAGAGCCAAAGTCTTCGGATCAACATAAAAAACCTCATGACCCCGCTGCTGCGCAGCCAACATCAGGAAATAAGTGGTGTCCTTGTGGGGCTTAACCCACTCAAGGGGATCCATGATAAACGCATGTCTCACCCCGTCAGCATAGCACTTTCGTCAACGTTTTAGCTGGCACCACGACGCCGGCGATTTCCTCTGACACGACGTGGAGTTGCGCCAGTGCTTGAGAGCTCTGGAGAGCAGGCGGCCCGGGCTCCAGCTGTGACTGGTCCCAGCAGTTCTGCAACCCTGTCAATATCCGGCGCGGGCCGAGGCTGATGATTCTCCAGCGCCTGGCGCATCGCCGCCAGGTGTTGCGGAGTCGTGCCGCAACATCCACCGATAATTCTTGCCCCGGTATCGCGAGCCAGCCGGGCGTACTGGGCCATCAATTCTTGTGTCCCGCTATAGCGGATCTCGCCATCTACAAACTGTGGGATTCCGCAATTGGCTTTGGCCACCAGCACGTCATCTTTTGCCAGGTGTTGACTCATAGCGAGAATGGTGCCGACCAGATCCGGCGCGCCTACGCCGCAGTTGGCACCAAAGGCTGCCAGGCGCGGTACGCTCTCACGATAAACAGCAACCAGTTCTGAAGGCCCGACCCCCATCATAGTGCTGCCATTAGTATCAAAAGTCATAGTTGCCACCACCGGCAATCCTGACTGCGCAGCGCCCGCTCCCGCTGCTTGTAGTTCTTCCTTTGAGGACATGGTTTCCAGCCAGATCATATCGGCGCCACCGTCGGCAAGAGCGCAGGCCTGTTCAGTAAAAGCAAGCTGCGCGTCCTGAGGATCCAGTTCTCCTAACGGCTGGAAGATCTCGCCAGTGGGGCCGATGGAGCCAGCGACCAACACCGCCCGAGAGGCATTATCGGCCGTCTGCCGGGCTATTTGCGCTGCGGCACAATTGAGTTCTGTGACCCGATCCTGAGCCTGGTGCAGTTTCAGTCGATAAGATGAGCCGCCGAAACTGTTGGTCAGAATGATATCGGCGCCCGCCTCTATAAATTCGCGATGCAGATACGCAACCTTGTCGGGGTGGGTAATATTCCACAATTCAGGGGCATCTCCGGATTGCAGCCCCATGGCGAAGTAATTGGTACCGGTCGCACCATCGGCCAGTAACCAATCCCGCTCTGACAGGAGATTTTCCAAAGTACCTGGCATGACCGTTTTCTCCTCTCGTTCCCCCGGGGCGGGCAACCCGGAAAGTGGCGATTTTCTACAGAAAACAAAAAACCCGCGCTGGCTATTGCTAGAGCGGGCTGGTCAACAAACACACGCTTTAGCAAACTTAATTAAGCGCCTGCAAGCTGATCATCAAATCGGCGCTTCGAAAATTTTAACAGAAAACGAGTATCGAGTGGGGCCATGCCCACGCCAGGAAGGATTGGAAAAGCCCTAAAACAGTTGGGCGAGGGGTTCGTCAGGGTCTATGCCCGGCATGAAGGGCGCTCGTCGATCCTGGCCTGTCAACTGGTATACGGTGCCAAGCCAGTTGTTAAAAATCATCTTGCCGGTATCGCCCCAGGTATTTTCCACCGGGATTTGCTGTTCCGGGAAATCATCGAAAGAGACGCCTTGTTGGCGCGACCGAATCGCCGACTCACGATAAGCCTCCAGCAAAGAAAGAGCCTTCTTGCTGAAATAATGATCCGGGTAATGGGGGTAGTCATCAATCTCACCGGCCAGAAAGCGGTTGACCTCTCGCTTGTACTCCTTAAGCAGACTGAAGTCATCGTATTCAGGGTGCCCCTGAAAAAAAACCAGGCGTAGCCCATCAGCACTGGTTGCCAGGTGTATCCCAGCCTCTTCGCTCTCAACCAACACCAGTTGTGATGCCTGCGTGATTTGCTCTGCGGTAATCTCATTCCAGCGCGAGTGGGGTACATTAAATCGTGTGTTGACGTTACGCACCAACGGATGCTCCAGCACAACCCGGTGACTGAATACACCCCAGCGCTTGGCTGCCAACGGCTGGCGTTCTATATTGTGAAAATGCAGAAACGCCGCATGAGTTGCAAGACAGGCGCACAAGGTAGAGGTCACGTTCTGTACGGCCCAATCCAGGGTTTCGCACATCGGCTCCCAGAAACTTTCGTCCGGCAGGTGTGCGCAAACCGGATTGGCTCCAGTAACAATCAAGGCATCAAGCCCTTCCTCCTTTAGTTGGTCGAAATCATGGTAGTACTTTTCAATATGTGCCTGAGCCTGATCTGTACGTGGAACCTGTGGTGGGGAAAACGGATAGACATAGAACTGAGCAATGCGGTTACAGCCGCCGATGAGGCGTAAGAACTGCCGCTCTGTCGATTCAAGTGCTGCGTCGGGCATGTTATTCATCAACCCAATATGTAGTTCCCGGATATCCTGTGACCCGGCCCGGCCCGCGCTAAGCACTTCGCCACCCTCGCGCCGAAAACGCTCGAAGCTGGGCAAATCCGAATTAGCGACAATCGGCACCGTTAACCCAGAGCCTCGCAGATCAGCTCAATAAAATCGGCCTCGCCACGAATGCCATCAATCCGGTCAGCCTCCAGAACGACGCCGTACTCATCAGCAATAGTCTGGTACCGCGGCAGACGATGCTCGACCAGTCGAGGAAATATCCAACAAAAAAAGTCGTTGGGTACAATCTCATCCGCCGAGTTAAGGCCTTTTTCCGCAAGATACTCCGGTAACACCCGGTCGAGAAAACTGCTCTGATAGTACATAGGCTTGGGATCAAGCAACGAGCGTTCAATAATCTTAGCGAGCATCGCCTCTGGCGGCTTGAGATAAAGGATCAGGGTATCTTCGGCTAATTGTCGAAGCACCGAGGGCTCGTCGAGCTCACAGAGGCTGCCGCCGGCGTCATTGATGAAATTAGGGTAGCCGTAAGTCTCCTGCGCCTTGCCAATGAACTCGCGTACATCCATCATCGCCGCGATCTCTGCATCACGATGCAGGCTCTGTCGGCGCTTAAATTCAGCGACCGAAAGCCCCCCCAACGAAGGATTCCCGATCATTCCCAGGAATGTTGCGATTGGAGCCAGATTATTGATCGTGATGTTGTGACACAGGTAAATGGAATCCGAGCGTAGCAGGTCTGCCAGAAACGGCACCTTCATGGCTTCGCGTTTGACGTTATCGAGGATTGGCTCACCCATATAACGAGTGCCGATACGGTAATCCCCGGAATAATGAAACCAGTTGTGCCGCGGTAGTTTGGATGCCAGCATGGTCTTGCCAGACCCAGACATACCAAGCAGCGTTACCGCTTTATGTGACGCTTTGCGAAAGGCCGAGCCACTCATTTTTTTCCGATACATCAGTTCTTATTACTCCGTAGGTCAAGCCAGTGCCTGCAGCGCCTTGCGGACCCGGTCCGGAACCGGGCACGGCCGGCGCTGCTGCCGATCAACGAACACATGCGTGAAGCCGCCAATAGCGGCAGCCGCCTCAAAACCTTCGGCGAACATCCCCACCTCGTAGCCTACGCTGGTGGTGCCCAAATGCCGGACCCGCAAGCCACAGTCGACCTGCCCCGGGTACGCCAGTGGGTGGAAAAACCGACATTGCGATTGCACCACCAGACCGATCGTTGGACTATCTTTGATATCCAGCAAACTGTTTTCAATCAGAAACTGGTTCACTACACTGTCTATATAGTTGAAATAGACCGCGTTATTTACGTGCCCATAGACATCATTATCTGCCCAACGGGTCGTGATCTGCTGCCAGTAGAGGTAATCCTGGCGCGAGGCCTCCTCTGAGCGCTCGTCTTGGGCTGCCGTCAACGTCCAATCCTAACCACGGTGCGCCCTGTCACAGTACTTGCCAGATAGTCATCAAAAGCCCCAGGCAGTTCATCGAATGAGATAGTTCTTGGCGCGATCAAATTCAAATGTGCCGGCTTCAGGTCACCCCCCAACCGCTGCCAAGTCAGATTACGAAGGGATGTCGGCATTTCGATCGAATTGATGCCCAGCAGTGAGACGCCGCGCAGGATAAACGGCAGGACAGTCGTCTCCAACTTTATGCCGCTGGCGTTACCAATAGATGCAATATTACCCCAAGGCCTGACAGTACGGGTCAGCCAACCCAAGGTATCGCCGCCGACGTTATCCACCGCCCCGCCCCACAGACCTTTTTCCAGCGGTCGGCCACCCATCTCGAAGCTGTGTCGATCTATAAAATCCGATGCCCCTAGTTGTCTCAGGTAATCATGCTGATCAGACTTCCCGGTCAAAGCAACCACTTCGAAGCCTTTGGCGGCGAGCATATCGATCATAATACTGCCGACGCCACCGGTAGCTCCAGTGACGATCATAGGCCCCTGCTCGGGACTTTGGCCATTGCGTTCCAGGCGGATCATTACCAACGCTGCCGTAAACCCCGCCGTGCCAATAGCCATTGCATCACGTAGCTCAAGGCCATCCGGCAACGGGACCACGCAATCGGCTGGTACCCGCGCCATCTCGGCATAACCCCCATCGCGAGTCTCGGAAAGGCTACTGCCACAGACCAGTACTGAGTCGCCCTCGTTAAAGGATGGGTTTTGCGAACTTTCAACAATGCCGGAAAAATCAATGCCGCCATTGAGTGACGGAGCCCTCAGAATCTTTGCCGTTCCGGTCGCGGCCAGCGCATCCTTGAAATTGATTCCCGAGAAAGCGACGCGGACGACGACATCGCCCGCGGTCAGATCATCGACCTGCATCTGTTCAAAGCCTGCACTGACGGCTTTTTCCTGTTGGTGTATCCTGAAAGCCCTAAAAGACATCTTTCGTAATTCTCCTTTCATTTTCTGCAGAAAAGACCAGAATCGGGTTCGGCAATAACAAAGGGCTAATTTTAACGCCGTCGCGACAGCTAAGCACGGTCAGACTGCCCCCTACTGTGATTTCACCCTGGGGGTATTGAGTTGATTGCGCTTTCACCCCACCAAGGAGCATAAAACCAAATGGAAGAAGAAACCCTGTTCAGCAAGATCGTCGAGGGAGAAATAAAGGCCGATATCGTATTCCAGGACGACCGGGTCACGGCCTTTCGTGATATTCACCCCCAGGCTCCGACCCACATCCTGATCGTGCCCAACCACGTAATCCCCACCGTCAACGATGTGTCCGCCGAGGATGAAGCAACGCTGGGCCACATGTTTATTGTCGCCAAAGGCCTTGCCCAGACCGAAGGGATTGACAGCGATGGCTACCGGCTGCTGGTGAACTGCGGCCGGCACGCTAATCAGGAGGTCTTACACCTGCACATGCACCTGCTAGGCGGACGACCACTTGGCCGGATGCTGCCCAGCAACAACTAAGCTGAAACTATCAGGAACGCCCCTTTTTTATCGCGTTCAAGTTGCCGTAACTCGATCCGGCGTACTTTTCCGGTGGTGGTCATCGGTAATTCACTGACAAACTCAATCTCGCGTGGATACTCGTAGGCGGCGAGATCGCGCCGAACCGCATCCTGTATATCCTGTCGCAAAGCGTCCGACGGGGCGTGATCCTGTGCCAGCACGATGAACGCCTTGACAATTTCACCGCGCAGCTCATCCGGGCTTTTTCGGCATCAAACCGACCGCCGTCATAGCCCAGCACGGGCTTGCCATAAAACCATGCCGGGATCAGTGCGTCGAGCAGTCCACCTGTCCAGGCCCAGTCTGCAGGCGTCCACATCAGATCATCAGCCTGAGGGAAGAAATTGTGCGACATCTCAAAACCAGACAGGTTACCCAACAGACACCGATGAGCGATTACCGCCCCCTTAGGGGGCCCGGTAGTCCCCGAGGTAAAAATGATGAGGGCCGGGTCATCAGCGGCGCTTTTGATCGTCTCGAAAGCATCAGCGCCGCGGTTTAATAAAGGCCAAAACCCCGCCTTCGGGTGGTCACAATTTATTACGGTATCCAGACCAGGCAACTCAGCGCGTAAGGACTGAACGCGATCAAGTCCCACTTTTGAGCAAATCACGATTCGGGCGCCGCTGTCCTGCAGTCGATACTGCAACGCGTCTGTTCCAAATAGAACCGACAAAGGAAGCGAAACCGCACCAATCTTCCACGCCGCAAGATGACACAAACCGGTTTCAACCCGTTGAGGCAAAATAATGGCGACCGGGTCTCCTGTCTGAACTCCAGAGCTCTGAAACGCATTGGCAAGGCGGTTGGAAAGTAAACGAAGATCACGAAAAGTGTAGCGTGCCGTTTGACCTGCACTGGTCTCACACAAAAGTGCCGTGGCGCTGGGTTTTCCGGCGTGTCTATCGCAGACCGCCCCGGCCATATTAAAGCCCCCAGGCACCTGCCAGCAAAATGATCGGTGGGCGTTTTCAAAGCTCTTCGTTTTAGGATCTACTAACGGTATCGGCACAACGTCTCCCCTTGCTGTGTGCCCGGTTTTGAGTCCCAAACCACGTAGAGTCTTGGCCTAAGCGGATTCTAACCAAGCGTGAGCCAGTCCATAGCTATGATCAAAGCGCGAGAAATAACTCACAAGATGCAGATTGGCTGGTCAGTACGTGGCGCACCGGAAACCTGCTAACCGGACCGGGGGTTAAGGCTTTATCGAGCACGGCCCGCTTAGCCGCACCAATTACTGGAAGAACAATATGCCTCGCTTGGCCGAGAGCGCCCGGACTAAGGCTGATCCGCTCAACGGGTTGAACCGGGGCTGTACTCGCCGCTACAAGTCGTGCGCATTCCTCGTTTTCGCGGCCACCGGGAAACAACGATGCGATATGACCATCATTACCCATCCCAAGAAAAACCACATCGAAAGGAACTCCAAGGCCAACCAAACGCTGTTCAACCTCGCTCAAGGCATTCTTTGCGGTAGTGTGCTTTGTCTTTAGACCGCAAAAACGAGCGGCTGCTGCAGGGCCTTGCAGTAACAGACTCCGAACCAGCCTCTCATTGCTATCGTCATCATCTATCGACACCCAACGCTCATCCACTAGAAAGATATGCACATTGGCCCAGTCCAAATGACACTGCGAAAGAACCGGAAACAAGGCGGTCGCTGTCCTGCCGCCACACACTCCCAAAGATGCCCAACCACGCAGCGCAAGAGACTGTTTAAGTATTTGCTCGAGTCTCGTCGCGGCAGCGCCAATGACTTGATGCCCCGACGAGAATTCATTCATTGAGGTTCGATGGGTCATCGGTAGACGCGCTTATCGACCCCGATTCACCACCGACCAAAGGCTGGCGAGTAAAAATAATACGATCGCCGCTACGATCATGGTCGGGCCAGTCGGGGTATTCCAGTAAAAAGAAGCGCTCAGACCGCTAATAATTGAACAAAGACCGACAATGGCAGCGATCACAGCCATAGATTCAGGGGTGCGCGACATTGAGCGTGCGGCAGCGGCCGGTATGATCAACATGGCGGTAATCAATAATGCACCAACGATCTTGATTGCCACCGCAACCAGCACTGCGAGGGCCAGCGTCAGTATAAGTTGTTCACGCCGGGCGTCGTAGCCACGGGCAGCAGCCAGATCGGTATTCAGCGTCACTAACAGTAAAGCCTGCCAGCGAAGCCTCAGCAGGATCAGCACCACTACCGCCCCAATCCAGATTACCGCAAGATCTAGTTGGCTGACGGCAAGAATATCGCCAAAAAGATAGGCCATCAGATCGACTCTTACCCCAGGGAGAAATGACACTGCCACAAGACCAAGCGCCAATGCACCGTGCGCCGCTACACCTAAGAGAGTATCCATAGTGTAGATCCGACCGGCCAGCGCCAGCACCCCCAGCGACATTGCGAGTGCTGCGACCAGCACCCCGACAAATAACGACAAAGAGAAAGCCAGCGACAATGCAACACCAAGGATTGCAGCATGCGCCGTGGCATCACCGAAATAGGCCATGCGCCGCCAGACCACAAAACAGCCCAGCGGCCCAGCCGCAAGCGCCAGCCCGATCCCTGCGAGCGCTGCTCGAATCAGAAAATCATCCAGCATGGATGTC
>CAJWEF010000056.1 GCA_913031305.1 uncultured Acidiferrobacteraceae bacterium
GCGCGCCCAGGTGAAATTGAGTAGTTGAGACTGACATTTTTGTTTTGCCTGAAATAGTCCTCGTAGTTTAGCCTGTAGCTACTGGGCTCGCGTAGGGCAACATTCGATCGGCTTGGAGGATGATAGACGCTGATGAGGCCGAGCAGCAGACATTAGAGGGGCTGGCAAAGCGTGCGGGCATAGTGTTGCTTTACTACGGCACTTTCAGTTCCCCACCAGCCGCGCTTGCGCAAAGCCTGCACAATGTGGCGCCTGGACTCCTGTTCCGCCAGTTAGAAACGCTTTCCCGTTATTTTCGATTTTTGCCGCTCGATGAATATTGCATGGCGCAAGATCGTACTGGGTTAGCCACTGTTACCGCGGATGACGGGTATTGCTGTATTACCGATGAGGCACTGGGTGTGTTCGAAGCGCTGCAGATACCGCTTACGATTTTTGTTAACCGCGCCTTCATGGACGGCGGTATTTTCTGGCGGGACAAGATACGTTTTATTATCAATACCCATCGGGTAGCGGATTTTGAGCATCGTCACTCCGACAAATTCTTTCGCGACCCTGATCAGCCCTTTTATCGCTATACCAAAGATCCGCGGAACAACAGTCGTGTGGTTGAGAATGCTTTAGATGATTTCCTCACGGAAATCGAGTTGCCAGCCGATCTTCAGAGAATCTATACGCCCGCCAGTGCGGGATTGCTCGCTCATCCGCTGTTGAGCTATGGCAGTCACAGCCTTAACCATTACGTGATGGCATCGCTAAACGAAGCTGAGCAGTGGCGCGAAATCGATGAGAACTGACGCTTTCTGAACAACTTTTCCAAGATACAGAAAACTTCTATTTTCTCGGTTCCCTTCGGGGGAAACGGCGACTACAATGCCGCGACGATACGCTTGGCTATGAATGCAGGCCACAGTGGCATACTCCTGAGTGGGGGTATTGTGGAGCCCGGAGCGCAGTCCGGTTTTGAAGTATTGCCGACGTATCAACGGGTCATGCTCAGGGAGAATGAAATGGTGACCACGTTGCTGCATGCAGACAAACGTGGCCGTCAGATCGAGCGTTCCGATTAAAAGTAGGATGCATCGAGCCGGGTAGCAGGGGGCAAAGATGACAGGAAAGTCCAGCCGGATGGGTGGTAGGACAGCACGACAGGCGTTACGTGCGACACCGGTACCGGAAGATGAAAAACCAGTACGCCCCGGACTGTCTGGCGGGCGCTATCAGCCGCTAACTCAGGATGAGGTCAGCCGTATCCACGAAGCGGCGCTCGAGACCCTTGAGACCATCGGTTTTGCCAATGCCTTACCCTCCTGTGTCGAACTGGTGACTCGGGCCGGCGGTTCGTTAACGGATGATGGCCGGTTACTTTTTCCCCGCTCGCTAATCGAAGATACCTTAGCTCGCTGCGCGCGCAATATCACGCTATATGGGCAGGATCCCCGTTTCGATCTGGACCTAAGCGGCAGCCGTACCTATTTCGGTACCGCGGGTGCGGCCGTGCACGTGGTCGATACGGTCAAGTGCGAGTACCGCGAATCCACAGCCCAGGACCTATACGATGCTGCGCGCATTGTTGACGAGATGGAGCATATTCATTTTTTTCAGCGGCCCATGGTGTTGCGCGATATTGAAGACCCGGCCGAGATGGATCTCAATACATGTTACGCGGCGGTTGCCGGCACCCGCAAACATGTGGGTACCAGTTTTGTGGATCCCGCGCATGTTGACCAGACTATGGAAATGCTGAGGATGATTGCTGGCAGCGAGCAGGCATGGCGCGAGCGACCCTTTGTCAGTTGTTCATGCTGTTTCGTTGTTCCGCCAATGCGTTTTGCTGAAGACGCCTGCCGGGTGCTGGAAGCCTGCATACGTCACGGGATGCCCGTATTGCTGCTGGCAGCTGGCCAGGCTGGCGCTACCAGTCCTGCGGCGCTGGCGGGTGCCGTGGTGCAGGAAGTTGCTGAAGTGCTGGGGGGGCTGGTTTATGTCAATTTACTTCAGCCGGGCCATCCTTGCATTTTTGGCACCTGGCCTTTCGTCTCTGATCTACGCACGGGGGCGATGAGTGGTGGCAGTGGTGAGCAGGCAGTGCTGATGGCGGCCTGCGGCCAGATGGGGCGCTACTATGATCTGCCCACAGGCATTGCCGCAGGCATGGCCGATGCCAAGCTGCCAGATGCACAGTCCGGTTACGAGAAGGCCTACACCAACGTGCTGGCCGGACACAGCGGTACTAATCTGGTCTACGAGGCTGCTGGCATGCACGCCAGCCTGTTGGGTTGTTGCCTTGAGAGCTACGTTATTGACAACGATATGCTTGGTGCCATCAACCGTACCATTCGTGGCATTGAGGTGACCGACGAGTCACTATCGATTGATGCGATTCGGGAGGTCTGTATTGGAGGGCCAAGCCATTTTCTGGGGCACAGTCAGACTAGGTCGTTAATGCAGCGCGATTACGTGTACCCCGAGGTGAGTGATCGTCTGAGTCCCAAGGAGTGGAACGAGAAAGGTCGCCCAGACCTGCTGGAAAATGCCCGTGAACGAGTGGCACAGATTCTTGGCGCTCCTCGACCGGTACATATCCCGACAGCTCTTGATGAGGCTATTCGTGCACAATTTCCGGTGCGCTTACCGGCAGAAGACATGGGTGCGATCGAGTCAGCCTGACTCTCAAGATCGTGACAGTCAGCTCACACGACTGATATTGACTCGTGTAGTCAGAAAACGCTAAGGCGCGAGACGTTCTACCTGCCAGTGTCCGCTGGTGTCGCGGCTGTAGAGGAAGCGATCGTGCATGCGGTCAGCCTGGCCCTGCCAGAATTCAACTGTTTCTGGCTTCAGTCGGTAGCCTCCCCAGAAACTGGGAAGCGGTACTTCTCCGTGGGAGAATTTGTTTTTTATTTCATACAGCTTGGATTCGAGCACGGATCGCGCTGAAATCACGCTGCTTTGGGCCGATGTCCAGGCGCCTAACTGACTGCCACGGCTGCGGCTTAGGAAGTATTTCAGTGACTCGGCGCTTGAGATACGAGTGACCGGGCCATTGGCAATGACCTGGCGCCCCTGGCGGGTCCATGGAAACAGCATTGAGCCGAAGGGGTTCTCGCTGAGATCGCGACCCTTGCGGCTGCCATAGTTTGTGAAGAAGATAAAGCCGGATTCATCGTAGAGTTTGAGCAACACCGTGCGCACACTCGGCCGTCCTGCTGAAGAGGCAGTGGCTAGACTGAGGGCATTGGGCGCTTCTGGATCAACGGTGCAGGCTTCTGAAAACCACGACTCGAACTGTGTCATGGGCTCACTCGCGAGCAAAGCCGGATCCAACGGCTCGCGTGAGAAATCCTCACGGATGTAATCAGGAGGCCTCATAAATACAGTTGCTACTGGGCGGTGTGGATTGTCAGTCGATCAGCACGGGCTGTCCGTTGCGGCTGACCGATTGATCGTAACTCCAAATATCAACATCGAAACCTTGCTCTTGCAAGTGTTCCACATATGCTCCCAGGTAGCGTTGGAAACTGGGTTCATGCTCATAAGCGCGGTCGTTGACGTAGCGCATAATGCCTTGGGTGTGAAAAGTGCGAAAGGCCCCATCAAGGCGCATTACCTCGACGCCCTTGGCGTTAAAGAATACCACCGTGGGCGCGAATTGCACATTCAGTTCATGGGCAAATGCCCGTGCACTCAGCTTGCGTCCATCCGGCGTGATCAAGAGCGTGTCGGACAATATGTCAAGCTGCACCGCGCGCATCTTCTTGGCCTGGGTGCGCACAATCGGTTGTGACAGCAGTTGCTGGTGCAGTGTGTCGCACTCACGACATTGACCCTGTTCGAAATAGACGGCCAGCGCCCGCCCGCTTTGTAGCGACAGGTCATAAGGCGGTGCTTCAAAAAATTCTTCAGTGTGCAGGGCAGTGTCGGCCGAACTGCCTGCCTGGTTTGCCAGGTAGTCAGCGAAGGTGCCGCGCTTCTCTCCTTGGTTACCTGCATACGCCAGCGCTTTACGAAAATCGTCCGGCGGATAATAGCCGTTTAGGCGCAGTATGACCTTGCGCGTCTCATCGAAGAACAGCAACGTCGGGGTGTATTGCACCTTGAGTGCGCCCGCGAGAGTTTTCTCGCTAAATTCTCGCCCACCGACCTGGACGATTTCGCGATCACCCCACATATTGATCGCTACCAGGTCAAAATCCTCACGCATCGTCTGGGTGATATCACGCTGGGTGAAATTGTGCTCGACCAGGGCGTTGCAGTAGGGGCAGCCCGTTTGCCAGAAATACAGCACCAGGCGCTTACCTTCGGCTGCGGCCTGGGCGATATCCTCTTCGAAATCTAGAAAACTCTCCTTAAACCAGGTGGGATGTGTCGTATCCATCGCCCCCATAAACGTGCCTTGGTTGTTTTCCTTGGCATGGATAGGCCCGGATAAGAGCAGTGCCAGGAGTATTGCGGCACAGCAGGTAAAAAGGCGAGGTCGGGCGAGCATGGTGTTTTTATTTAGTCTGCTATCAGGCGACACGTACCGGAAACGATTCAATTTTCTTGCGCCATAGACGGGGCCCTTCCTGATGTACCGAGGCGCCGGTACTATCGACTGCGACCGTTACGGGCATATCTTTGATTTCGAACTCATAGATAGCCTCCATTCCCAGATCTTCAAAAGCCACGACCCGCGATGCCTGGATGGCGCGAGAAACCAGGTAGGCCGCGCCGCCCACCGCAATCAGATAGACGCTGCCATGGCGGCGAATTGCCTCTATCGCAGCCGCTCCGCGCTCGGCCTTGCCGATCATCCCAGCGAGGCCGGTATGTTCCAGCAGGGTATCGGTAAACTTATCCATCCGGGTGGAGGTCGTCGGTCCGGCCGGGCCAACGACTTCATCACCTACCGGGTCCACTGGCCCAACGTAATAGATGAACCGGCCATTAAGATCCACGCCTTCAGGCAGCGCTTCACCACTTTGAATACGGTCTACGATCCGCTTGTGAGCGGCGTCACGCCCGGTCAGGATATGTCCGCTCAGCAGCAGATTTTCACCGATACGCCAGGATCGGTAATCCTCTGGGGTCAGTGTATCCAGGTTAACTCGCCGTCCGCCAGTTTGTGCGGCGATCTGTGGCCAGTTTGCCAGGTCAACCGTGGGTAACTTTGCCGGCCCACTGCCATCCAGAGTGAAGTGGATATGTCGGGTTGCCGCGCAATTGGGAATCATCGCTACCGGCAGTGAGGCGGCATGCGTTGGGTGCTCCAGAATCTTGACGTCCAGCACCGTGGTTAGTCCACCGAGCCCCTGCGCTCCAATACCCAGACGGTTGACCGACTCATAAATATTAAGGCGTAACTGCTCAATGGGGTTCTTGGGTCCATCTGCGATGATCTGGTCGATATCGATGGGCGCCATCAGCGATTCCTTGGCGAGCAGCAGTGCTTTTTCCGGGGTACCGCCAATACCCAGACCCAGGATACCCGGTGGACACCAGCCGGCGCCCATACCAGGCAGGGTATCGGTTACCCACTGCGTCAGGTCATCGCTGGGGTTAAGCATGCCCAGGCGCGCCTTGTTCTCCGAACCACCCCCTTTGGCCGCAACCGTTATCTCAAGTGTGTCACCGGTCACTATCTCGATATGCACCACGGCAGGGGTATTGTCTCCGGTATTTCGTCTTTCACCTATTGGCGGGGATACCACTGAAGCTCGCAGTGGATTGTCGGGGTCGGTGTAGGCCTGGCGTACGCCTTGATCGATTGCGTTCTGCAAAGAGATGTCACCATCAATAACCACCGACTGGCCAATTTTGATGAATACAACGACGATCCCGGTATCCTGGCAGATCGGCCTGTGGCCTTCGGCAGCCATGCGCGAGTTGATCAGTATCTGTCCGATCGCATTCTTTGCAGATTCCGAAGCCTCACGCTCGTAAGCCCGAGACATGGACTCGATAAAGTCCGGTGGATGATAGTAAGAAATGTACTGCAGTGCGTTTGCTACGCTGGCAGTGATATGGCTGGTTGATATGTGTGTCATGGCTGGGGCTGATACAGGCCTTAGACCCAAGGCAGGTAGATCTCAATGGATGCAAGTGTAGCAAAGGCGCCTATTTTTTGACTGAAAAAGCCCTGCGCGTACCCAGGGCATTCCCGATCGCGGCGCAAATTGATAGCATAGGGCCCTGGAAAGCGCCCCTAGGTTCGAGTACGGCCCTTTTGAGGGTTTCGCGAACCTGCCACCACCTCGACCCAGAAAAAAATATGCCTGATCGGCTGAACCGGGGAATACTGTATCTGATGATCTGTGCGTTCGGCACAGGTCTTCTGGCATCGCCGCCGGTGCGTGCTTTCGTTCGGGTTAAGCAGCACACCATGCAGTGCAGTACGACTTTTCCCTGCCCGCGCGAATTGCAGAACCGGGTGAATTTCTGGATCGATATCTACAGCCGCTGGAACAGTCAGGATTCGGTATTGCATGATGCGCGTGCCCCGCACCGTGTCTACAAGGTGTTCAAGGGGCGTGCCTGTGGACGCAAGGGCAATACACCTTTTATCAAGGACCAGAAAAAGCGTGTTGCTGGGGAGATGCATAACCTTGCCCGCCAGTTAGAGCGTAACTACCGGGTCAGCAGCGCCTACGGTAAGCATCTGTTGTCTTTGTTTCCAGATCGCTCACCGGCTGAGATTCGTGAGGCGGCAACAAATATCCGCTGTCAGTCTGGCAACCGTGATGGTTTTCAGGCTGCATTGCGACGCTTTGGCACCTATGGCCCGCTGGTGCGCCGGGTTCTTAAAGATGCCCGCCTGCCTAGCGATATTCAGTACCTGCCGTTTGTGGAGTCATCCTATAACCCTAAGGCCTACTCGCGGGTTGGCGCTGCCGGGCTGTGGCAGATTATGCCCGCTACTGGCCGCACGCTCGGGCTGGAACTGGATGCCACGGTCGACGAGCGTCTGGACCCTGAGGCAGCAAGCCGGGCTGCAGTGCGTTATCTCAAGGATGCCCGCAAGACTCTGACGGTGGCAGCGCAAGCCAAGGATTCGAGGGTAACTGATAGTGCGCTGGGCCCATTTGTGATCACCTCGTATAACTATGGTGTTAATGGTATGCGCCGAGCGATCAAAAAGCTCGGACCTGATTACATCCGGGTGATTAACCGTTATCGCTCGAGCAAGTTTCAGGTGGCAGTGAAGAATTTTTATGCAGGGTTTCTGGCGGCTCGACATGTGGCCCGCAACGCCAAGCGTTTTTTTGGAGACATTCAGCCGGGTCGACCCTTGACTTACCGTACCTTGAAACTTAAAAGGCCGGTGTCTATTGCGCGAATCCAGAGTGTATTTGGTCTCAGTGAGGCGCAACTGAAATCGCTAAACCCGGCGTTGACCCGTTTTGTCTGGCATGGTTGGCGTTTTATTCCCAATGGCTACCGCTTGCGCTTACCACCGCGCTCGGGCAGTTGGGCTAACCACGTGGCGCGGTTGCGTATGATGCCATCAGAAACCCGCAGCAGTGGTACTTTACAATACACGGTACGCTCGGGTGATACTGCTTGTGGCATCGCAGCCGCCTTTCGAACCGGTTGTTCTGAGCTGATTGCGCTTAACGGCCTTGGCTCAAAAGCGGTTATCCGTGCTGGTCAGAAACTGCAGGTACCGCCGGCTGGCCGACCGCGCAGCATGGTGGCGCAGCGAGGGGCCTACGTGGTACGCCCAGGTGACAGCGTGTGCGCAGTGGCCCAGCGTTTTGGAACCGATTGCGATGACCTGCTGGCGGCAAACGGGTTACACCGAGGCTCGGTCCTTGCGGTAGGCTCCCAACTGCTGATCCCAGGTACGCTGAAGCGTCCGCCGGGTGGGCGCTATACCGTAGGCAAAGGTGACAGCGTTTGTAGTATCGCTAACCGCCACGGTATTGACTGCGCCGCATTGTTAACGGCAAATGGTCTGGCAGGTGGTGATCTGATTCATCCTGGCCAGACGCTGACAATTCCTGATCCGACAGGGGCCAAATCCACCTCAGTGAAGAAGCCCGCTTCGGCAGATGTGCCCCGTATCAGCATTGCCTATAAGGTGGTAGCAGGCGACAGCGCCTGTCGCATCGCGGCCCGATTGGAGATCTCATGCCGGCGATTAATCTTCGACAATGCGTTGGGCGCCGATGCGATCATTCGACCGGGACAGATCTTGCAGGTTACGGGCGTTCCGGTCGCGGTGGCCCGCTCAATCGCTGCTGCGACTCCCGTGGGTGATGCTACCCGGCAGAAATCCTTTGAGTACATCGTCACCGCCGGTGATACGGTTTGCGCTATTGCCAAAGCGCATGACATCGACTGCAACCGCCTGCTTGCGTTTAATAACCTCAAGGTTAGCGCATTGATTGCGTCGGGTGACAAGTTGAAAATGCCTGGCCAAAAGCCTGTAGAAACTAAGGCTGATACGGCCAGCGTAGCCGACCCAGTAATGCTGGCTTCGGCAGCGCCTTTGCCCGGGGATGTTGCAAAGTCGGTCACGAAAACAGGTGCCAAGGAGATCATTGTAAATGAAGGAGTTACCGATTCTGACTGGCCGCAGATTTCGCAGAACTCAGGTGTTAACAGTTCGGCCTCGCCGCTCGGTGCAATTGACCTAAGCGATGGGCCGCTTGGCCCGGCACCGACCTTGGCGCAACGGGAGGGTTCCGTGAGCCCGCTGGACCGACCAGTTGATCTGTCCGTACAAACCGCTGGGGTCAATGGCAAAACGGTGTACCGCATCAACATCGAGCCCGAGGAGACGCTGGGCCATTACTCTGATTGGTTACGCCTGGGTGGGGTGAAGAAGCTGCGCGAGCTGAATGGTTATGATTCGACACGGGTGCTGGCAAGTGGAGATGCGCTGCTGCTGCCGGTGACTGGGTCGGATCAGCAACACGCCTTTGAGCGTCACCGGGAAGAATATCACCGAGTGCTTGTCGAGGAGTTCAAGGAGAACTTTGAGGTGACAGGCACTGAAGCCTATACTGTACGTCCCGGAGACAGCTTGTGGGCGCTGGCTCACGAGTTTGAATTGCCGATCTGGGTAATCACCCGTTTTAATCCGGGTTTACGTGCAGGGCCTCCGCGTGCGGGTGAGAATCTGCAGATTCCGCGCATCCGCTCCCGCCAAGGCTAAGTATGAGCGCGTGTTTCAGCCGGAGTCATCTGGTTTTTGCTTAAACTCAAGCGCAACCGAATTGATGCAATAACGCTCCCCAGTTGGTACTGGTCCATCATTGAATACATGGCCGAGATGAGCATCGCAGCACCCGCACAGCACTTCGGTACGGATCATGCCAAGGCTCGCATCGGTGTGCTGGCCGACATTCGCTCCGGGAGCTGGCTGCCAGAAACTTGGCCAGCCCGAACCCGAGTCGTACTTGTGTTGTGAATCGAACAGCAGCGCACCACAGCAGATGCAGTGGTAGTTGCCTGGCATCTTGTAGTCATTGTACTCACCGCTGAAAGGGGGTTCGGTGCCATGGGCGCGACAAACCTGGTATTGCTGGGCGCTCAGTCGTGTGCGCCATTCATCCTCACTGCGAAGAACTTTTTCTTTCTCACTCATGAACGCGGACCGGGCCTGTAGCCAATGATTCAGTTTTGCCGTTGCGCCCGTGCGAGTCGGGCCTCATAGGCCTGGCGCGCGATACCAATATCCTCGAGAAACCAGGTCAGTTCATCCATATGCAGGGCCTGGGGTCCGTCGACCAGAGCTTCTTCAGGTTTAGGGTGAAAATCGGCGAGTATCATGTTGGCGCCCGCAACCACACCCTGCGCAGTCGCATGCATGACGTCCAGGATACCATCGGGTCCGGCGTTACGACTCCCTACTGAATGTGATGGGTCGATACACACGGGCAAGTGGGTCAGGTGACGCACCACCGGCACATGGCAGAAATCGACCAGGTTGCGGTGCGGGTCGCCCATGTTAGTTTTCATGCCGCGCAGACAGAAAATGATATTGCGGTTGCCTTCGCTGGCAAGGTATTCAGCGGCGTTCAGTGATTCGTCAAGGGTGATACCAAAGCCGCGTTTCAGCAGTACCGGTAACTCCTGTTGGCGACCAACTTCTTTGAGTAGTTCAAAGTTTTGTGTATTGCGGGTACCGATTTGCAGCATCACCCCGGTCGGGTGACCGGTCTCCTCAAGCACCTGAAGAATCTCCCGTACGTGTGAGTCGTGGGTTACCTCCATGGCGATTACCCGGATACCGTATTTGCCGGCGAGCTCAAACACCCATGGCAGGCAGCGGGCGCCATGCCCCTGAAAGGAGTAGGGGTTGGTGCGGGGCTTGTATGCGCCCATGCGGGTACAGACCTGACCGTTGTCGCGCAGGGCTCGCATCATCGTCTCGACATTGACTGGATCGTCTACCGCGCAAAGCCCTGCAAAGACATGCAATGATTGCTGATCAAAGCGCACGTCGTTATAGGTGAACCCCGAGGCGCGCACGTCTCCGGTGTGGCGTCCGATCACGCGGTATTCACGCGAGACCCGAACCACTTTCTCAACCCCGGGGAGGCTTTCGATCTCGGCCTGGTCCAGGCCGGCAACATCACCGACCACGTAGATCTCGGTGAGTGTACGGCCAGTGCCGGTGATACTGTGGCTATGTGGGGTAATCCCGGGCTTGGCAGAAAGGTAATCCATCACCGCCTTACCTTCGGCAGTGCTGATCGGACTGTCGGGTCGCAGGATGACTATCATTACGAACCTCCTTGTTCGACTGGTAAGGCGGGGTCGTTGCCCCACTCGGACCACGAGCCCGCATAGCCTCGCACCCGGGTAAATCCCAGCGATTTGAGCATCATCCAGGCATGGGCCGAGCGGTGATGGGTCTGGCAGTAGGTAATGACCTCTTGCCGGGGATCTATTCCTCGCAGGGTCAGCATGTCTTGCAGTTGAGAAGCGCCTTTCAGTCTTAGGTTGCGATCAGGGTCCATGGTGTCTTGCCAGTTAATGTTTTTGGCGCCGGGGATATGGCCACCGCGCGCCGCATAAGCCTTGGTTCCAGCATATTCCTCTGGGGTTCTGGCATCCAGCAGTACGACCCCATCGTCATCCAGGTGCTCGAGCACATATGCGCGGGTAGCGAGTACCGTGGGATCGTGTGAGGCCACCGGCAGAGTTTGCCTGTTATCCAAAAAAACCGGATCTTCACTCACTGGGTGACCCTCGTTATTCCAGGCATGAATTCCCCCGTTCAAGACCTGTATGCTCTGGTAGCCCAGGTAATGCAATGTCCACGCAAGTCGCGCGGCCCGGCCGCCGCCTTCGTCGTCATAGGCTACCACTCGGGAGGCGGAGTCAAGTTTCAACATCCCAGCCAGGTGGGCCAGTCGTTCCTCTGGCGGCAACAGGCCCGACGCTGGTTTGGTGCCGGCCAACAGCAAAGGATAGTCCAGGTACATCGCCCCCGGCACGTGTATCTGGCTGTAGGACTCAGGTTTTCCCAGATCGACTAGCAGCAGTTTGTCGTCATCGAGTAATGGCTCAAGCTCGTCAGGTTCGATCAGGATAGGGTAGTGACTCATAATGCACCAAAATGGGGCCTGGCAGGATTGCACACCGCCCATGTCTGAAAAAGAGAACAGAGCATTGTCACCATCTGGCCCGCTAATGCAACTGTACAGGGCGCCTCTGGGGTTCAAGACCGCTGGCTGTGTTGCCCGAGCGCGCTTTTGCGACGCTGGGTCTGAGCCAATACTTTGGTCGCTAGTCAATGTCTGCGATAATCCCCGCGTCGCCGGGTAGCCCGATTAATGCCCGACGGCCTGTTCCTTTTTCAGTGATCCACCTCAACCGATCTATCAGGAGCGCGCCATGAAGCTCGTTACAGCAATCATTAAGCCATTCAAACTCGACGATGTCCGCGATGCCTTGGCGGAAGTCGGCATCAAGGGTATGACGGTTACCGAGGTTAAGGGTTTTGGCCGGCAGAAGGGCCATACTGAACTGTACCGCGGCGCCGAGTACGTGGTGGATTTCGTGCCTAAGGTCAAGCTTGAAGTCGCGGTGGATGCCGCGATTCTCGATCAGGTTATCGACGCGATTGTCGGTGCAGCGCGTACGGAGAAGATCGGTGACGGCAAAATTTTTGTCTACGATGTGGAGCGTATCTTGCGCATCCGTACCGGCGAGACAAACCAGGATGCCCTTTAAGATGGGACCTGTTATTGCTCGTTTTGCACTGGCGATCATGGCCGCGAGTTTCCCCGCAGTGACCTTTGCAGCTGCTGATAGTGGCGATACCGCTTGGCTGCTGACATCGACCGCACTGGTATTGTTTATGACGATTCCGGGCCTTGCGCTGTTCTACGCAGGTCTCGTGCGCACGCGCAATGTACTGTCGGTGCTGATGCAGTGTTTTATTCTGGTTTGTGCGGTGAGCGTGCTTTGGGTGACGTTGGGGTACACGCTGGTTTTTGGGGCCGGCGGCATAGATGGTTGGATCGGTGGATTGGAAAAAGTCTTCCTGCGTACAGTGACGGTCGATGCGCTATCGGGAACAATTCCCGAAAGTGTCTTTGTTGTTTTTCAGTTGACTTTTGCAGCGATTACCCCGGCGCTTATCGTCGGCGGTTTTGCCGAGCGCATGAATTTCGCGGCCATGCTGATCTTTTGCCTACTGTGGACGCTCTTTGCCTATGTGCCAGTCGCGCACTGGGTCTGGGGCGGCGGCTGGCTGAGTGCGATGGGCGTCATGGATTTTGCTGGCGGTACGGTGGTACACGTTAACGCTGGCGTGGCGGCACTGGTAGCGGCGATCGTTCTTGGCCGCCGCCGCGGATTTCCGCAAACGGCGATGCTGCCGCACAACATGACTATGACGGTGACGGGTGCCGCCATGCTGTGGGTGGGTTGGTTCGGCTTTAATGCAGGCAGTGCGGTTGCCGCTGACGGCGTGGCCGGCATGGCTATGTTAGTTACCCATATCAGTGCCGCTGCCGGAGCATTGATGTGGATGACTGTAGAGTGGATTCGTCACGGTAGGCCGGGTGCGCTCGGCGCGGTCACCGGCATGGTGGCGGGTCTAGGTACGATTACTCCAGCTTCGGGTTTTGTCGGGCCGATGGGCGCACTGATCATCGGCGCCAGTGCTGGCTTTATTTGTTACTGGGCGACCCAGTTGGTCAAACAGCGTTGGGTGATCGACGATTCGCTGGATGTTTTTTCGGTGCATGGGGTCGGTGGTGCGCTGGGTATGCTGTTGACCAGTGTGTTTGTTATGTCGAGCCTGGGGGGAGCGGGTCTGCCTGAAGGGGTCAGCTTGGTCAGTCAGTTTGGTGTACAGGCATTGGCAGTGGTTGCTACCGCAGCCTGGAGCGCTCTGGTCAGCTACCTTGCACTGAAGGTTGCCGGTGCTGTGGTAGCGCTGCGCGTTGGGGTAGATGAAGAGATTGAGGGACTTGACCTGGTCAATCACGAGGAACGTGGTTACAACTTTTAGCCCAACGTAATCGAGAAGTGATCCAAGGCATGCCTGCCAGAACCGAATTCTACGATCGCACTGCGGCGCAATTGCGGCAGATCGAATCGCAGGGCTTGCACAAGCACGAGCGGGTGATCAGCTCACAGCAGAGCGCGCGGATCGAGATGGCCGCTGGCGAGTCTGTTGCAGTCGGGGCTTGATCTCTCGCCCATCATTACCCACCGGTACTCGGTGGACGACTTTCAGCGCGACTTCGATACCATGGGGTCTGGCCAGTCCGGCAAAGTGCTCCTGGATTGGCGTTGAGTATGTTGGCCTAAGGTGTGAGTTGCTGGCCTAGCGTCGAGTCTCACTATTTGGGTTGTCTCAGGCTCGCTAACCACTCAAGTGTCCGAGTTTGCCTCGGCCAATGTGGGTATCAGGTGCACATCGCGCTGGGGGAAGGGAATCGAAATGCCAGCGGCGTCAAGCCACAGTTTGGCATTTTTGTTGAACTCAAACTTTAATGTCCAAAAATCTGCGCGCTCACTCCAGCAGCGAAGCGTGAGGTCTACCGACGACGCTCCAAGGCCTGTTACTAACACCTGCGGCGCGGGCTCACTCAAAACGCGGCTGTCCTGCTTTAAGTGATCAAGCAGTAACGTCATGGCTTTTTCGACATCGTCTTCGTAAGCAATGCCAACGGGGA
>CAJWEF010000057.1 GCA_913031305.1 uncultured Acidiferrobacteraceae bacterium
GAGACCTGAATGTCCACACCTTTATCTTGGGCGGATTTGGCCATTGCCTGGGAGATTGAACCCATGCCACCTATCGCGTGTCCCCAGGCCCCAACAATGCCATTCACTTCTCCAAAATACTTATGCATCAGTACGTAGGCAGAACCTGGCGCGTAAGGACTGGCAAGATGCCCGACCACCCCCTCGAAAGCATAAACACCCTTAAGATTCTCAAACTCGAACCATTCGTTAAGGTAGTCACCTACACTCATGGTCATGAGGTCGCTGAATATCCTCTGGTATTTCAGATCAAGCTTGCGCAGCCGGTTTCCGATTATCGCGGCTGTCAGCAGGTCCTTGAAACCTCCACCAAGATTGGGCGGCGTCTCCAGCACAGTGGATCGAAGCACCAGCGACGTCTTCTTCAGCTGTTCGTGAAATTCAAGATATTTTCCGGCATCACTTTTTGATACCACAGAAATATTCTCTACCGCCTGATCTTTGTCCCGCGGCAGCGAAAGATACCCACCGTTCTCAAGGGGCGCAAAAGTGCCTCCACTGCGATCAACAATCTTCAAGCCGTACCGCGACAATTCCAGATCGCGGATTATCTTCGGCTGCAACAGACTGACCGCGAAAGCGCAGGCCGAATTTCGAAAACCCGGGTGGAATTCCTCGGTTACAACTGAGCCGCCTACAACATCCCGGCGTTCTACCACCTTCACCTTGAATCCTGCTTTCGCCAGATAGCCAGCGCAAGTAAGGCCATTGTGGCCAGCACCGATAATGACAACGTCACAGTCCAACTTCATGTTGATCACCTCGACTCTCGATGAGCCATGTTGCTGGCCCTTATGATCGGGCGGTTAACTCCGTGCCCGTATCTGGCAAGCGTCCTTGCTGTCGCCCGCACATGCTGCTGGTTGATATCGTCCCGGCCCCTGGCACGAAACTGTTCCAGCCGGTTTTGCCCCACTCGTTCGATATCGAACGGTATAAACTTTATCGCTCTTTTTATCATATTTTCCTTATCGAAAGTCCAATTCTTCGCATATCACGCTATGGTGAACTGACTGAGCAACATTGTCGAAGAGAGCATTGTTCCTACTCGTTCGATATCGAATGGTATTGAACTGCCCATGCACCCTGTGATATTTTTACCCGAAACAACTTCTTTATCTCACAAATACAGCGACCCGCCGACCAACCGGCCGGTTGTCCAACCAGGTGGTCATCATACCGATCGAAGCCGGAAACTGGCATGAGCCACAGCATCAGACCGCCTTCTTGCCCAACTCAGGAGATGAACAATAAAATGGGTAGCAATACCTGAAGGAGGAGCTGATGGAATCTGACCAAGTACGCAACTGTGATGACCTTCGCAAGCTGATTGATGAGCGGGATGTCGATCATGTCACCGTGGCGTTGCCCGACATGCAGGGTTTGTTGCGCGGAAAGTACATGGCTCGCGGCAAGTTTATTGGGGCACTCGACCATGGCTTCGGTATGCCTCCAGTTATTTTCGCGTTGGACCCGACCGACGTGATTCTTGATGTCCCGGGATTGTCAGACGAGTTCACGGGGTTTCCAGACGCTACCGTAGAAGTTATTCCCCAAACCGTTCGTGAGATTCCCTGGGAGCCTATACACAGAAACCTGTTTGTCATGGTGAGCCACGGTGCTCAAGGTTCAGCATTTTGTCCGCGGGCTCTGTATAGCAAAATCGCGGCGAAAGCCGCTACGATGGGCTTTCGCGCATTCCACGCTTGTGAGTTCGAGTACGCCCTGTTTAACGAGACGGCAGTTAGTGCCCAGCAGAAAGGCTACAGAAACCTCGAATCGACAGTACCGCACAAAGGTTACAGCGTACTGCAACGCCAGGAAGTACGATCTGACTTTTATGCCGATCTGATGGATACCATGCGCTGCATGCGGGTTCCCCTAGAAGCAGTACATGAAGAAATTGGTTTTCCCGGCCAACTTGAAACGTCCCTGCAGTATTCAGAAGGAGTAACTGCCGCCGACAACGCCGTCATTTTTAAAACCTTTGCTAAAGCAGTGGCGCAGCGCCGTGGGCAACTATTGAGTTTCATGGCTCGCTGGAGTAATGAAGCTGATGGCAATAGCGGTCATGTGCATATGTCATTGCGTGATCTGGAAGGCAACCCCGTGTTCCATGATCCTGACAAGGAAGGCGGTATAAGCGATACGATGCGTTATTTCATTGGCGGCCTGCAGAAACTACTACCTGAAATACTTCTTCTGCTGGCACCAAACCTAAACTCGTTCAAGCGTTTCGTACCCGACATATTCGCTCCGACCAGCGTCGCCTGGGGTCAGGAAAATCGTACGACCGCCTTGCGCGCGATTACGGGCTCGGCGACATCACAGCGGGTTGAGTGCCGGATACCAGGAGCCGATGCCAATCCCTATCTGTCTCTTGCGGGCACCTTGGCGGCAGGGTTATATGGAATTGAGCACCGCATAGAACCCTCGGCCGAAACAGTCGGTAATGCCTACCTGCAAAAAGTGCCTGCAAAACTTCGTTTACCCGAAACATTTGGCGAGGCCATTGAAAAATTCAGCCGCTCGAAGTTCGCCGCAGAATGTTTTGGCGAACCCTTCGTAACCACGTTCGTTGCTGGTCGGAAATCCCAGGAAAGGGAGTTCCGCAGTTTGATTACGGAAGCGGAACTCGAGCGTTTTCTGGAGTTGAGTTAACGTCCCTGACTTCTGGCAAGCCCCGGTGACCGGGCGTGGGCCCTGGTGCAGGGCCAGCGAGACTTCGGTCCAGATTTGCTGGATCCCGGTGGATAATGCTGTAGCCAGCATCGGCATTAAAAACGATCCTCAGTAACCCGGTATTACTCCATGCCGAACAGTTTGCGTGGCGTATCCCAGGCAATCTGTCGCGCCGCCTGTGGATCTAGGCTGCCCAATAAGCCACGATAGCGCTTGATGTACTTGGTGTATTTCTTCACAGACTTGTTGCCACCGGGTGAATTTTTCAATTTTCGAGCAAACTTGTAATCACTGCCGATAAAAAAGCGGCCGGGATAACGCTCCAGTAACTGGGCCCAGTCCTCATAGAACCAGGCTTTCTTTTTTTTGGAGAAGTTGACTGGCTCAAGGTTGTACCAGTGTTTGTGCCGGCCCACTGCCTTGATACTGAAATACAACCGCGGATAGCGGGCGATCAGCCGTTCGACATTGGCAGCGCTGGTCATTGCCGTGTGCGCCAGGATAACGGTGATATCAGGATAACGATTAAAGATCTCATCGAGTTCGGCAAACACCGCCTGCTCATGACTGTTGCCACGATCCATGGGCTCCACATGCAGATCAATCGGTACTTTGTGATCCTGTGCCAGGGCAAAAAGGGCATGCAGTGCCCGTGAGCGAAAATCCACTGTCAGCACCGCCTGGCCGGACCACTTCTCGAAGTGGCGGGTTGCGATCTCACCAATACCGCTGCAGGCACCGCTGGCGATCCGGGCCTCAAGTTCCCCTCTACGCTTTTCCAGGCCGGAATCGGATACCGAAAGCTGACGGCCCATCCAGGTATTCCAGTCATTACTGCCACAAAGCGTGCTGATCGCACCACCCGACTGCGCAGCAAGATTAGCCATCTGCTTTACCGATCCGCCACCCGCATCCATCCGCCCATGATTGGGGGTGGGCATCAACACAAGGCCATCCAAAATGCCCTGTGAAACCACCGCCAGCATATCGTCCCGATAAGCTTTGCTCGATCCCGGATCCAGATGCGTATGACCATCGATGAGCGGTCCTTCATAAAACGCCGCGTGATCCCGCACCGGTCGATCCAGCGGTGCACAACAGGGCACAAACTCGATGGGCTCCGCCAAAGCGAAAGTCACCGGCCCAAACAACAATAAAAGTCCTCGTAACATTCGAACACACTGGGAGTTTTTCATCATGGTAGTAACCATTTTTGATGGGCACCCTTAAGGCGCGATCCATTGACCCTGCCAATGCGCATCCTGCCAGGAAAACTGGGCCCGGCGATGACCTTCTACATGCAAATATAACCAATCGAGCATATTGATCTTACAGGCCAACACCACAAAATGCTCCTCTCCGGTCGCCGGATCAACAGCTTCATCGATATCCAGATCGGTCTCGGTGCAGGGAGCGCCGGGTGCGAAGGGCGTGCGATAACACTGGGCGCTGCGCCAGGCACCGTCGCGCCAACGCTGGTGCGTTAAGGCATCGTCCTGATGAATCCAGGCACGGCCATAGGCGCGCAACTGCACCTTGGCATCACGATCGTAAAAGTGCCATGAAAAACATGGGTCCTGCGCCAGTTGCGTTATCTTCGGTGAGCGACTGTCGGCATGACAGGTCAGGATACGCGTCGTGGGATCAGCCGAGCGCAGCACTACGGTTCGTACCTGGGCTATTCCTTCGCCCACATTGGCCAGTGTGGGGGTATGCCAGGCATGGTGATGATCATGCGCAGCCTGGGTAAGCGATTGCCATTGTGTTTGAACGATCTGTGCAAGGTCAAAGATCCGGGGAGGAGTTGGTTTGGGCATTTGAAAGCCTTGCCGCACTGGGTCAGTTGACCACCAGAGCATCGAGCGCATGGGTGATCGGCTCGCAAGCGCCGTCGGTCACAATTGCCTGCTCACCCAGTGCCATCATATGACCGCTTTCCCGGTCGACCATCAGCATGTGCATGAAAAAAGTCATCCCCGGCTCCAGCACCTGCGGATCGCCTTGGCGGATCAGCGGATCTTCCATCCAGGTGGGCGGAAACATGGCGCCCATCGTATAGCCACAAACGTTAAGGTAACTGTCACCAAAACCCCCGGCAATAAAAGCCCGTCGATGGCTCTGAAAAACATCGCCCACGGTCCTGCCTGAACGCAACGCTTCCTTGCAGGCCTGCAATGCCTCGTGACAGACGTCGAACATGGCATGGTGTGCTTCGCTCGCTTTGCCAGTAACCAGGGCAAAGGTAAGTGCTGCGTGATAGTGCCGGTAAGCCGCGGCAAACTCGTGAAACACCTGGTCGTTCTCACCGATATGCCGCGCACCAGATTTGTAACGCACCAACAAGGCCGAGGGGCCGCTGCCCATGGGCCAGACATGCGCCGGCGTATCGCCATCGCGTGACCAGACCACCCGGTGCATGGCACTGCGGATATCACCCTCGAAAGCCCCCGGCACCGAAAGCGCCACCGCCTCTTCCTGAACCGCCTGACAGATCGCACCAGAGCGGCGAAGATAATCCAGTTCCGCCGGGCTTTTTACCAGACGTTGCCGGCGCACAAGATCCGAGGCATCTACCGTTTCGCAAAAACCGTTGAGCGCCGCTTCCAGCATCTGCCCGCGCCTGGCGGAAAGCCCATAGGCATCATACTCGACACCGATGCGCTTGCCGCGCATACCCTGACTCTGAAGCATGTCGCGCACATCGTTACCCGGGTTCTCGTCTTGCGAGTCAATCCAGATGCGAACGTCATCAATTATCGAAGTGTAAGCCGCCTGGACCCGGTCGGCGGAGCGCGTCACCAGGATCAAACCACCATCAAGCCCCAGGAACAATGCCTGGAACAGCACGAAACCATCGGTGTCATAACCGCTGAGGTAATACATGCTCTCCTGCTTGAACAACAGCACGCCATCCAATGCTTGCTCACTCATCCGCTGCCTTGCCACGGCGATACGCTCGGCAAATTCCGCCTGGGTAAAATGCAAATTCACGAATCTTTCTCCATACCGATCAATCGGCGAGTGCCTGCCCGGCACGCAGTACCTCGCTCATAAAGGCTTCGAGTTTAGCTGGGTCCAGCTGATCATCGGTACGCACCCCGGTACAAAGATCTACACCGTAGGGTCTGACCTGGGTAATCGCCTCGAAGACGTTGGCGCTGTTTAAGCCACCGGCGAGGTAGACGGGAATGTCGGTTTTCTCGACAAAGTGCCGGCTGATAGCCCAGTTATGGGTAGTCCCGGTACCGCCAAACTGTTGGTCTGCCCCGAAAGTCTTACCTGAATCCAGTAGAAAAGCATCTACAAACGGCTCGTAGCGCGCGAGCAGATCCAACGCGCCCTCGTCCTCAATGTGCACCACCTGGATTCGGCGCACCCGCGGTGCCGCCTCGATCAGCTCCGGATACTCCCCTGGATCAATGTGGCGCACGATCTGCACCGCGCTGGCCGGACACACGGCAAGCTCCTGAGCGATCTCCTTTGCGCGCGTTGCGCTGGTTAATAAAAAAGTGTCGGTACCACCAGGTATGTCGTTGGCGATCTGGGCTGCCGCTGCCATGCCGATGACCCCGGGGCCCGAAGGCATATGCCCCACCAGGCCTATCGCATCGGCGCCAAGACCTAGCGCAAGGCGAGCTTCGACCGCTGACGCCATGCAACAGACCTTGACCTGAATTTTTATCATCAACTCTCGCTTTGAACGATCAGCTGCGGCAGTAATAACTCAATGTCGCCCATGAGCACGGCATCGCCAAGGTCATCCATCGCTGTGGGCTCCGCATTGATGATCACCACCCGCGCACCGGCCTTGCGAGCCATGGGCACCAAACCCGCGATTGGAAAAACCGACAGCGTAGAGCCCACCGCCAGCAGCAGATCGCACTCGTGGGCAGCCTGCTCGGCGCGCGCGAGATCTTTAGCCACCAGCGATTGACCAAAGGAGATCGTAGCGGATTTCAAAATCCCACCGCAATCGGGGCAATCAGGATCTTCTTCACCATCGGCCAGGCGCTTAAGCACCACCGCCATAGCGACCCGGTAACTACATTGCAGGCATGCAACCTGGCGCAGCGTGCCATGAATCTCGATCACCCGCTGATCGGCACTGCCGGCCAACTGGTGCAGGCCATCGATATTCTGGGTCACCAGAGTGTGCAGACGACCGCTTTGCTCGAATCGCGCCAACGCATAATGGCCCGCCCCCGGGCTTGCCTGCCATACCGGCGAATCACGCCGCGCCAACCAGGCCTTGCGCCGGATTGCCGGGTCGCTGACGTAATAACGAATATCGGAGAGTTTTTCTGCGTCCGGGTCGCGCGTCCACAGTCCTTGAGGCCCACGAAAATCAGGAATGCCCGAGGCCGTGGAGATACCGGCGCCGGTCAGTACCACCACTCGTGTGGCGCTTTGCAGCCAGACGCTTATCTGCTCGAGCGCCGGGGGTGTATCGTTAACGCCGACCACAGTCATCGCAGGCGATGCATTAAGGCCCAGAATTGAATCGATGCAAGCAACACTTTATAGAACCCTGATTATTGAACACCGGATTGACCGGTGATTTTTTGAGCCGGTAAAACCTCACACCAGACGCGGCCCCTGAGAGCAATCGCATGAACCTTTGCAACGAAAGATAGCAATTAAAGGCGCACCAATCATCAACTTTAACAGTAGAGGCAGTGGGTCTGATTAAAGGCCGGCCGGCCCGGTTTCCCATAAGCTCAAAACACTGTCTGGTGGATGATAGCGATAAAGGAAAACTGTCCGATCTTCATTAAGCTGCCAATGAGCCCGGTCTTACAATAAAAAATGGATTTAACAGCGATTCCTTAGTGTTGTACTGCAAAGGTTTATCACTATCGGCAATAACAATCTCGCCACCCGCGGCCGTCACCACAGCATGTGCTGCAGCGGTATCCCACTCAGACGTAGGACCCAGGCGCGGATAAATATGTGCTGTGCCTTCAGCCACCAGACACAATTTAAGGGAGCTACCCATCGATACCATTTCATGCTTACCCAGCGCCTCAAGAAACGAAACCAGTGAATCACCGGCATGTGAGCGACTGCCCACCACTTTCCAGATCTCGCCAGGTTGATGCGGCTTGACTTTGATCGCAACCGCATCCTCAATGGCTGACCCTTCCAGCTTAAACGCGCCCATATCATCGCCGTAATAGGTCACATTCAGTACTGGTGCATAAACCACTCCCAGGACTGCCTGATGATTCTCTACCAAGGCAATGTTGACCGTGAATTCGCCATTGCGCTTGATAAATTCCTTAGTCCCGTCAAGTGGGTCAACCAGCCAGTAGCGTGCCCATTGGCGACGCTCCTCCCAACTGATGGCGGCCGCCTCCTCGGACAATACGGGGATCGATGAATCCAACTGGGTCAGCCCTTCAACAATTTCATGATGCGCCGCCAGATCGGCTTCTGTCAGCGGACTATCATCTGATTTAAGCCGTGTACCAAAATCATCACGCGCATAGACCTTTAGAATCTTGGATCCGGCTGTGCGGGCCACATCAACAACTGCCTGCATATCCATGGTTCAAAATTCCTCTTTATCGTTACCCAGAAAACCTTCTCTAATCAGGTAGAGCATGATTTTCTGAGCTTGCTCCATTGGCGTACCCTGGCTGGTGTCGACTCTTAACTCCGGGTGCTCTGGCTCGTCGTAAGGATCGCTGATGCCGGTAAATTCCGGAATAATGCCCTGCCTTGCCTTGGCATACAGACCCTTTCTGTCTCTCGCCTCGCAGACCTTAAGCGGTGTAGAGACGTGTATTTCGATAAACGCGCCGTGCTGATCAATCAGCTCACGCGCGCCTCGGCGCATCTGTGTATAGGGCGCAATCGGTGCGCAGATGGCAATACCGCCATTTTTTGTTATCTCATTGGCAACAAAACTGATGCGGCGGATATTCAGGTTTCGGTGTTCTTTTGAGAATCCCAATTCACTGGACAGGTTCAAACGCACCACATCGCCATCGAGCAAAGTGACCGGGCGGCCTCCTTCTTCAATCAGGCGTGAATGGATCATGCGGGCCAAGGTGGATTTACCCGACCCTGACAGGCCGGTAAAAAACAGCGTGAAGCCAATCTTCTCGCGAGATGGATAAGCGGCGGCCAACTCCCGTTCAATATCCGGGTAGGTAAACCACTCAGGCAAAGACTCTCCCTTAAGCAAGCGCTGCCGCATCTGTTTGCGCGTTAAAGACAAAACCTCTTCACCCGATTGACCGATCTTTTGCTTTGGCAGGAACATTTTCCTGGAGGGCGCATACACGTATTCATCCGTGGGCACCATGGTGATCCCAAGTTTGTCCTGATAAGCAGATACCAGTTGCTGGGCCGCAAACGGCTCGTAAAATCCAGCCTCTTCAACATCTTTGGGCGATGCGTGTTGTGGCCCAACGATCAGGTGAGAGCACCCGTAGTTCTGGTTGATGATCGCGTGCCATAAAGCTTCTTTAGGTCCGGCTGAGCGCCGTGACAACGGCAGCAACGACAATACGCCCAATTGATGTGGATATTTACGCACAATCTCGCGGTAGCCCCGCACCCGGGCAAAACGGTTCATATCTCCTGGCTGGTCCTCGCCCAGTAATGGGTGGATCAGAATATTGGCCTGGAGTTCTCTGGCGACATCGAGGGTAACCTGGCGCTGTAAACGATGCATCGGCTCACTGGTGGTAAAGGCGACCACGTTGGTCCAGCCCATGCGCTGGAAATGCTCACGTAATTCCAGTGGCGTATTACGGGCAAATTCAAAATCAAAATGCGACGGTAACTCTAAGCCCCTGACCTTGCCGGACAGGCATACAGAGTGTCGGTTTTCCATAAACAGCCTGACACCTGGATGTGCGAGGGCGGTTGTGCCATAGACAGACTGGGCTTCTTGTTGAATATCAGCCTGCCAGATCTCACTGATCTCCAGCACCGCTAGCATGAGGCCCTCATGATCGCGTAAAGCAATATGGTTACCCGGTTGCAGGCTTTCAGCAAATTGTAAAGAGACATCCAGGCAAACCGGCATGGGAAACAACGTGTCGTCCGCTAAACACATGTCTGATAAGACCGAACGATAATCCGCTTCGGACATATAGCCGTCAAGCGGTGAAAAGCCACCATTTAAAATCAGCTCAAGCTCGTTAACCTGGCGCTCGGACAGTGTTAATGATGTCCACTCCAGGGCCTTGGCCTTGAGTTGCTCTGCCTCTTTTTCAGAAGCCAGTAGATGTTTTAGTTCACCGCCATGAGGCGGTATCTGACTTGAGGGCATTAGATTTTTCCCGGCTTAAAATGTCGTTCAGTTACGCAATGTTGAGTACACAAAATGCACCCGCTGCCACGATACCACCGTGGCCGACAATGAAAAGGTGAGGGGCCGCCGGGTTATCGCCCTGACCTGAGCGTTCCCTGTTCAAGCACAAACCACCCTAGCACGCCAGCCACAAGAATAACCACCGCCGGTCGATCTTAAAGCGCGCCCGGGCGACAGAAGACGCCACCAGGGGCATCATGCGGGTGAGAAGATGCGCAGGATGAGGCGCTGCAATGCCGGCCTGCGCCAGCATCAGCCGAAGCAGGTTAGAGCCCGAGCGTTGTTCACCAACAATAAATACGGCTTTCATACAGTTAAATATAGCAGGCCAGAATATGTGCAACATACCATCGGCAAAGCAGAACCACTAGCCCAAAGAGATATGGCGTGACGCAAATGAATTCATGTTTTGCTACAGTAAGCGCCCACACAAAAACGGAGACAAGCTATGTATTATCGTGTAACTACTTATGGATTTGATGCTGCCCGCTTCGATGAATTCATGGAAATGGCTGATAGTATTCGTGATGAACTCAAAGCCATTGAGGGCCTTGAAGCGGTGCACTCCTGTGTCGTTGATGAAGGTGAGGGCATGATCGTTGCGCGCTATACCAGCGAGGCCGCTGCGCAAGATGCCCAGCCGCAGATACAGAGTATCTTGGGACGGATGGCCCCATTTATGACCTCAATGCCCGAGATCAAGGCAGGCGAAGTTGTCTTTGAGATGTAACAACACCCCTACCGTACGGCCTAACAAGTAACAGGAGGTTTGATGCGCGTCCACGGGGTGCGCGCCGCACGACAGCGCTCACACCGCGTTGATGTGGTAATGCGCATACTGGACGCTCTAGCTCTTTGCGCAACATAGATTCGAACCCCGTCATCGGCGGGGTTTTCATTGCCCGAGCCCCGGCGCTTTGGACGCTGCTTTTAAAAAATTCCCGCGTCCAGGCCTGCTGTCATGGCCGCGCCTAACTCGCGGCACTGGCCTACAAAATCCTCGTGCCACTGGCCTTTACAGACCAGTGCTTCTTGTACCGCCCGCCAGCCCAGGCCCGATGTTATGGATTCGACCGCGCGGCGGGTACCGGTGCCGTCGAGCCCGGCACGGATACACAGCGCATAAGGCAAGCCGCCGGTGTGCTCAAGACAGGAGTTATAAGTGCGATCGAAAAAATCTTTCAGTGCGCCGCTCATGTAACCCAGGTTCTCTGTAGTGCAAAGTATCAGCGCCTGGGCTTTGATCACATCTTCAGCGCTGGTATCGAAAGGGCTCTTGAGTATCAGCTCAACAACCTCGGATCGAACAGACTGGGCACCCTCTTTAATGGCCTCGCGCAGGCGCACGGTGTTGGGTGAAGGGGCGTGCGCCACCACCAGTAATCGTTTAGCACTCATGGTGGAACCATTGTGGGTGCACCTACCAGCGCGGGCAAGTCACCCGGTGTAATAGCCCTGGCGCGCGTCAACAGGCGCATTACCCACCGATAACGCGGTGCCTTTTTAAAACGAGCACTGAAAAAAGTCCCGGGGCTGACCCGGGACCAATAACCGAGGAGGAAGGAGGATGTACAACTAGACTTCCATGTTATCAAAAAAAACCATAAATTTCATTAAAAAAATATGAAATTTCTCTTTGTTTTTAATATCTTCCGATCAAATCTCAGTATCTGGAAATACATCAATCACTTATAGAAAAAAGCTGGAAATGACTTAAAACAGGCGCGGCATATTCAGCCCTACGCAAGCCTAACAAGCCGAGCGAGCCTTTCTTAATTGGAGATTAATGTGACAGTGCGCACAGACTGCGCAGCCGTGCCGCGCCAAAATGCACTCACTTCCCCTCCAATGAGTTACTTGCCCGGGTCCGCCCGGGCTTTTCTTTGGCAAGCACTTTAACGGCATGCAAAACGAGGGCACGAAATACCAGTAGAGCTAATTCGGCCTGTGACGAAAATCTCCGGGCAACCCTGGCTCAACATCTTCGACCATAACCATCGGGACGCCCTGGCGGATTTCGCCACCCAGGTGCGCCGCCTGCTGATTGAAACCCTGCCCGAGTCCGGGCCTGATCAGGCTGTGATTGCCCGCGAGCTCAATGTCAGCATACGCCAGCTACAACGCGAACTGCAGGCACGCGATTACAGCTTTAAACAACTAACCAGCGAAGTGCGTCACGACCTCGCCATCAGCTACCTTGAAGAAAAACAAAAGAGCATCGGTGAGATCGCCTTTATGCTGGGCTATACCGAGCCTGCCAATTTCGGCAGATCGTTCAAGAAGTGGACGGGTAAAACCCCGGGGGAGTATCGCGAGTCGTTGTAAGGGAAAACCGCGTTGTACCTGTGATCATCAGGCGCGCTGACCGCGCGCGCGCCAAAATAATCCCCCAGGTGGCCCAGGCGCTTTTGGTTACCCGCCGGGTTACCCACTGTGTTAACTGAGATATGGATAGTGCCGGCCGCTCAGCGGTCGCTGTGTGCGTTCTTTAGCTGACTATCGGTGAGCGACTCGTAGTCATCACGCTGTAGAGCGCTTTTGAGATACGACCACACCGGCGCGCCACCTCGGCGCGCCAGTACGTAACCCCGCGCCGGCCACACGGCCGGCTTGGTACATCGTTCTGATGGGCGCGCTACGGGGCCGTGCCCATCTTGCAATTCCTCGGGTCCGGGTTCCAAGAGCGTGCTGTGCACTTGGGTTGGGATGATGGCCATTTTCTTAACTGCCTGCGCTCAGCACTGCTGCCAGGGCAACTGATCAAAGCGCCAGCCAGCAGTCGTACTGCGGTGATGACTGTCGTTAAGCGGCCCTTCAAAGCCCGCGGCCACGTTATAGACGTTATGGATTCCGGCATCAATCAGCGCCTGGCCGGCCTCGAGTGAACGCCGACCGCTGCGGCAGATCAGGATCACCAGTGGTGGGTTTTCTTCACCCTCGCCCAGCAGGCCACCAAGCATCACTTCTCGAATCTTGCGCACAAAGTGCGGATCAGGCGTGAACTCGGGCTCATCGATCCACGGCACGTGGATGGCCCCCACCGGGTGGCCCACCATCAGGTGCTCCATGGTCGAACGGACATCGATCAGGTAAGCCTGGGGATTATCCGCCACCATCTGGTGAGCGTCCCTGGGGTCAATGGCAACCGGCGTGCCTACGCCAGCGTACTTCTCCTTTACATCAGACATCGTCTTCTCTCCTGCCCTGTCACTGGTGTTGCGCCAGTGGGTCTAACAGGGCAGATAGACCGACCAACGCTTTAACGTACTTGTATCCCGCCCGTAAGTTGTTGCTTAAACTGGCGGCGTGCAGGCACAAAAAACCCGCTCCTGCTTTTAGCAAAAACGGGCTGTCACCCCTTTTAGCGGTATTTATAAAGCGCCCCGAAAGCAGTCAAATCGGCGCTGACCGAATTCTAGCCAATCCTGCGAGTGTTGTCACCTGCCGGGGTGAGGGCACCGCCTGTTGTTATTTTTCAGTTAAAGTGGCAGATCTTTGCGGCCAGAATAGCTTGCTCCAAAACGAGACCGACACGCCAGCACACGCCTGCCGCGCAACATGAGCCGCACATAGGGATATTGAAAAATCAGGCGCCCAATACTTTCTTCATGTTTTGGCTGCGTAGTCAATCCGCTTGGCGGTCGACGGAGCGTTACCCACAGGAAGAACGCTGTAGAAGAATGTGACACGTTCTTGCGCCTCATAAACAATCTTTGTATCGCGCGGCACCCACAGCACGTCGCCTGGATCGGCTTCAAATACTTTATCGCCAACGCGTAACGTGAAATGTCCGTCGAGTATGTAGATCACCTCGTCATAGGTAATGTGCCAGGGGATACTGCAATCCTCGAACACGCCGATCCCGGCGCCCAGTTCATCAGAAAACGACGCATTCACCAGGCCGATCGTTTTCATGCCGTTTACCGGCTCTA
>CAJWEF010000058.1 GCA_913031305.1 uncultured Acidiferrobacteraceae bacterium
TGATTCTAATGATACGGCACCGTCGGCCGTGGTCTCGCCCGACGCGATCTTGAGGTTCACCTCGATGTCATCTATAAGCTTTCCACTGCCACGGACGTAGCAGGCAGTGCCGGTACAAACCGTAATGCGGTGCCTGCCAGGCTTTTTGAAGCGAAACTGTGCGTAGAAACTGGCTACACCCTCGACCAGTGCCGGGGACACGACGAGGTGGCGAGCAATGACCTGCATCACCTCGTGCGGCAAGTATCCGAGCGCCGCTTGCGCTGCCTGGAGCATTGGGATGATCGATAACTGCAACCGGGGAAAAGTATTTCCCACAGTAGCAAACCATTGCTCGACTTCGGAGTCGAGGTGTTCCTCCGCTCCTCCTTCGTTGTTGGCATTCGACGTGCCGGCTTTGAGCATGGGCACGTCTTTCTCGGAGGAAACATGGCTTCCAGATGCCTTCATTGAATCGCTCATAAATATCACTGATGTCCGGTTAACTGTGAATCTGGATCAATTAAAGCCGTAGTTTTTGAGAGCTTGTAAGCGAAAATAGGGAATGTCGACGTAAACAGGGGGCACGAGTAATCCCCAGGTCTTCGCTTGGAGTTCGCATTGTCACGTTAACATGTGCAGGCCATATTTATCGCCAGGATACTGATTTCCAGCACCACAGGAGATCAACCGACTTCAATCACGGCTAGATTTGGTCACGCAAATACGATAATCTCTTTGCCGCACTGGTGCAACAAAATTCATCAGGTCAGGAATCCCCAAAATCATTGATTTTTTTGGAGGATCAAATGAGTCAATTTGTGGAGAATGCCACTGACTTCGGCGCAGAATGCTTGCGGCAAGATGGACGATGCAAGGTCGTTCGAGAAAACATACTTTTCCTAGACGACGGAAATGAGCTTACCGTTGTCGATCACCTGCAATGGAAATGCTGGGATGTCGTGATCGTTCCCGATATGTCGTACCAAGAGAAGGTATTGATCTACCATACCAGCTGTCAGCGGATGACTGATGTGGTCAAACAGGTATTTCAGGATTGTCTGGAAGCTCCTGTAAGCCTTCCGCAGCGCACTTCGGAGATGACGGTCGGTGAACTACACCGCCGATGTGCCACCATTTCCTATGCTGATTGCAGACTACGGGTGGAAGGTTTTAGCTTTAAGGGCGCGTCTCAAGAATAATGGCGCTGGGTGGTTCTACGGATGTCTCGAACCGTCTTTTCTGCGCTTCTTTTGTCTGTCATCATCGTCTCCTCTTTGAGTTAACGATGAGCTAAAACCCTCTCTTAGGCAATCAGGCTCTTCTGTCCAACTTCCGCTGACGGGCTACAGGCTGTCACAAATCGGTCGCAGCGAGGATCAGAAGATGGCGACAATCCGCAAGCGAAACGGACGCTATCAGGTCTAAATTCGCAAAGATCAACGCCCTCTCGCTGTGTAAATTGGTCGTTAACGTAGCCAGAATGACAGTTGACTGAGTCGCCGGCTTACCCCCGGCAGAGATGCTCCTTTCATAATTTGACCTCGCGGGCCAGTCAGTGGTCGGCAAATTACCTGCTCAAAGCGAGTATCTGCTAATGTAGCAGGGGGATAATTTCAGTACCGCAAATGTTATGCCCAAATCATTTTGGCAACCCAGTGAACGGACCGAAGGTGATGTCAATCTTTCGCCCCGCCGCCGCGCGTGGGCCAGGCATCATATAGACGAGACCACCGCGCAGATGCTCGCTGAAGACGAGCGCTATTTTCTGCATCAATCCCTGTCGACACCTTGCCTGAATGCCATCTGTGCGAGCGACGGCATTTACCTGCAGGATATGCAGGGCCGACGGATTATGGATTTCCATGGCAACAGTGCACATCAGGTGGGTCACGGCCATCCACGTGTTGTCGAGGCGATCAAAAAACAGCTCGACGAGATTCCTTTTTGCCCACGGCGTTATACCAATCAGGCAGCGATAGACCTCGCCCGGCGTCTGGTTGAGTTGGCGCCAGGCGATCTCAATAAAGTACTGTTTACCCCGGGCGGAACAAGTGCTATTGGCATGGCATTAAAGCTCGCCCGCTACGCAACCAACCGGCATAAAACTATCTCGATGTGGGACAGTTTTCATGGCGCGTCGCTGGACGCGATTTCGATTGGCGGTGAGGCTTTGTTCCGAAAAGATGTGGGGCCACTGTTGCCCGGTACGGAGCATATTCCACCGCCTACCCGCGGCGGGTGCCATTTTAATTGTAGTGACGACGAGCACACCGGGTGTACCGATTATCTCGACTATGTGCTCGAAATGCAGGGTGATGTAGCAGCGATAATCGCTGAACCGATGCGCTGGACCACGGTGGACTTGCCGCCGCACAATTACTGGAAGCGGGTGCGGGACATCTGTGACCGTCATGGCACGTTGTTAATATTCGATGAAATTCCCTCGGCAATGGGACGCACCGGAAAAATGTTTAGCTGTGAGCATTTCGATGCAGTGCCCGATATGCTGGTGATCGGCAAGGGGCTCGGCGGCGGTGTGTTTCCGATGGCGGCGTTGATTGCACGCGAGGAACTGGACATTGTCGGAGATCGGGCGCTGGGGCACTACACTCACGAAAAAAGCTCGGTAGGGTGTGCGGCGGCCTTAGCGGTAATCGACTGCTTGTACGACGATGGCCTGATCCAAAACGCAACCACGCTTGGCCAATATGCAATGCAAAAGCTCGCGGAAATGCAATCCCGTTTGCCACTGATTCACCAAGTGCGTGGCCTTGGGCTACACCTGGGCATAGAACTACGACGTGACGGTAAACCTGCCAGTGATGAAGCAGATGCTGTCCTGTATCACTCGTTGTCGCATGGGTTGAGTTACAAAGTCGGTGGCGGGTGCGTGTTAACGCTGTGTCCACCGATGACGATTACCCAAGATGAGCTGGATACGGCGCTGGATGTAATTGAACAGGGGATCATATCGGTTTCGTGAACGGTGAGCCGATTAACCCTGCGGCAGGGTTTAACTCGCCGACAAACGGGTAAACACAGGGGCCCGCTTTTTGCGAGGTCCGGCAGTTTGGAAATCGCTCTGTAGGGTAAACCAAAGGCTCTGAAAGCCTGTATCTTCCTGACAGTGATTGGTGGCAGAGCAGGCTATGTTTTTCCCGGTTCAAACCCCACTTAACGTGGGATGAAGGTCGTCTAGATCTCAAAGGCAACTATGGTCAAGGGGAAGTAAGTCCAGATCGTAAATTGCTATCAGATCAAAGGGTGGTCTGGTCGAGATCCGAGTGCAACGCTGTCGCGGCCTTTTTATCCAGGGGAGTCAGAGGGGGCCGAAGCCGCAGCCAGGCGTCATCACCGGATGACCAGGCGGCGTGTTGTTTAAGAGCGGAAACCAAAGGGTGCCGACCGAATACTTCGCGGATGGCAAAGGCTTGCTCCTGCAGGGCATGCGCGGATGAATCGCCACTAAGGCAGCTGTCAAATATTTTCCGGATACCCTGGGGGTTGGCATTGGCTGTCGCTGAGATGCAGCCTGCACAACCATTTTCCAGAGTCGCAAGAAGATGCGTTTCGTTGCCCGGGAAGATAGCGATCTGCGGAAACCGAGAAGCGAGTTCGAGGGTATGTTCAAGATCGCTGGAGCTGTCTTTAACCCCGGCAATGGTTGTTGGAAAATGCTCACATAGCATGGCAATTAAGTCTGCGGAGATCGGCGTCTGGGACACGGCCGGGAAGTGGTAAAGGTAGAGCTCGAGCTCGTCGCGGGCCGTTCGATCAATGACTTGGGCGAAACTGCGAAAAAGACCGTCGTCTGTGACGTTCTTATAATAAAACGGTGGCAGCGCCAGTATTTTATTGACACCGTGCTCGATCGCGTGCCGGGTTAGAGAAACGGTATCAGTGAGCGCGCAGCATCCCGTACCGACCATTAGAGTGCTGGGTGATAGCCCATCACTCAGTAGTGATTCGAGGGCGGCCATTCTCTCTGCTACAGAAAATGCATTGGCCTCCCCCGTGGTGCCGAAAAGCCCGATGCCATGACAGCCGTTGTTAAGGAGGAATCTCGCATGTCGCGCCAGACGGGCACAGTCGACTGAAAGATCAGCTTGCAGTGGCGTGAGTGCAGCACACCAGATCCCGCTAGCCGGGAGTTGACCAAGATGATGCTTAATATCGTGTTCCATAAAATGATTGTCCGAATTTAGTTGTCAGCGTGCACTGCCGGTTTATTGATCAGATTGATGATACACCGGCCGCGGTCGGTTCAGAAAGTGAAAGGTTTCGACTGCAAACAAAAAAGTGATTGATGAGAACGCCTGGTCTGGGTCGGCCCATTCATTCGACATTCATTCGACACTCATTCGACAATGCGCTATTTACTTACATCAGTGCCAGCCAGGCCATAACCAGCAGTCACTTTGGGCAGCAGTTAACCCAGCGACTCTGTGCTGCCTCCCCGTCCTAAATTGGTTCGCCCACCGGTATTTGTGGATTTGGAAATCCGATGATCGGCAGGCGCTCACACTCCGGATCGATACAAGTTTTCACAAATCAGTAACCTGGGCCGACTTGTCCGTGAACTTGAATATGCACGTTGCATCGTCATTGGGAGATGATGCGACAAAATCGTCCCATAGTTGGACCACGGTGCGGCTGACCTCACCCGTTATCCCTGCCTCATTGCAGCCTTCAAGATAAAGAGAGATGTCTTTAAGCATTAGTGAATTGCTAAAGCCAGTGTTAAAGAGATCAGTCACGACCTGGCGCGGTATTTTGTCCACAGTTGCGGTGTTCATCCCAGTAGAAACATTGATGACATCACACATTTTCTGCAGATCAAGACCCTGCGCCTGTCCATAGTGCAGCGCCTCACTGGATGCTGCAAGTGCGGTCGCGGACAAAAAGTTATTCAGTACCTTGAGTGTCTGAGCCTGGCCGGGTTCAGGCCCGATTAGAAATTGGTTGGCGCTGAAACACTCGAGAATGGGCAGGATTTCGTCGTATAGGGCCTTCGGTCCAGCACATATTACGGCGAGCGTGCCAGCAATAGCGCCTCGAACACCGCCGGATACTGGGCTATCCAGATACTTAAGTGCAGAGTTACGAACAGAGTTTGCAATCGACTGGCTTGCTTTAGCGCCAATGGTCGAGGTGTCCACGATGGTGATCGGGCCCGGTCCATGGTCATTTAACAACTGTTCAAAGACTCCCTGGACAGCATGCCGGTCGGGCAGGCTGAGCAGCAGCACCGTGGTTTGTTGGATCAAGTCCTCCAGGCTATCGACGTATAGCAAATGCTCCCTGGGCTGGTGCCGCGACTGATCGATCTCGTACCCCGCGACATCGTACCCCGCCTTTATCAGATTTTCGGCTATCGGATAACCCATATTCCCCAGCCCGACGATGCCGATCGTTTTTAGTGTTCTCATCAATTAGTAATCCTGTCGACCTTTACAGTCACTCAGTGATATTTCACAGCTAGGTGAACTCGGGTGCGCCAGATTGTTTCTGATGTACCGAGCCCCTGTAGACTATTACACCAGGTATTCGGGCCCAGAAAATCGTGTTCTGGTTTGACCCACAACCATAGCTCATCCTGGAGAAAATATCATGGCTGATCCAGAGTCTTATGCGGTATCTGCGTTGTGTTATGCAGTTCGTACAAATCGCAAACATCACGAGAACTTTATTGGCAGTGCCTGGACAGATCCCATGCACGATCAGGATGAGCCGATTGCCTACTACGTATGGGTTTTAAAAAACGCCAGTAGGACTGTAGTCGTAGACACTGGTTTTGATAAAGCCGAATGGAGTCGACGGACCGAGGCTTCCGGTGGTGCCTGGCAGTGCGACTACGATAAGTCTCCTGCACAAGGCTTGGCAGGCATGGGAATCGATACAACGAAGGTTCAGGACGTCATCGTGACCCATTTGCATTATGACCATGCGGGCTCACTCGATGATTTTCCGACGGCTCGTTTCCACCTCCAGGAACTCGAGATGCAGTATGCGACTGGCCCGCATATGGGCCATGGCTTTTTAGCTGGCGCCTATACAGTGGATCATGTGGTTCAGATGGTGCGGAACGTATACAGGGGGCGGGTTGTGTTTCATACAGGAGACAGTGAGATAGCGCCCGGTATCAGCGTTCATCATGTGGGTGGACATACAATGGGTATGCAGTGCGTACGGGTGATGACAGAGCGAGGCTGGGTAGTATTGGCCAGCGACACCAGTCATTTTTATGCCAATTTTGAGAGCCACGCGCCGTTTCCAATTGTTTATAACGTTGCCGACATGCTTAGAGGATTTGACAAGCTTCACCAACTTGCCAGCACCGGTGATCATATCGTGCCCGGTCATGATCCCCTGGTAATGACACGCTACCCAGGCACAACAAATCCGGGAATAGGCCAGATCGTGCGCCTGGATCAGAATCCCAGCAATTGTTGAGATTTTGGATAGGGTTGATTTTGCAACGTTGCGTGACCGACATGAGTCAGCCGCAGCCCACTGCCAATGGAACCTGGCCTACTGGCTTTGTGAGCCAGGATCAGGCTACTGGAAAGAGCCGGAATTCGGTAGCAAAAGGAGACTAGAACATGAGTAAAGATGTTGTCGGCATTGCTGGCTGCGGCGCAATGGGGTTGCCAATGGCTCAACGTCTGGCCGATGCCGGTTATGAGGTCTGGGGTCACGATGTAAGGCCAGTAGGTGAGTTTGGTGAATTTGCCAACCGTATGGTGGGAGATGCAGCCGGGTTTTCGGAGCGCTGTAACATCGTGATCTCAGTAGTTCGGGACGCTGCGCAGACTCGCGCCCTGCTGTTCGGTGAGTCGCAGGGCATCGTAAAAGGGTTACAGCCCCCGGATGTTCTGGTCATCAGTTCCACACTGTCACCGCGTTTCATTCGGCACTTGTCTAAGGAATTGCCGGAAGGTCTGGCACTGGTCGATGCGGCGATGAGTGGTGCGCCTTACCGGGCCAGAAGCGGCACCCTCTCATTCATGCTGGGGGGACCAGACGATGTACTTGAACGACTCACCCCGCTGTTTGAGGTGATGGGGGAGGATATCTTTCGGATCGGGCCGGCTTCCATGGGCATGACGGCCAAAGTACTCAACAACTACTGTGCGGCCACTTCGGTGGTTGCGACTCACAGGGTGCTCGGCATGGCGCGGGCGCTCGAGCTCGATGAACGAACGCTTTTGAACGTCATGAAAGTGAGTTCGGGTTCAAACTGGTTCGCTGACCGCATCGATCAGATCGACTGGGCCAGCGAAGGATATTCCACCTCAAACACCATTGGTATTGTAGAGAAGGATGTCGAGTCTGCCCTGGATGCGGTGTCAGAACACCCGGCTGTGGCACACGCGCCGCTGGATGATGCTCTGCTCGCCTCGCTACGTGCCTTGGAATCCCTTAAGATCGATTGACCCCTCGATTAAGAGACGGGCACCCCTTGTAGAGCTGAACAGTCCAGGAGGTTTCCTGAAAACGAAGCGCGGACAAACTCCTGCCCTGACTACGTTCCGGGTTTCAGTAGACAGCCTGCAGGCAACAATGTGCGCGCTGGTGCGAGCTATCCTGACGGCCGTTGCTTTTCAGCTCTTCAGTGGGCGGAAATTGAGACCCAAATCTAAACATCTGTCGCGAAAACCAGAATCTAATCCAAGATGGATTTTCTGGTCGACTTGCTGATTTCTAGATTGTTGAAATTCAGCTTCTCCAGCTGAACGTCCAACTCATCCTTCCCGTGAGATTCGATCAACTGGTCTACCTCTTCACCTCTTTCATCCAGGCGCTTCAGGGCTCCCAAACTTGTTATTTTCAACAGCCACGTATTGGGTTTGATTTTTCTGATTTTTTCGGAAAATTGAATGCAGCTGTCATAGTCACCCAGAGCGTAGGATCCCCAAACTAAGTCATCGATCAGTTGCTGACTTAAAGGAGAAAGTTCTTGCGCTTTGCGGAGCAATTCGACCCCTCTTTTGCATTTTTCATTCTGTACTAGTGATTTCCCGTATGAAGCCAGCACGGTAGGGTTGTTTGGATTCAGCTCATACGCCCTCTTCCCGTGCTCTTCTGCTTTGTCATAGTTAAGATCAAGGTGCATGGAAATGTTGCACAGCAATCTATGCCAGTCCCAATCGTGATCGGTCAGTTCGTAAGCATTTCCGAGTGTGGTCTGGATTATTTCGTGTAGTTCTTCGTCCGTTAAATCAACGCGCGCCACAACATTGTGCTGCCTGAAACCATGAGAACTACCAACACCAGACGGTGAAAACGCTGATCGCTGACCCGCTCGCGCAGTTTTGTGCCAAGAGCCATACCAAGGCCAACAGGCAAAATGGCAGCTGCCGAAAACAATGCGAGCCTTCCGTCAAGAATCTCGAACCACAACAGTATTAGAGTCCATGGGACCACACACGCAAGATATAAGAAGCTGATCGACGCGACGAAGCGTTCTTTTCCTAGCCCGGGGATAGAAACCAGATAGATGATCAGCATTGGTCCAAACATTGACGAGAGCCCGCCTATGACCCCACTGGCCAACCCGAACACCAGGCCTGCCGGTTTTTCGAAAGACTTGGAAAGATGCAGCTTATACGTGGAACCCTGCAACACAGCAAAGGCAATAACTAAAAGACCGACGGCCAGCAAGAGGGAGCGCTCATCAATATTAGAAAGGATTACGACACCGGCATAGGTCCCAACGAGGATTGCCAGGAATGATGGCCAGAACCGGGAAACGGCCGAGGAAATCTGTTTAGTCTGGAAGGCCTGCCAAACATTGGCAAAGACCACGGGGAGCGCCATCAGCACGACTGCTGTTTGCACCGGCAGAACCAATGCCATCAATGGAACGGTGAGCAGCGGCGTGCCGACACCCAGCGCGCCCTTTATCAACCCCCCGCACAAAAACGCGAATGTGCACCAGGCAACGATCTGGAGATCTATCTCGTTGAGCATGGTCTTTCAGGCGTGAATTTGGTCAGTACTGCAAGGCAGGTTTGCAAAGGGGTGCTTTGAGCCCTTACCCACCGGGCTCAACCAAATCGCGAGTCAGATTCGATTGTTCGTGACCGGCGAGGTTCATCCACCCCAGTGTACCAAACTGTAAGTACAGGCGCGGTCCGACTTGACGAGCGGTTAACGCCGTTTTAGTCTGCCTCATCGCCCAAACAAATGACTACAAAAACATGACAGAAGTCAATGATCACGCCTCAGCCGTCGATGACTCAAACGACGAACTGATCCAGGTAGATGACCTGATCTTAAGAGGCCGTATGGCGATGGAGCAAATTGCCGCTGCCGACCAGGGCCGGGTGGACGAGTTGGTGACCGCGCTGGCCTGGTCTCTTTACAAACCAAAAAACGCGCAGCGGCTGGCGGAGCTCGCAGTCGCCGATACCGGAATCGGCAATACCCACGACAAGGTTATAAAGAACCAACGCAAGACCTTTGGCACCTTGCGAGATCTGATGCGGGTGCGCACGGTAGGCATCATCGATAACGACCCCGAGCGCGGCATCAGTCAATACGGCAAACCTGTTGGAGTTGTCGCGGCCATAACGCCTTCGACCAACCCAACGGCCACACCTGTCAATAAGGCCATGATGGCGATCAAGGGCGCCAACGCTATCATCATAGCCCCCTCGCCGAGCAGTTGGACCAGCACCAACGCCACGGTAGAAGTGATGAGAACAGCGCTGGCCCACGTGGGGGCGCCAATCGATCTGGTGCAGATCCTGCCCCATCCCGTCTCCCGCACCATGACCCATCTGCTTATGGCAAAAGCTGATCTGGTGGTTACGACCGGTTCACAGAACAACGTGCGTGCGTCTTATAGCAGTGGCACCCCGGCCATCGGGGTGGGCGCCGGCAACGTCCCGGTTATCATTGATAACAGCGCTGATCTGGATGACGCCGCCGCTAAGATCTGCGCCTCCAAAACGTTCGATAACGCTACCTCATGCTCTTCGGAAAACGCTCTGGTAATACTCGACGACATCTACGCAGGCGCGCTTGACTCCCTGAAACGGGTCGGCGGCTACCTTGCCAATTCCCAAGAAAGAGACCTCATTGCCGAGCAACTCTGGATTGACGATAAGCTCAACCGCAACTTGATCGCCACCAACCCCGATGTTTTCGCTGACAGAGTCGGTTTGAGTGACAGCGCTAAACAGTCACGTTTTTTTATGGTAGAGGAGGATGCTTTTGATCCTGAGTCGCCATTCGCCGATGAAAAACTTTCTCTAGTCCTGACCATTTACCGCGCGCGGGATTTTGACCACGCGGTAACGCTGGTATCGAATATTCTCAAAGTTCAGGGTAAGGGTCACTCGTGCGGCATTCATACTTCAGACATGGACCATGCCCGAAGGCTCGCGGAGCAGATCGATGTCGTGCGAGTACTGGTTAACCAAGCCCATGCTTTTGGAAACGGCGGCAGTTTCAACAATGCGCTCAACTTTACGCTTAGCATGGGCTGTGGCACGTGGGGCGGCAACAGCATCTCGGAGAATCTGAACTACAAACACTTCATCAATGTTACAAACCTGGTCACCACCTTCACCGAGGATAAACCGTCTGAGGAGGCGCTGTTTGGCGCTCATTTCGCAAAATTTGGTCGTGACTGATGGATACGGTCAGGCATTTTATAGATCACTATACTGAGCAGTGCGCAAAAGACGTTTGGTTAATATCTCCCGACTCCGACAGAATTTTCACCTACGGTGACCTGGGACACGAGGTACACCAGATCGCGGCAGGCCTCGACCAACTTGGTGTCATAAGAGGAGCTAAAGTCTCGTTTCTCGCCGAAAACGGTGGATGGACTGCCCTTGTGCATCTTGCGATTATGGCAAGTGGTCGTGTGGTGGTGCCACTGAATGTCGTAGCTGGAGATATACAGTTAAGGCACGTACTCCAGCACTCTGATACCCAGATCGCATTCGTTGCGCCAGCCTTCCGTGAAAAGCTTACGGCTTTACTCAGCGAGGTGCCACGCGAGATCAAGCTGATCGACCTCGATCCCGTCACCGGACCAGCCTGGCCGAACGGGCCGCCACCTGACGACCGGGCGAATCCCGAGCCAGCCGCATCCGATCCAGCGCTGTTGCTGTACACCTCCGGCTCGACAGGCTTGCCCAAAGGAGCCGTACTTAGCCACCGGGCGATTATCAACGGTGGGCGAAACGTGGTAACCGGGCATAACCTCACCAAGTCGGACCGCGCATTGTGTGTGTTGCCGATCTACCACATCAACGGCGCAATGGTCACCGTCGCTGCGCCCCTGGTCAGCGGTGGCAGTGTGGTTATGCCATCGCGTTTTCGCGCAAGTACTTTCTGGCCGTTGGTCGCGCAGTACCAGTGCACCTGGTCGAGTGTGGTTCCTACTATTATCAAATATCTCCTGGATCGCGCTGACCAGGAACCCTACGACTTTGGCCGCGATGAACGGCTGCGCTGCTTTCGGTTCGGCCGCTCCGCCTCAGCGCCATTGCCAGTAGTGGTACTAGAGCAATGGCGTGCCGTGTTCGACGTGCCAATGATCGAAACATTGGGCCTTACCGAAACCGCTGGCACCGTAGCTTGCAACCCCATGCCGCCGGGCGCCTGCAAACCAGGCTCCGTTGGCATCGCAGTCGGCAACGAGATCAAGGTAATCGACGACGATGGGCAAGATTGCGCCCCTAGCGTCACCGGAGAAATTGTGATCCGAGGCGATAACCTGCTGGACTACTACTATCAAAGCCCCGATGTCACCAAGAGCGCCTTCGTCCAGGGGTGGTTCAGGACAGGAGATCTTGGCATGCTTGATGAGGATGCTTACCTTTTCATCACTGGACGCTTGAAGGAACTCATCATTCGTGGCGGCGAAAACATCGCCCCCCGCGAGATCGACGACGTTCTGTACCGACACGACGCTATCCTCGAAGCGGCCGCAGTCGGTGTCGATGATGAAAACTACGGGCAGGAAGTTGTCGCCTGTGTCGTGCGACGAGACGGCCACGACTGCAGCGAACAGGAGCTGAAGCTGCTGTGTGAGAACGCGGTCGGCAAAGTCAAAACACCCAAACACATCTACTTCATGGATGACCTGCCAAAGGGTCCGTCTGGAAAGATTCTGAGGCTAAAGTTGCCGGACATGATCTCGTCGATGAGCTCGGCACCCTCACAGCCTGAAAAAAAAGAGCCCTCGCCGTAAAAGAAGGGGCACCCTCCCTTGTACCACAACCAGCAATAACGCGGATTGCCATTGCACGCGACCGGTACCGAAAGATCACGGCTTCTCGTTAGAGCCGATGGGCTCATTGATCAGGCGTAATCGCTTCGCACTAACTGAAAACTGGGATCGCGCGGGATGACTCGAAACCCTCTACTGCGCCGGTCAGTGCCAACTGGTCAAATCCAGGCATGATTGGATTCGGACATACCACTGCAGGCCTTGTTGTGGAAAGTGATACTTCATTTAGCGTTTATTCTGTCGGGTCTTATTTTTGCCCTTATGGATAAGATCGCCGGTGATACAGTCAAGCACTGATCTTTTTGGTGCCGACAAGCCCTGACGTTGATTTGGTCCAACACCCGGTACCCTAATCCGGTCGTGGCAACCTAATAGAGCAGACGGAGTCAAGGCAGACTTTCAGTTGGGTTGTAGAATCCAGTTGCGGGTTCCGACCTTAATTTCATAACAACTCGATGAAAAGCCCATGACCAGCTCCAAAAGACTGCTAAATATTGCTTGTCTTCAGACCAGTCCGCAGCCGGAATTCCAGTCCGCGCTTGATCTGGCGGTATCGCTCGCTGAAGAAGCAGTGGCAAAAGGCGCTGAATTCATCACCACGCCAGAATATTGCGGGGGGCTGAAAACACAAGGTTCGGCTTTTACTCCACCGAGTGCAGCGGAAGATTCTCATCCTGTTTTAAACGGACTGAGGGCTTTTGCAAAGAATAAAAAGAAGTTCTTTCTCATCGGCTCAATCGCTATTAATGGTCCTGATAATAAGATTCTCAACCGAAGTTTTGTTATTGATGACAAAGGAAATATCATAAGCCGATACGACAAAATTCACCTGTTTGACGTCAATCTTTCTGAGCGGCAATCATACCGTGAAAGCGCGTCCGTTTATGGCGGAGACAGTGCCGTTATCTGTCAGACACCTTTTGCAAAGATGGGGCAAACTATCTGCTACGACCTTCGTTTTCCGAATCTATATCGGGAGTTGTCTCAATCGGGTGCAGAAATTCTGTTTGTCCCGGCTGCTTTTACACAAAAGACCGGGCAGGCCCACTGGCATGTGCTCAACAGAGCGCGAGCAATAGAAAATGGGGCTTTTGTCGTTGCGCCATGCGCCATCGGAAAAGTCGATGGCGGCGGAGCAAGCTACGGCCACTCATTGATCATTAATCCCTGGGGTGAGATTCTTGCCGATGGAGGAGATCAAGTCGGTGTTATCAATGCTGAGATTAACCTTGACGAGGTCGGGATAGCTCGGCAACGCATACCCAGCCTGCGCCACGACAAATCTTTTGGCATAACAGAAGGTGTTGCAACAAAAGCCACACGATAACCCGGTGCTGGGAGTGCTAAGCCAACAACCGAATTACTTCGAGTAAAAGGCGATGGCGCTCGCGAAGAAAAGCTCAACTAGGATCGCCCCCTGGGGGCTGTTGCTTTGCCCGCAAGACAAAAGGGCTTGGAGGACAAGGGATATTTCTATAACATATCCTCTACCGTGCGCTGGCTCTCATTGAGCAACTGGGCTTTCCCTGGACATTCTCGAATGAACCAGACAAGAAACGCCTGCCAGTCGATCCAACAATCAGTTGCATTGTAATTTTCGATTTCTTTAGACTCGGCCCATGTTTACTGAAACCCTCTAATTCGGAAATAG
>CAJWEF010000059.1 GCA_913031305.1 uncultured Acidiferrobacteraceae bacterium
GGATATCATGCAGGCATTGGATCACGCGACAGGATAAGGCCATGCCAGACGAATTGCAGCACCTCAAGGGAAGGGTGGCAGTTGTCACCGGCGGTTTTTCCGGTATTGGCCTTGCCAGTGCATTGAGCCTTGCGCGCCAGGGCGCGGCAGTCGCCTTGGGTGCCAGAACGGTAACTGCTGAACCCCAGCAGCAATTGGCCGACATCGGCGCATCGGTTTATGCAGGGTCGCTGGATGTGCGCGATAGTGCTAACGTAACGCAGTTTATCAGCGAGGCTGAAGCAAATCTTGGCCCTATCGATATTGTGGTCAATTCCGCCGGAATCAGCACATCCCAGAGTGTTGTGGATCACGACGAACAAACCTGGATCGATGTGATCGACACCAATCTGATCGGATGTTTTCGAATCATGCACGCCTGCCTCCCAGGCATGATCGAGCGGGGCTGGGGCCGTATCGTGAGTATCGGCTCGACCGCTGCACGCACTGCGGTGCCTGGGCACTCAGCCTACTGTGCATCCAAGTCGGGTTTGCTCGGTTTAAACCGGGCAGTTGCTCTTGAAGGCGCCGCCCATGGGGTGACTGCTACCGTGGTTAGCCCTACCTGGGTGCAGACAGATATGTTCAATGCCAGTTTCAAGGCCAAGGCCGAGAAGAACGGCACAGGCCTGGACGATGAAATCGCCAAGATCATCAGTCAATCGCCGCAGCAACGGTTGGTGCAGCCCAACGAGATCGGAGAACTGGTTGCGTATCTGTGCCGGGACGAAGCCGCCGCGATCACCATGGAAGATATACAGGTTAATGCAGCGGCCTGGTGGTAACCGCAATCGTTGACCCAGATTGGATGCTGACTACGTGGCCTGAAATTTCTTTTTGACTTTTATTGCAAGGAACATCGCTATGGATCTGCCTGCCCGACTGGGGCTAAAAAGACTGGCGCAATTGCGCCGAGCCTGGGTTGATGTTGAGCGCGGTGCGATCAGTCGGATCACCGGCAAAGTGCGCCCCGCGTTACCTGCCGAAGATCTCCATCTGATTCGCCGGCAGGTTGATGAATGCCTTTCTGAGATGGGGGGCGCTGCCTCTGCGCGGGCCCGGGCTGCGCATTTGGGCGGGGTTTACCTGGATCTGAATTCACCAGGTCGCGAAAACTTTCTGAGGCTACTGGCGGGCGAATACGGGGTCAATCCAGATGCATTGCGTCAATCAGCACGCCAGTGGCTGGAACTGGATGCTGCGGATTCATCAAAGAGCGCCCAAACCCTGCTTGAGGCTCAGGCACATTTGCGCCACACGCTGCAGTCCCCGCGAATACGTCTTCTGATGCAGTTCAATGATCTGCCTGAAGGAGTCAAGTTCTTGGCCAATATGCGAGCCCAGTTGGTCAAGATCAAGGGCGATGATTCGGAACTATGTGCTTTTGATAGCGAGTTTCGAGATCTTCTTGCGTCATGGTTTGATGTGGGTTTTTTGGAATTGCGCCGCATTACCTGGAATGCGCCGGCCGCATTGCTGGAAACACTAGCCGAGCACGAAGCGGTGCACGCGATTCGTTCATGGCAGGACATCAAGCACCGCCTGGCGGCGGCTGATCGACGCTGTTTTGCCTTCATTCACCCACAGATGCCCAATGATCCCCTGATCTTCGTCTGGGTGGCGTTGACTAACGGGGTCTCCGAGCGTATTGATGATCTGCTACGGGTAGATCATCATGAGTTGAATCCAGACAAAGCCGACACTGCGATGTTTTACTCAATCTCGGCGATACAGCCGGGCCTTGATGGAGTAGGCTTTGGTAATTTTCTGATCAAACAAGTCGCTGGCCGCTTAAGTCGCGATCACAAACAACTCAAACACTTTGCAACCCTGTCACCTATGCCGGGATTTCAGCGTTGGCTGAACCAAGAATTGGATCGCTCCAATAACGGCGGGGGCGAGCATCCCCGTGTGCAAAAAGGATTGCAGGCGCTGCGAAATACCGGGGCGTTGGAGCGCATGTTTTCGGATCGAAGTTGGCTCCGGGATCAGGCTGCACTGGAGCTTGTGCGTCAGCCGCTACTGGTTCTGGCCGCGCATTACCTGGCACAGGAAAAACGTGGCCTGGGCGCTCTTGATCAGGTTGCTAATTTCCACCTGTCCAACGGAGCCAGTATTGACCGGCTCAACTTTCCCGGTGACCTCTCCCGCCAAGGCCAAAAGCGTGCTGCGGGACTAATGGTGAACTATCGTTATCGGCTGAAAGATATTGAATCCAATCACGAGGCTTACCATGGAACAGGTGAGATTGCCCATTCGCGTGTAATCAGCGCTCTTCTTAAGACGATTATCTCTTCGTAGCCTGGCCCGGACAGATCAACTCGTTTTCTGATGCGAATCAGACAATAGAGCATCAGGACTTGACTTGGATTTAGGAAATAATATAATGAGAATCATTCGTATTCAGTATTAACAATGTTTGGAGTATTTCAATGATCGACCGAGTCAGTAATTTCCTCATCAGCATATGTCTGGGACTGGTTCTGGCTGCACCCTTTGCAGTTGCTGCCACAGATGAAGTCAATGTATACAGTTATCGTAAGCCGCAGCTGATAGATCCTTTGTTTGAGGCTTTTACCCAGCAGACCGGGATCAGGGTTAACTCGGTGTTTGCCAAGAAGGGGCTGCTGCAGCGCCTTAAGAGCGAAGGACGCAACAGCCCAGCGGATCTGGTGTTTACTACCGATATTGGTCGATTGACTGATATTCAGCGTGCCGGGCTTACCCAGTCGGTCGACTCGCCGACCCTGCGTGCGGCTGTGCCGGCTAACTACCGTGAGCCCCAAGGGCATTGGTTCGGACTGACCGCGCGGGCTCGGATCATTGTTGTCTCTAAAGGCCGCGTCACCCCTGGCGAGATAGAGGACTACGAGGATCTCGTCGATCCCCTCTGGCAGGGCCGCGTCTGTACTCGCTCGGCTAAACACCCGTATATGGTAGCCCTGACCGCCAGTATGATTGCCGCTCACGGTTACGCCCACGCCAAGCAATGGCTTGACGGGTTGCGTAATAACCTCGCCCGCCGGCCTCAGGGCAATGATCGTGCCCAGGTCAAAGCCATTTACAACGGTCTGTGTGATGTTGCTGTAATCAATCACTACTACATGGCCAAGATGCTGGCAGACCCCAAACAGAAATCTTGGGCCGAGTCGGTCCGGGTGATTTTCCCCAATCAGTCAGGCCGGGGCACGCACATGAATGTCAGTGGTGTTGCATTAACAAAGCATGCCCCCCATCGTGATTCAGCCATTGTCCTGATGGAGTTTCTGGCAAGCGAGCAAGGCCAGGCACTGTATGCGAAGGAGAATGGCGAATACCCGGTAACGTCCGGTGTGCCGTGGAACGCTTTACAGCAATCCTGGGGTAAATTTCGCCAGGATTCCCTGTCACTGGCGACGATCGCAGATCATCGTGCGCGGGCTGTCCGGCTCGCTGATGAGGTTGGCTACGATGACTGACCCCTTGCGTTAGATCCATGACTGGGGCCAGTTTTTTGATCCGACCGGCGCCGTACCCAATGCTGCGCCGTGTGACCCGTTTTAGTCCATGGACGCTGGGTACTGTCATGCTGGCACTGCTCGCAGTCACTCCTGTGGTTACTGTGGTTTGGTTGGCTGTACATCCCAGCGACGATATCTGGCAGCACTTACTCGATACCTCGTTGCCCGTTTATCTCTCCAATACACTGTTACTTATGCTGGGCGTGGGGGTCAGTGTGCTGCTGACCGGGGTAGCAACGGCGTGGCTTGTCACCATGTGTCGCTTTCCCGGTCGAGACATGTTTGAGTGGTTACTTATTTTCCCTCTGGCGATCCCAGCCTATGTGATCGCTTATGCCTACACTGATCTGCTGGAGTACGCCGGCCCCGTGCAGATGCTGCTTAGGGGCCTGTTTGGTTGGTCCAGCCCACGCGATTACTGGTTTCCTGAGATTCGTAGCCTGTGGGGTGCGATGATTCTCATGGGGGTGGTGTTGTATCCCTATGTGTATCTTCTGGCGCGGGCTGCGTTTTTGGAACAATCAGTCAATGTATTGGAGGTCAGCCGGGTGCTCGGGCGTGGATCGTGGCGCACTTTCTACTCAATATCATTACCAGCCGCTCGCCCTGCAGTCGCTGTCGGTGTTGCTTTGGCATTGATGGAGACATTGAACGACTACGGCACTGTTGATTTTTTTGCAGTGCGAACAATGACAGCAGGCCTGATCGATGTCTGGCTAGGCATGGGTAGCCTTGCGGGTGGTGCCCAGATTGCCACCACTATGCTGGTTTTCGTAATAGCCCTGATTACACTGGAGCGGATCAGCCGGCGTCATCAGAAGGTTTACCAGCAGTCGTCTACACGGTTTCGTGCGTTACCTGCATACCACTTAGCCGGTTGGCGGGCCTTCGCGGCAGGTGGGTTATGCGCGATACCGGTAACTGTGGGCTTCGTCATTCCTGTTGCAGTACTCTCATACCTCGCCGTATTGTATTTCGAGGATTCCTGGACTAGCGAATTTCGCACGTACGCGCTTAATAGCCTCACTCTTTCATCAATCGCTGCGCTGTTGGCGCTGGGAGTCGCGCTGTTTATTGCCTACAGCCGCCGCCTGGGCGGCGGGCGTTTGCTCGGCGTCGCGTCGCGCGTCGCGTCGCTCGGTTATGCGATGCCCGGCGCTGTGCTGGCTGTTGGTACGGTGGTGCCTTTTGCGGCATTTGATAATTCTGTGGATGGGTTTTTGCGGGCGCACCTGGGTATTTCTTCCGGTCTGCTGCTGAGTGGCACGGTGGTTGCTGTGCTTTTTGCCTATGTGGTGCGTTTTCTGGCAGTGGCCCTGGGCCAGATTGAGTCGAGCCTGGAGAAAGTTTCACCTTCTATGGATATGGCGGCCCGTACCTTGGGTTACCGGGCAGGGCAGACTCTGCTGCGTTACCATGTGCCCCTTATTCGTGGCGGGATGTTGACCGCAGTCATGATTGTTTTTGTCGATTGCATGAAGGAGCTTCCGGCGACGCTTCTGTTGCGCCCGTTTAATTTCGAGACCCTCGCGACCCATGTCTACCAGTTTGCCTCTGACGAGATGCTCGGTGAAGCCGCACTGGGCTCACTCACCATTGTTGTGGTCGGTCTGATACCAGTGCTGGTATTAAGCTGGATGATCTCCCGTTCGAGAGTTACGCCGGGTAACCGGGTAGAGCAGGGCTGAATAATGGACTCACCGCAAGCACCGCCCCGGGGCAGTTCCTCAGTAGCGGCGCGCCCGCTCTTGCAGGTGCAAAATATCTCCTGCAACTATGAATTAGAGCGCGCAGTTTTTGATCTCAGTTTAACGGTGAATCGTGGCGAGCAGGTATGTCTTTTGGGCCCCAGTGGCTGCGGCAAGACCACTGTGCTGCGCGCCATTGCTGGTTTTCACCCGGTACTGACCGGTGGCATATTTATCAATGACCAGCAGGTCTCTGCGGCTGGTGCGATGGTGCCGCCCGAGGCGCGACGCGTTGGTATGGTGTTTCAGGATCATGCTTTGTTTCCACACCTGTCAGTTCAGCAGAATGTTGCCTCCGGGCTGCGCCAGTTTTCAGCCCGTGATCGGAAAGAAGCGGTTGCCGATATGCTTGAGCGGATGGGTTTGACTCGGCATGCAAAGCGCTACCCACACGAACTTTCCGGCGGGCAACAGCAGCGCGTTGCACTGGCCCGGGCGCTCGCGCCGAGACCGCTTTTGTTATTGATGGACGAGCCGTTTTCCAACCTCGACCAGGAATTACGTGAACGTATGGGTCAGGAAGTCTCCGATATGCTGAAGGAAAGCGATATCACCTGCGTGATGGTGACCCATGATCAGAACGATGCCTTTGCCTTGGGGGACAAGGTTGGGGTGATGGAAGATGGCGCGATCGTGCAATGGGATACCCCTTATAATCTTTATCATCGCCCGCAGAATCATTTTGTAGCCGATTTTATCGGTAACGGCATATTTCTGACCGGGGAGTTATGCTCGGCGAACCGCGTGACAACCCCACTTGGCAATCTGGACAGTGGCACGGCATTAGGCTGGGTCGTTGGATCGCAGGTAGAAGTGCTGATTCGACCTGATGACGTGATATATGACTCGCAAGGCCCCGTTAAGGCTCAAGTGATGCGTCGAGCGTTTAAGGGAGCCGAGATCATGTATACACTGCGCACCAGTAGCCAGATTACATTGCTGGCGCTCTTTCCCAGCCACGCCAATTTTGAGATCGGTGACGAAGTGTCAGTTCGCCTGGAAGTCGATCACCTGGTAGTGTTTGCCCGAGAGTCAGAATCTGCTTAGGGGCCTTAACTGAGGCCTGGTCTTCAGTGCAGATGATCCAGCCGACAACCGTGATAAATAGAGTAATGGCGAACCGATGCCGGGGCATGTGCGATAGCGGTCGATAAGGCGATCAGTACAAAAAATAATACCACTGCGGCGTCTGGCCATATCGTCATCGCAGTTACTAATGCCAGTTTGGCGATGACTACCTGACCGCACAACTGGATCAGCCAGGCGCCATTTGAAAAGGTATACAACACGGCCAGGCCGATGCCCGATCCCAGCACAGTCAGTGCTGCTCCCTGCTGCAGATACTCGGTGTTAATGGCCAGCAAAGATGTTCCGAGCAGGACGATGCTTGCCAGATGCACGGTACGCAGGCTGATATTGATCCAGCGCTGCCCCAAAAAGAAGCGCGAGCGCTGGGGAAAAAAGGTTTTTTTTAAGGACACTGAACGCTTGGTGCTGGCGAAGCTGCTGCGTCGATTCAGTCGGGCTCGAACGGGGTCAGATAGGCGTCTAGTATAGAGAGGGTCGCCGCGCTTTCTTTGACCTCGATTCGGGCAACAGCACGATGATGCACCTCGTCGGGGCCATCGGCATAGCGCAGCGCCCGCCCCCAGGTCCAGTGATCGGCCAGCGGGGTATCTGGGCTGACGCCCATGGCACCAAAGGCTTGCATCGCCCGGTCAAGCACGGTGGTGTGGAGCATGGGTACCAGGGCTTTGATCATTGAGATTTCTTTACGGGCAGCTTTGGCGCCGTGCTCATCGATCAGCCAGGCCGTTTTCAGTACCAGCAAGCGCGCTTGCTCGATCTCGATACGCGAGCGTGAGATCCACTCGGCAACGGCACCGTGTTCATGAAGATAACGGCCAAAGGTTTTTCGTTCTTGCGTCCGGCGGGTCATCAATTCCAACGCCAGCTCTGCGGCGCCGAGTGAACGCATACAGTGATGGATGCGGCCAGGTCCCAGCCGAGCCTGGGCCAGGGCAAATCCCGAGCCTTCCTCGCCTAATAGATTGCCCACCGGTACGCGCACATTCTTAAAGGTGATTTCACAGTGGCCTTCCGGATGAAGGTGGTTCATCACTGTCACGTTTCGCACCACCGTGACGCCTTGGGTATCCATGGGTACCAGCACCATACTCTGCTGGTGGTAAGTATCTGCGTCAGGGCTGGTCTTGCCCATCACAATCAGTAGCTTGCAGTTGGGATGCGCGGCGTTGGTAATCCACCACTTGCGGCCATTAATTACGTAATCATCACCATCCCGGGTAATCTGGGTCTGGATGTTTGAGGCATCCGATGAAGCTGTGTCGGGCTCGGTCATAGCAAAAGCCGAGCGGATCTTGCCGTTCAGCAAAGGAGTGAGCCACTGCTGGTACTGTTCGGGCGATGCGAACATATGCAGTAGTTCCATGTTACCGGTATCGGGCGCACTGCAGTTAAATGGCTCCGATGACCAGGTAACGCGTCCCATAATTTCTGCCAGGGGCGCGTACTCCAGGTTCGTCAGTTGTGTGCCGGGTTCATCGGTTTTAAGACCGGGTAGGAAAAGATTCCATAACCCCTGTTGACGGGCCAGCGCCTTCAGGTCTTCCATGAACGACACCGGATAGGTGCCGTTGCGTACTTCTTTTTGCCACTGGCCGATCTTCGGCACGATGTGGGCATCCATAAATTCGCGAACCTGGGTGCGCAGGCCTTCAACTTTGGACGAGTAGGCGAAATCCATAGGGAATTATCTCCGGTGTACAAGTCGGAATGCTAGCAAGGATAAACCTCGCATTCCACCGATTTGCAAGATGAGTGTGTCGGTTGCTCGGAGCATCTTGTCAGGGCGTAAGTACAATCTTGCCACAAACGGTACGCTGCTCGATTTGTTGAAGAGCATTGGCGGCCTGAGCCAGCGGCATGACAGCGTGCAGTTGCGGCTGTAAAGCGCCAGAGGCAGTGAGCTCGAACAGTTGCTGGTGGTTCTGGTGGGCCTGATCAGATTCTTTCTCGCAGAAATTTCCCCAGAATACGCCAACCACACTATAGCCTTTGACCAAAGGCAGGTTCAGTGGCAGTTGCGGTATCTTACCGCCGGCAAAGCCAATCACCAGCCAGCGGCCTCGCCAGGCGACTGAACGACTGAGGGCGCCTGCGAGTTCGCCACCGACCGGGTCAAAAATAACGTCTGCACCGTTGCCGCCGGTCAGTGACCGTATAGCCTCGCGCAAGTCATCCCCACTGGTGTTGATACCGGTATGGGCGCCGTGGCGTTTCGCTACCTCTAATTTTTCCGCTGTCGAGCAGGCTGCGATGACGTGCGCACCGAGGGCGCAGCCGATTTGCACGGCGGCAAGACCTGTGCCACCAGCCGCGCCGGTCACCAGGAGGGTTTCGCCGGCTTGCAATGACCCGCGTTGGACGAGCGCATGATAGGCCGTGCCATGTGCACATAACAGCCCCCCGACCTGAGTGAATTCCAGGCTCGCGGGAAGCAGGTAAGCGTGGCTGGCCGGTACCACTACTGCCTGGGCATAAGTACCAAAGCGCGGGCTCATGGCTGCAACCCGGTCTCCTGCCTCGAAACCAGATACGCCTTCGCCAAGTGCATCGATGGTGCCGGCACACTCAATACCGGGAACAAAAGGCAGATCCGGCTTGACCTGGTACAACCCCCGAACCAGTAAGGCATCAGGAAAGTTCACACCCACTGCACTGATTTGCAGGCGAATCTCACCTGGCCCAGGCACGGGTTCGGGCAGCTCGCGCAGCACCAGATCGTCCACCGGACCGTAAGCCTCACAGACAATTGCCTCCATTATTCCTCCTGATTATTAATCACTTCCATACCCATCTGGGCGAGCTGTGATGTGAGCCCACCTACCGCGATAGCTTTGTCACTCGAAGCGTTACCATCGAGAGCGCGCTTCATGACTCCCTGGCAGATCGCCGCCAGACGAAAGAAACTGAAGGCGAGATAAAATCGCCAGTGATCGATCTGGCCGATGCCGCGGCTTTCACAGTACTGCGCCACGATCTCGTGTTCACGAGGAATGCCCAGTGGCACCGGATCGATACCGGCAAGACCCTGGATCTGCCCCGTGTTTGGCATACGCAGACACATACAGAAATACGCAAGATCAGCGAATGGGTGGCCCAGTGTCGACAACTCCCAGTCGATGACTGCCTGTATCCGACCCTCACTGGGCGTGATGATCAGGTTGTCGAGACGGTAATCACCGTGAATCAGCGTACTTTGGCCATCGTCAGGCGGGGTGTGGGGTTCTAACCAGGCAATCAACGATTCCATGGCGTCAATACGATCCGTCTCGCTGGCGCGGTATTGTCCGGTCCAGCGCGCGATCTGGCGCTCAAAATAATTTCCGGGCCGGCCAAAGTCAGCGAGTCCGATGGACGCTGGATCCAGCGAGTGCAGTGCCGCAAGCACAGTGATCTCGTGCTGGTAGAGGGCGCTACGCTCTGGTGTGGTCAGTTCCGGTAGTGTTGGATCCCAGAAAATCCGACCATCTTCATAGCTCATGACAAAAAAGACGGAGCCGATAAGCTCCGGATCCTCGCACAGGCACCAGGTCTGCGGCACCGGCACAGTTGAGCCCTGGAGTGCCTGCATAACTCTGAACTCGCGTTCCACAGCGTGGGCAGATTTCAGTAGTTTTCCACTGGGTTTTCGGCGCAGCACATAAGTCCCGCCGGTGCTCTGTACACGGTAGGTCGGGTTGGATTGCCCCCCGGTGAATTTATCGACAGATTGCAGCAACCCGATGCCCGGTATTGCCAATTCGAGGTACCCGTTCAGGCGGGCAAAGTCTATGTTTTCTTTATTCATATTGACTTGGCGATCGGTCACACCCTATTGATTTAAAAAATTGCTGGGCAAATTCCCAAAAGTGCATCTTTTCCCCAGGCGGGATGTATTTCCTTGTCGGCCGATGTGTATGTTGACTCTATACGGAGTTAACAAATGGCGTCTGCCGACTCTTGACTTGCCGGCACTCTAAATTAGTTCGTTGCCGATGATTTTGCCAGTTGTTCTTTCTTTTGTTGTTGCCACATTTGCGCATATAAGCCTTTCTCGGCCAGCAACTGCGGGTGAGTGCCCTGTTCGGTAATGCGGCCGTCGTCGAGTACCAGAATCTGGTCCGCACCGACTACCGTGGACAGGCGGTGAGCGATGACCAGTGAGGTCCGTCCCTGTGAAAGACGGGCCAGATTGTCTTGAATTTCACGCTCTGTGGTGCTGTCCAAAGACGAGGTGGCTTCGTCAAAAAAGAAAATCTTTGGATCTCGCAGCAGGGCACGAGCGATTGCGACCCGTTGTTTTTCACCCCCCGATAGTTTCAGCCCGCGTTCACCGACAAGGGTCTGGTAGCCTGCCGGCAGGCTTTGGACGAAATCGTGCAATTGCGCCGCCCGGGCTGCTGCCAGTATGCGGTCGTCATCAGCCAGTGGATCTCCGTAAGCGATGTTGTAATAGAGGGTATCGTTGAACAAGACCGTATCCTGCGGCACGACGCCGATGACACGGCGTAGCGAGTGTTGGGCCAGGCTACGGATATTCTGATTATCAATAAGGACTTGCCCGGAATCAGGATCATAAAAACGCAACAGCAAGCGGCTAATCGTAGATTTACCGGCCCCGGTCGGCCCGACAATCGCGGTCGTGCTGCCAGAGCTAGCAGTGAAACTGACGTTGTGCAGAATGCATCGGTCAGATTCGTAGCCAAAACTCACATTGCGAAACTCGATCGTACCGCTACTGCAACGCAGGAGTTCGGCATCGGGCGCATCGGCGACGTCAGTCGCCTCATCCATCAGTGAGAACAGGTTTTCCATATCGACCATCGCCTGACGGATTTCCCGATACACCGTGCCCAGCATGTTCAACGGAATCGCCAGTTGCATCAGGTAGGTATTCACCACTACGAAGTCGCCTACGGTCATCTCGCCATCGCGTATATCCAGTGCGGCTAGTACCAGCATTGCGGTGACACCGATGGTAATCACTGCAGCCTGTGCGACGTTCAATAGCGACAGGCTTTCCCGGGTGCGCACCGCGGCTTTCTCATAATCCGCCAGTGCAAGGTCGAGCCGGGTGGCTTCGTGTGCCTCGTTATTGAAGTAACGCACGGTCTCAAAATTCAACAGTGAATCCACAGTACGGGTGCTGATGTCGTTGTCAGCATCGTTCATTTGCCGGCGAATACGGGTACGCCAGGCGGTTATAACGAAAGTGAGCCATACGTAAACCGCGATAGTGATCACAGTAATTGCGGTATAGGCAAAACCGAACAATGCCCAGAGAATGCCGCCGACCAGCAGCACCTCTATAAAGGTAGGTACGATATTAAAGGCCACAAAAGAAAGCAGGAACTGAATGCTATTGGTGCCGCGGTCGATGAAGCGGTTCAGTGCTCCAGTTTTGCGCGATAGGTGAAAGCGCATCGACAGCGTGTGCAGATGTTCAAAGACTTGTAGTGCCAGGGTACGCACGGCGTTCTGTGCTACCCGGGCAAACAGGGCATCACGCAACTGGTTTAGCACCAGCACCGAGAGTCTGAATGCACCATAAGCAAGAATCACGGCGAGTGGAATTCCCAACCACAACCCGTGTTGCTGGTCGAGGGCTCCCAACTGATCTACGGCATCACCTAGCACCAATGGCACGTAGACATTGGCGGCTTTGGCCAGCACCAGGCTGAATAATGCAATAACCACCCGCGTTTTCAGGTCGGGGCGTTTTGCTGGCCACAGGTAGGGCACCAGGGTAGCAAATGTTCTTAGCGAATTAGACCGCTCGACTTGATCCATAAACGGGGTAACAACAGTAGGTGACGCACTTTTTGTGCTTTGGTGGAGGCGATCCTCGCCGCTGCAGCAGTCTTCAGGACATGGATTGCCATGCCAGTGCCGGTTCATCCATCAGGGCAGCTTGCTCGCGCAAATCCAGGATATGCTGTTCCCAGGACCGCGGCGTATTAAACCACGAGAAAACCCTTGGGAAGGCTGGATCCTCCCAGCGTTGGGCGATCCAGGCGTAATAGTGCATCAGGCGCAGGGTCCGCAGCGCCTCTATCAGGTTTAACTGCGTCGGATCAAAATCTGCAAAGGCGGTATAACCCTCCAGCAGAATGCCAAGACTTATCTCTCTGTCTTCTCGCTCGCCGGACAGAAACATCCAAAGGTCCTGTACCGCTGGCGCCATGCGTGAATCATCGAGGTCCACCAGGTGTGGGCCATCATCAGTCCAGAGAATATTGCCGCTGTGGCAGTCGCCATGGGTCCGGATGAGCTTGATCTCAGGGCAGCGTTCATAACACCACTGTATCCGTTGCAGTAGATCTTGGCTCAGAGATTCGTATGCTGCTATCAGCTCACCTGGAATAAACTTGTTCTTAAGAAGAAATTCGACACAGCTTGAGCCAAAGGTTGTTGCGTCCAGTGTAGGTCGATGCTGATAGGCAGCCTCGCTGCCAACCGCATGCAAGCGGCCGATAAAACGACCCAGTTGGCGTAACTGATCGGGGCTCTCAAAATTCGGTGGCCGACCGCCATAGCACTCAAACAGTGCAAAACGATAACTCTTGTGTCTGAACAGGGTCTCACCTGCGGAATTGGCCAGCGGTGGGATCAGCGCGATCTCCCGCTTGGCCAGTTCAAGAGCAAAATGATGCTCCTCGTAAATCGCCGCATCGCTCCAGCGGCCGGGTCGGTAGAATTTAACGACGATAGTTTTGTCGTCATCCAGGCCAACCCGGTAGACCCGGTTTTCGTAACTGTTCATGACTAACAACCGCCCATCGCTGTAATAGCCCTGACTGTCTACAGCCTCAAGGATTTCAGCGGGACCCAGGTTCTGGTAATCGTTAGTGGCGTGGTCGTTCATGGCAGTGTCTGGCGATTTTTGTCGACGCGGCTTATCGTTGGCCGCGTGCGAAGAGCGCCCATCATCAGTAGATTTCCTAAGATCGCGTAGCTGCCGAATATCATACAGATCCAGTATATCGGTATGCCGGCGTCCATCAGCAGGCCCATGCTGACCGGCCCAAGTGCCGAGGCCAGTACCATGAGCGCCATGTACAGACTTTTGATCGCCCCCAAGTGTTTAACGCCATAGAGTTCGGCCCACAGCGCCGATACTGAGGTGTGTGCAAGGCCGGTATGGATGCCCAGCATCATCATATAGGGGATGACGCCCAGGGGGTGACTCACTGAAGCCAGAATAAAGCATCCTACCGCCAGCGGTATCAGCATGACTTGCACCACATTGACGGCACGCAAGCGGTCGACCAATGGACCCGCCAGCAGCATGGTTACGATTCCGGCTGCAGCAAAGATCGTGTAAGCGCCCGTAATCCATTCGCCAGACCACCCTTTGACATGGGCAATATTGAGGTGGTGAAAGAAAAGCGCCGTCCCGATCAGAGAAGACGACAGAATTCCCGGGCTCATGAGGTAGAACCGTGGGTCACGCAGAACTTCAGCGCGGGTCCACGAGACAGTCGCTTTTTCCCGGGAATCTATCTTGGCAGATAGTTTGTCCAGGT
>CAJWEF010000060.1 GCA_913031305.1 uncultured Acidiferrobacteraceae bacterium
ACCCGTAGATGAAAAGGTAAACAAGCCCGGCCAGTGGCGTTGCACCGAGGTAGAGGGCCGCTGGGTAACTCTTGGTAAACCCCAACACGATACAGGCGCATACTACTGTGAACGCATAGAGGCCGATGCCGGGAGATCGCCCATGCGGTGTTGCGTCGCTTAATGCAGTGATCGCGATAATGCCAAAAAGAACCCCAACAAAAAGGCAGTAGGCGAGAATCTCGTGGTGAGCCTGACGTTGGTTGAGCTTGGAAAGTGGCACCAGGTAAGGGGTGGTTCTGTCATCCCAGACGTAGCGCTTAAATAAACTCTCCCAATCCAGCATTGTTCAGTACGTTCGTAGTGTGGCCCCTGCGCAGGGTTACCCGCCGCCCTCTCGCTGGGCGTCCTCTTGCTCCCGTCGAATTCTTGCGCGTTCGGCAACCTGATCGACGAGTGTTTCCAGATCCAGTCGCTCCTTGCCTTCAACGCTGCCGCCAATGTCTTCGGGCCACTCAAGAGTCATTAAGTCGTATCGCCAGTGTTTTGGGCCGAACAGCACCGTCGCCACCTGCAGCCACACCGCGAACCCGGCAATAATCGTTACCCCGAGGCCGAACACAAGAACACTCTTGATAATCCAGCGATGACTCAGTCCAACCAGGGATGCAGATATCTCCCCGCACTGGTACCAGGCGCAACCCTCAGGGCGATTAATCGCCCAGGAATCAAATGCGTACACGGCAGCGTAATAGACAACGACGCAGGTATAAGGAATAAGAAAGAAAGTCAGGCCGATGAACTCTAGCCACGCCCGATGACGAAAGCCGACCCGCTCGCGTACCAGATCCACCCGAACATGCGTGTTCCAGATGTAACCAAATCCCAGTACCAGGGTGATTAACACGGTGTGGGAGTGCCATTCGAGTTCCTGCAGCAGTGTCGAGCCAAAAATTGGGTTCACGTTCTCAACCAGCCAGATTTGTTGCTGAGAGAAAAATTTGCGCACGATCAGATCGTAGGCCGTGATCAGGATCAGCGGCAGTGCAAACCAGGCGCCGAATCGTCCAACCGCGTCAACGAATCGGCGCAGTTTTTCACTGATGCGAAGAATAGTAGGAAGTTCTTCAGGTGAGAAATATTGCGTTTCAGTCGGCGCAGCGTCGATGTCGGGCACGGTTTCAGAAGTTGGCGGGTTCACAGTAGTCAAGTCTATACTCGGGTCGGTGGCGTCAATAATCGTATACCGCTTTCATCAGGGACAGCGCGATATTGGGTTTCCACATCACCAAAATCAACCCGACTAACTGCAGTAAGACGAACGGGATGATGCCTTTGTAAATCTCCTGAATTTTGACTTCCTTAGGCGCGATGCCCTTGAGATAAAAGAGCGCAAAGCCAAACGGCGGCGTCAGGAAAGATGTCTGCAGGTTGATCGCCATCAGGGTCAGGAACCAGAACACGATGTCCTTTGAGGCGACATGGTCGCCAAAATCCATTCCGGCTACCAGTGGCGCAAACACGGGAAGAACGATAAGAGTAATCTCGATCCAGTCAAGAAAGAAACCGAGCATGAAAGTGATGACCATCAGCAGAATCAGCAATTCCCACGAACTGAGTCCGGCTGAGAGGATCAAGTGCTCAACGATATCGTCACCACCGAGCGAGCGGTAGACATAAGCAAAGCAGGTGGCGCTGATCACGATGAAGAAGATCATGGCGACAGTGCGGGCCGAGGTCATACATACAGACCGTAGCAGTTTCATGCTGAGACGGCGGTTTCCGAGGGCAAGTAGTATGGTCCCAAAGGCACCAACGGCACCGGCCTCGCTGGGAGTGGCAACACCAAACAGGATAGAACCCTTGATCATTCCTATTAGTGCCACGGGAGGCAGGAAACTCTTGAAAATCATCCCCGGGTATTCGTTTTTTGGCACATGGAGTAATTCCGGTGGCAACGGTGGGGCGACCTCCGGCTTGAGTTTGGCGTAGACCGCCACAAAGACCAGGTAGAAAAAGGCAAGGATCAGTCCGGGGACGATTGCGGCCATGAACATGTTGCCGACCGACACAGCCATCAGGTCGGCCATGATAATCAGCATGATGCTGGGCGGGATGAGGATGCCCAAGGTTCCCGAAGCCGCGATACAACCGCAGGAAAGCGAATTCTTGTAGCCCTGTTTGATCATGGTCGGCAGGGCCAGGGCAGTCATCATGGTGACCGAGGCGCCAATAATACCGGTCATCGCTGCCAGCACCGTGCCCATAATAATGACCGCGAGCGCGAGCGATCCTGCCACTTTTTTTAGCAACACTTGCACACAATAAAGGAGGTCGTTGGCAACGCCGCTTCGTTCCATCATGACGCCCATGAAGACAAAGGCGGGAATCGAGACCAGAACCAAGTTCTCCGCGGCCTGAAACCAGATACGTGGCATGAAATTAAAGAACTCGATCAGGGAAAACATATCGAGGAAGTAGCCGATCATGCCAAAAGAAAATGCGAGTCCGCCGAGGATAAACGCAACTGGAAACCCGGAAAAAAGCAGGATCGCCAGCGTTACAAACATGGTGATCGGCAGATAGTCCTGTACGGCGTAGAGCAGGTCTTCCTGCTGGTCCGGGGACATACCGAGGATCCGGGCGTAGATAACGCCAACAATCGCCAACAGCGCAACCACGATCGTCAAACCTTTACGTCGGGTTACAGCGTTGAGGATCGCTTCCATATTCGCTATCAATAGTTAGGTAATGGGGTGGGGAAAAAACAACCGGAGCCCCAAAGGGCTCCGGTGTTTTTAACTTATGATGTTACAAACGTTAAGAAATTAGCACCTTAATCCAGATAGGTTGCATTGAGGGACTGCGCATCTCCCCATTTCTTATAGTCTTTACGAAAGCTGAAATAGCTGTCGGCGACCTTTTTGAACAAAGGGTCACTGGCCGAATCTTCAGCTACGACCTCTCGCCATGCTTTTTCAAACACAGCGATTTGGTCGTCTCTCCAGCGTCGGGTGGTCACACCGTACTTCTCGCCCATTTCGACCATGGCATACGGGTTGACGTATTCGGTCTCGGCGTAGATGTACATGAGACTTTCGCCGGCACCGATCTCGATTAATGCCTGGTTCTGGTCCGACAAACCGTCCCACTTGTCTTTGTTAATCAGCAGGTGACTAACAGAGACCTGCTGGTGCCAACCCGGGAAGTAGTTGTTTTTGGCGATCTGGTAGAAGCCGTACTTGATGTCCATGGCGGGCATCGAGAACTCGGTGGCGTCGATCACGCCCTTTTCAAGGGCAGGAAAGATGTCGCCACCTGCCAACAACTGAGTTGATACGCCGATCTTCTGCATGACGCGAGCGCCGAGGCCAAAGAAACGCATCTTAAGGCCTCTTAACTGCTCAAGGTCCGTGATCTCTTCTTTGAACCAGCCCGATGTTTCCGGACCAATGGCGAGACAATCGATTTCATGGATGCCATGGGCGCCATAGATTTCTGCTTCCAACTCATTACCACCACCGAACTTCATCCAGGCCATGTATTCGCCGATTGAGGGGCCGAAAGGCACCGCCGTAAAGAAAGCCAATGCGGGATACTTACCGGTGTCGTAGCCGGCAGTGGTCCACGCCATGTCGATCGAGCCCTTGGATGCTGCATCAAAGCCTTCATTCGCCGGAATCAAAGCGCCGGGCTCATAGGGCTTTACGGTGAAGTCACCGCCCGACATGCGGCCGATGTTCTCAGCAAAACGCCAGGCGTTGGTGCCCAGATGCGGTACGCTGCTGCCCCATGCACTGTGCATTTTCCACTTGACTCGCCCGGCTTGTGCCGTGGCTGACAGCGCTGCTAGCGTTACGGCTATGGCCGTGATGGTCAGTTTTTTACCTACATTCATTTAATGTTTCCTCCTTTTTACAGTGGATTTTTCTGGTTTGGGTGACTGTGTGGCTGAAAACTGCCAACCACATGTCGTAGATTACCAGACAACCGATCTTGTGAGCTGTAATAGTCTCGAATATTTCCGACACCTGATCCAGGTACCTGCAAAATCCTCCCTATATTGCTCGGTCGCAGAGGCAGGAAGTCGCCTCCAACAGTCCCACGCTAGCACCAATTACTAAGAGTAGCAAGTAGCCCCTGGCGACAGAATCTGATGCCGGACATCGTCAACGGGTTGAGAAACGCACGATTACGGTCTTCCCAAGGCAGTTCTCACCGGGTCGTCGTGCTGGTCGCAGAATCAGTCCGTGCACTATTCTTGTTTTAAAACGATGACATCGCGATCGATAGCTTTGACAAGACTTTTTCCCAGGTAACTCGGTACTTGAAAATACTCGGGTCGTGTTGATGCCTTAAGAACGTAGTCGTCTTCCCCCTCGATCGCCCCCAATTCGTAGACCACAGTGGCATCATTGATCGTCTTAACGATCAATGTTAATTGTGGCGGTGTCAATTCATAGATGGTTTTCATGTCCTTGCCCAGTACATCGATGACACGTAAGACAGAAATACTCCTTGCCAGAGTATCTGCACTATCCTGTTGGATCGATTCGCCCGGGCCAAGTTCCAAAGAACCCCATAGTTCCGTAGTAGGAGCAGTGTCGGTGTTTGTGCTAGTGCCAGTATCGACAGAGCGGTTCCTAATCAGGCTGATCACACCAGGTACATCGATTGCCTCAATATCACCGTAGGGGACTTGTACTACCCGCTCGTCCTGCCACTCCTCTGATTTCACCGGTACCTCGTATGTGGCTAATTTGATCTCAAAAACTGATGCGTCCTTGCTACTTCGCGCATGTGCCATGCGCGCCCGGGGGGATGTTCCAAGGAAAATTTCTGCGATGAGCTTTTCGTTTGATTGCAGCGCGATGCGGCGCTCAAAATTATTTTCTTCCACCATAAATCGGTGTAGCGCTGCAGGGGTCGTTCCGATGGCTAATCCACGCTGCAGTTCCAGTAGGGTCTGAAGAAAGTTTTCCACTTTTTCCTGGTCAGCCGGAAAATCGCCGTCGATGGGGATAATCCAAGACCCCTCTTTCTTGCGTAGATGGACTTGCTCCCCTTGGGCGTCTGCTATCGTTAGTTGATCAATTTCGATATCTCCGATGCTGATCAGGAGCATCTGCGATGGTGTGGCAGAGAGGCCGGTCTGGATCAGGTTTAAGCCCACTACAAGCCCAAGTTGCAGCACCAATAGAACAGCCAGCCATTGGATCAGTTTGGTCATGCTCTAACGTTGCGCCAAGAGGGTGTGAAACCGGGCCAGACTCGAGCGCTGGGCCCATCGTCGCCACAACCAAATTCCAAGCAGGCCAGCTAGCGCGATTCCATAATTGAGGTATTCCCACATGGCCTGTCTATGCGAAACCATTGACACGAGTGTTCGTGAGAATTGGGTTCGCCCCCGAATACTGAGAAGCCCTTGATCTTCGAGCGATAAGTCAATCACATTTTGCATGAATTCAAGCGGTTTCGAGTAGAACGTGCCCATCCCTTCGGAGACTAGCGTCAGTGCGAGATCACTCGCGAATTCGTTGGAGCCAACCAGGACAATTCGAGCGGACGGCGGGGACCGTTCGATCACACTGCTGACTATTGGGCTGCTACTTGCCGTGTTGTTAGAGTCACTTGGATCGTTCTCTACCGCCTTCTGATCAGTATTGCTGGAAGTTGCCACGAGCGGGGAGGCCTTGTTTTTGAAGTAAGACTCAAAGGGACCCTCCATGGCGACTGCAAGCGGTTGACTCGCCCTCTCTGGAGCGACGGCAAAACCACCATCGGGGAATTGGTTGTAGTCCGGGATCACCGAATCATCGGGTGAGATCCAGCTGTCGGGTGAACTTTTTAAAAGCACGATCGACTTACGCGTGCTGCTTGGAGCTTTGTCAATGGAAACCGGGGAAATCCAGTTGACAGTCAGTTGATCCATGCCGGCAGTAATCAGGCTGTCCGAGCTCAATTGGTCGCCCCGAAGATCCGGGAAAAGGGGATAAGGTAAACGCTTGATCTCTTGTACGGTGGTTGTTCCGACGTATCGCTCTACCGGGACTGGAAACTCTGTATTTACAGGGTCCATGACCAGGCCAGCACCAACCTCGAGACCCTGATGCGCAAGCCACTGTTGCAGGCCGGATTGATGCGCCCGTACTTCCAAATTGGATTCGACGTGGATGTTACGTGTGGAGGTGGATAGGAAAACCGTGCCTCCCTGCATCAAAAACTGATCAATTGCGAAAACCTGTCTTTCATTAAGTTGATACGGAGCGACGACTATCAGGAGATCTACGTCTTCTGGTACCCGCCCGCCCCTCAGGTCAGTATTGGTTACTCGGTTGTTTTCCATTAACGCATTGCTGAGATATTGGTATCCGACACCAGTCGGGCCGGTGGGCGGCTCAAATAGCGCGATGGTCTTGAGGAAACCAGGCGCCAAACGTTTTAGACTGGCAACCAGCGTACGTCGAATGGCTTCTTGGCCTAAGTTTTCTGGCAGCGGCACCTGAATTGCTTCCCCTCCTCGCTCCATCAGCATCGAAAACCAAAATGGCGATTCATCAAAGAGATCAGCGCGCTGGGGGCGAAAGCCATAACGTTCACTGATTTGCCGGGCTAGGACTCCTCCCTGTGCATCGGGGTCGGAGACAACTATGTTGAATTTGCCGTCTGATTCGTTCTGTAGCTCCGTCAGTACCGTTTCCAGGTCGTGGCGCAGCGTGGATAGTGAATCGGGAAGTTGATCTGCCGGTGAAATATACCCACGGAAGGTCACTTTTCCAGTGAGCGAATCAAACGGATTCCCGCCTGTGCGATAACTGGCCAATGCCTTTTTGATGCTGCTGGTAATGGAGTACTCCGGGTTCTTGAGTGCCACCTCCAGGTTTTCACTACTACCCGCCTTAAACTCAGTGAGTTCTTCGAAATCCAGCGTTTCAATCTGATCCGCATACGACACGACGATGTGAAAGTAGGAATTTACGACTCCGGATTGGTGCCGGCTCGCTATCTGGAACGGTATCGGCCTAATGCCGTACTTGCTTGCAGCCTCTTCTTCCAACGCTTGATTTTTGTGTGGGTCAACAAATTCGACTCGCACCTTGCCCCGGCCAAGCTCGGCATATTCCTCCAATAGATCGTGTATTCTAGGAACCAGTGGGGCCAATAACGGATGAGTCTTGGCCGAGAAATATCCACGTATCAGTAGCGGCTCCTGCAGCTGGCTTAAGTACCGTTCCGTGGCCTCCGAGAGCGAATACATTTGGTCCCTAGTGATGTCCACGCGGGCCCAGCTAATTGGCTGAAGCCAGAAGTTGGCAGCAACAAGATTGGCCAGAGTGAGCACGATCGCGCACCACCAGCGAGTGTGATGACGACGCCCGGGATTTCCAGCCCAACAGATCCTCTCTAGTGAAAACAGGTTGAGTGTCAGGAAAACGCCGACAATAGAGGCATAAAAATACAGGTCGCGTAAGTCGAGAACGCCGCGGGTCACCGAATCAAATCGAGCGCCTGTGCCAAGCAGCATTAGGAATCCACCGATGTGATATCCGAATAAACCGGTAATCATTGGTGATCCGATCAAGTAAAAAGCAGCGCAGACTACTGTAGTCAAGATCCAGGCGACGATCGGATTATCTGTTTGGACGCTCATGTAAACGCCAATCGACAGGTAGGCACCAGCCAAAAATAGTGCGGCCAGATAGCCTCCAATAACCGGACCCCAATCCATAGTTCCTAACAGCGAAACCGTGACTGGTAATGGAATCGTAAGAGCCAGCGCCACCGCCACAAGCATTAGACCGGAGAGAAACTTGCCCAGTACCAGATGCAGTCGGTTGACTGGACTGGTTAACAGATTCTCGATCGTTCCCGAGCGCCGTTCTTCAGACCAGGTTCGCATGGTCAGAGTTGCTGCCAGAAAGATGAGTAGCACTGGCAACCACTTGAACAACGGCCGCGCATCGGCGATGTTTCTGGCGAAGAAAGTTTCGATCCAAAAAAACAGGAACAGCATTGCCGCGAGGAAAGCGCCAAGGAATAGCACCGCCGCCGGCGAGGCGAAAAACTCGGTAAATTCCTTTCGTATGATTCTTGCAGTTTCTGACATCTTAGGACTTCTGTTCAGGCTGGGGTTCATTGACGGCAGCAAAAACACTCTCCAGGGTTCGTCGTTCGGGCTGCAGAAGGTGCAGTTTTAAGCCCGCTGTATGGACCGCCTGCGCAATATCCGATGCGCAATCGCGCGACACGTCCACTACGTAGTGGGCGAGACCATCGTTTGTGGCCCGCTGCGTTATTCTTTCGACCCCCCGGATACCGCCCAACACGCTTTTCCCATCGGCACTAACAACGATGAGCAAGCGCTGATTTTGCTCCAGATCTTCGATCCTTGAATCAAGGACAAGTCGTCCCGCGCGCAGGATCAAGACCCGCTCGCAGACCGCCTGCACTTCCTGCAGGATGTGAGTCGAAATGAGGATGGTTGAGTGTTTGGCCAGATCTTTGATGAGTGAGCGCATCTCTAGGATCTGGGTGGGATCGAGTCCATTGGTTGGTTCATCCAAGATCACGATTTGCCGCCCGTGGAGGATTGCCTGGGCAACACCCAGTCGCTGACGGTACCCTCGGGACAATGTTCGGATCATTTGGGTTGCCCGGTCTTTTAGGCCTGTACGCTGTATTGCGAGAACGACCGCACTGTCGCGTTCCGAAGGGCCAAGACCGTGCAGGCAGGCCTGATAATCGAGGTAGTCCGCCACGTGCATATCGGGCCAGATTGGACAATTCTCAGGCAGGTATCCAATGCATGCCTGGGCTAAACGAGTTTGCTCACCAATGTCCAAGCCGTTTAGTGTGATCTGCCCAGCAGTCGGCTCAAGAAAGCCGGTTAACATCTTCATGATCGTGGTTTTGCCCGACCCATTGTGGCCGAGCAAGCCGACGACCTCACCTTGAGCAATCTCGAAACTAACGTCATCTACGGCGATCGTGCTGCGGTAACGTCGGACAAGGTTCTGGGCAACGATCATCATGCACTCGGCTCGATAGAGTCTTGATGAGATAGATCGAAGTGATTCATCAGCTTGGTCATTTCCGACTTGTTACTGGAGTACTGCACGGTTGATGACCATTTCCGCGGCCAGTGTTCCGTCAAATGCGGCCAGCACATTCTGGGCTGCGATCTGCGCCACGCGAACGCGCGACTCGCGTGTTACCCCGGCGCAATGGGGACTCAGTACGATATTATCCAGCCCGAGCAATGGATGATCGAGTTTGGGTGGTTCTTCCTCGAACACGTCGATGCCAGCGCCTGCAATGTTACCCGAAGAAAGCGCCTGGTAGAGGTCTGCCTCGTTGATGATGCCGCCTCTCGCTGTGTTGATGAGTATTGCTGATGGCTTCATGGCATTGAGTTCTTCTCGTCCAATCAGGCCTAGCGTTTCGGTGGTTTTGGGACAATGAATTGTAACAACGTCCATTTGCGGCAGAATGGCTCGAAGATCGGTGACGACCGTAGCAGCCGTTCGGCGGATAATGTCTGGGTCGATGTATGGATCAATTGCATAAAGATCCATATCGAAAGCCCCCGCCCTCGCGGCAACCCGACTGCCGGTTCGGCCAAAGCCGATGATCAGAAGAGATTTTCCTTCAAGGCAGGAGGCCGTCGGTTGCTCCCGAAAGTCGAATTGACCTTCCCGAGTGGCCCGGTCGTAGCGAAATCCCTGTTTGGTAAGCGCTAGAATAAGATGCATTGTCTGCTCGGCGACCGATACGGCATTGCCGCCTACAGCCAGTGCCAGCGGAATTCCTCTGGCTGTGAGCGATTTAACATCGACATTGTCGTAGCCCACGCCGTGCCGGGAGACCACTTCAAGTTCTTGGGCCGCAGCAATGACCGGTGCTGTGATAGCAGCAGTTCGCACCAGTAAGCCATGGGCTTTTTGCACTGCTTGGCACAGATTTTCTTCTGAGACATCACTGATGATCTCGTATTCAACGTCTGAACGGGCTTGGAGCACCGAAATGCCAGCCGGATGAACCGCGCCGATGACAACGACCTTACGAGGGTTCACGCTCTTTCCTGTCGGAGACTTCCAATTGCTGCACTCGCCCCAACTTACCCTAGTATCGCTTCGGCTTCAATTTCTACCTTGAGTTGCGGCGTGATGAGTGCGGACACTTCAACCAGCGTCGATGCAGGGCGGTGCTTTCCGAAGTAATCCTGGCGCAGCGGGTTAATTTTGGCCCGGTCGTTGATGTCGGTGAGAAAGACCTGTACCTTCACGATATGTTCGGGACGTCCGCCCGCTGCCCGCAGGGCGTGATCAAGCCAATCCATGGCAACCTGAAACTGGCCCACGACATCCTCGGGAATCGACCCGTCTTTGCGGATCCCCACCATGCCGGACACCCAGACTCGGTCACCAGCACGAACCACATGACAGTAATGGCTGACGGGCGCTGGCAGGTTATCCAACAGCAGTCTTTCAATTTCGGGCATATTCGATCTGTAACCTGGTGAGTCAGAATTATGGGTGGTGCTAAGACGGTAGCATGATCATGGCGCGTGCACCAGATGTCGAGGGACGATATGAAACTCTCACAGGATCGCCGTACTCAAGATAACCTCATTGTACTAGCATGATCTTATGAGAGCCCGCCCGGTGCAAGCAAAACTCCTCGCTGGCCGTTGGGCGTTGTTTCGAAATCCAGAGTTCTTACGCCTGTGGGGCATCGGTGCAGTATCCAGCACTGTCAGGTGGCTCGAGATGCTGGCGATCGGCGTGTTTGTCTTTGACTTGACAGGCTCGCCTTCTCAGGTGGCATTGATGTTGATTTTGCGCATGGCCCCGCTCGCCTGTTTTGGCATTCTGGCGGCGGCTATCGTAGAACGGGTCGGTCATCGGCGCATGCTGATGTTTGGAATCATTGCAATGATCGGCGTGTCGGCATTACTCGCATTTCTAAGCACAACGGAACAGATTCAGCTTTGGCACATTGGTATGGGCACGTTTGTGAGCGGAGTGTTCTGGTCGCTGGACTTTCCGGTTCGAAAAACATTGCTGGGCGGGGCAGTGGATGCGGGCTCGATAGGACATGCTATGAGCCTGGACACCGTAACTAACAACGGAACCCGGATGTTGGGTCCCATTCTTGGGGGAGTGTTCCTGCAATGGGTGGGGTTAACCGGCGTGTATGGGTTTGCGGCGATGGCTTATGTGTTGGCACTGCTTTGGGCCGTATCGCTTCGCCCGAAAACCCGTTCGCCTCGGCACAGTGGCCATGGAGTGATCTCCGCCATTACACGAAGCTTGTCGCTGCTGAGAAGCCGTCCGCTACTGGCGGGGGTCTTGATGGTTACCGTGGTGTTCAACTTATGGGGTTTCCCATTCGTTTCCATGATTCCGGTGATCGGCAAGGAAGTTCTCGGGTTGAACTCGTTTCATGTGGGTTTGCTGATGAGCGCCGAGGGCTGTGGCGCCCTGGTGGGGGCGTTGCTGATTGTAGGCGTGGGCCAAGTGCGATACTACCGCAGACTGTACGTGTGTGGGATCAGCTTGTTTCTCGTGGTTGCAGTGATTTTCTCGCAAGTGACCTTGTCCGCGGGCTCTGCAGCATGCCTGTTGCTGGGTGGCTTGGGTGCTGCGGCCTTTGCGGCAATGCAGAGCACGCTCATTTTGCTGAAAGCGCCGGAGGAGGCTCGCAGCCTGATGATGGGCCTTCTATCTGTCTGCATTGGTATGGCGCCCATTGGATTTCTTCACATCGGTTTGTTGGCGGATTGGCTCGGGGCCCGCGCTGCCATCGCCATTTTGGCCAGTGAAGGCATCCTGACACTTTACTGGGTGCTGCACAAATGGCCTTCGCTCTGGGATTTGGAGTATCTTTCGAACAAACAGGAGTGAATTCGAAAGCCGAGGAAGTCTTAATGCCTATAGTAGAAATTCATACGGATCAGTATCGCGTGCCACTGGAGACACCACTGTCCGATTCGACCCACGGGGAGATGTTTGACTTCGGACTGGTTGTAGTTCGACTGGTAAACGAACGTGGGCAGATTGGCCTGGGCTACACCTATACCGTGAACAACATCGGAACCGGTGCGATCTGGAAAATCATCGACTCGGATCTAGCGCCTCTTTTGCAGGGGGCAGACCCGGGGGCTATCGATACACTCTGGAAACAAATGTGGTGGCGGCTGCATTTTGTGGGCCGCGGCGGCATGGCCTCATTTGCCATGGCTGCAGTCGATATTGCACTGTGGGACTTGCGCGGTCAGCGCGAGTCGCTGCCACTGTGGCGATTGTTGGGAGGGGATTCTGGAGAAGTGCCCGCCTATGCCGGCGGGATTGATCTTGATCTTCCGGCGCAAGGCCTCTGTGCCCAGACCGAAGGTTTTCTGGACCAGGGGTTCCATGCCATCAAGATGAAGGTTGGCAGGGCTCGACTATCGGAGGATGTCGAGCGGGTGCGTGCCATGCGAGAACTTCTTGGCCCCAACTTTCCGCTGATGGCAGACGCGAACATGCGATGGAGCACTGATCAGGCGATTGCTGCAGCAGATGCGCTGGAGAAATTCGACCTCTTTTGGCTGGAAGAGCCCATTATCCCTGAGGACCTCGCCGGACACGCGAGGCTCGGACGGGAAGCCAGGATTCCTATCGCCACCGGCGAGAACCTGCACAGCGTTCACGAATTTGAGCACCTCATGACTTACGGGCATGTCGATTTTCCGGAACCGGACGCGGCAACGCTCGGTGGTATTACGCCGTGGATAGAAGTGGCCAAAATCGCGCAAGATAGAGGCCTGCCGGTGACATCCCACGGGATTCACGATGTGCATGTTCATCTACTCGCAGGAGTATCCAATGCATCCTATCTCGAGGTGCATGGGTTCGGCCTGGAACGATTTCTCGAGCAGCGATTACAATTGAAAGAGGGCAAAGCAATTGCACCCGATCGCCCGGGCCACGGCGTGGCTTTGGATCTCGACGGGTTGCGGCCGTTTCGACAGGCTACCGGCTCGAGCCATGATTGATCGAAGCGCGGTGATGATTTGCTTGCGTAAGTGGACATGTATCGAAGGGTGCCAGGCGAAATAATAAAGAGGAATTGACTGACATGAACCAAATTGATCTTTCCGGGCGTAGTGCGGTGGTAACCGGTGGCGCGCAGGGGATTGGGCTAAGCATCATTACCCGATTTTTGGCGTCTGGAGCAAAGGTGAGCTTGTGGGATCAGGACGCCTCTTTGCTGCAAGAAACGTGCGCGCAACTGGAATCACAAGGGGCCGTGCACTCGGTTGCGGTAGAACTTACTGATGCCCAGGCGGTCGCCCAAGCGACTTCTGAGACAGCCAGCGCACTGGGCGGAATCGACATTTTTGTTAATAACGCCGGAATTGCTGGTCCCACCGGGCCTTCCTGGGAATATGCACTGGACGATTGGCAACGCGTGATCGACGTCGATCTTAACGCCGTGTATTACTGCTGCAGGGCTGTTGTTCCGATTATGCGAGAACAGGACTATGGCCGTATCGTCAACGTGGCATCGATAGCGGGCAAAGAAGGTAATCCCAATGCTGCGGCATACAGCGCCGCAAAGGCCGGCGTGATTGCACTGACCAAATCGATAGCCAAAGAAACCGCGGACAAAAACATTTCTATAAATTGCATTACCCCAGCCGCCGCCCGAACCCGCATCTTTGATCAGATCAGCCAGCAACATATAGACTATATGCTGTCCAAGATCCCGCGCGGGCGGTTTGTACAAGTTGAAGAGATTGCAGCGATGGTCGCCTGGCTTGTATC
>CAJWEF010000061.1 GCA_913031305.1 uncultured Acidiferrobacteraceae bacterium
GCCTTCCTAGAGCTGGGTACTGGCACCGCGCAGTGACTGCGTTACAGGTGTGTTGGCCATCGGCTGGCGCAGCCGTTCGGCGCGGTAAAGGCGCTGAGCTCGACGGTCAACGCGCCGCCAGAATTGCGCCTCGTGGGTCAGGATATAGCGCAGGCTGTGCTGGGTGTAAATCTTCATAAAGCGTAGCCGGTCACGTTGGGTTAGGCCCAGATCCATGCTTGAGTAGTGCAAGCCGGCCACGTCCTTAATTTTCCAGCGCTTGGGCGTGTGTCGGCGTAGTTGCATTCGGTGCAGGTCAATGACAAACAGTTGGCTTGCCGAGCCTGCGAGTTGCCCGTTCTCATAACCAGGCTGTAATAGGAAATGGCACAGGTAAAAGTCGCGATGATTGGCTCCGCTGTTGTGCAACCGGCGGGCAGTTTCGGCCAGTTGACGAATCAGCCAGCGTTTGAACCGCAACTCGGCACCAGCGCGAACCGGCCGTTTCTGCCAGATGCTACAGAATTCTTCCAGGCTTTTGGCGTTACTGATCTCTTCGGTGATAATAAATGACTGGCGCTTTGCCGGATTTCCCGTAGCTGTACCATAACCGGTCGGGTCACCGGTCGTTGTGCCATAACCGGCGATGGTCAGCGTGTCTATCTTTAACTGCTGCAGGTGGTGTGCTCCATTCCACTCGTTCAGCGCTCCCAGTACCGGTAGCCGAAAATAAACCAGGTTCTTGATGATCTCCTGCCAGCCGACACCAGTGTGGGTCTTGAGAAAATAGCGCTGGTTGTGGCGGGTGAAACGGATGGTTTTTCGCCCCGGTGCTTCGCGGAAAACCTCACCTTCTATCTGCATTATCTGTTCAAAGTTACCCAGATTGGCAAGGTCCTGACGCAGGTGCAGCCACGGCACATTCCTTGGCAGGGCAATCTGTTTTTCATCGGATCTGGATCGATTAATAGCAAATGTCTCGATCGTATTAACCGCATCATCGGGCATTCGATATAAGGCAGGATTGGAACCATAGTGAATACCGTTGGTTGACCAGGTGCTCCGCTGGTCTGATGTCAGCATGGCTGTGAGTTGTTGATTAAACTGTTCCTGTTCAAACGGGGATGGCAGCACAATACCCGCTTGGGCCTTTAAAATATGACCTGCATATCCGCAGACGTTTGTTACGATAACCGGTAGCCCTGAAGCGATTGCTTCAAGCAGAACCGTCCCGGTGTTCTCTTGGTATGCGGGGTGTACCAGCAAATCCCCTGCTGAAAGTAGCTCGGGAATGTCAGTTCGCCCGCCTAGATAGCGCACTTTGTGTGCAATATCGAGTTTATGGGCCTGTCGCCGGAAAGGTTTTTCATTATCTTCACCGATGACCACAAGGTGACTACGCCGGTACAGCGCCGGGGGAAGATTAGAAAGTCCGATCAGGGCTCGGTCCAGTCCCTTGGTTTTGAATCCCGAGCCGATAAACAACAAGACAATGTCTGAGTCGGGCACGCCCAGTTCCTGGCGAATCCGGGCTCGGATCGAGAGTGGCTCGAGCACGGGCTTACGGTCCATGTCCAGTGTTGCCGGCAGTAGATGAAAACGGCTTTCAGGGGTGCCGTAGTATTGTTGGTATACGCTTTTCTCACGCTCTGACAGTGACAAAACCAAGGTCTCACTGTCTCTTCCGAAGACAGCTTTCTCGAAAGCGTACATATCACGAAAGCGTCGGCCCAGCCGTTCCATGCGACTGGAGGCATGAAGTTTCCGGCCGAGGTAGCAAAAATCTGCGCCGTAATAGACATCAAGCCCCGGCATTTTGTTAAACCCAATCACCAAATCGAAGCTCTCCTGTGCCAGGGCCTTTTGTAACCGACTGTGGAAACTGCGGTTCTGTGCATTGTTCGTCACAGCGAGCAGCCCATGGGGAAACTTGGGCTTGAGATTAGTGATCGTGACACCTTTGGGTTTTTCTTCCTTCCACTCGGCTGTGTAGACATGCACATCGTGGCCGCGGCCGCGGCACTCGTTGAGTATGCGCAGAAAGTCTCGCTGTAGTCCGCCGTAGGGAAAGTACTTATAGAGGCAAAGCGCAAGTTTCATTGACATCACCTTGCAGGTAGCAAGAGCCCAAACCAGGGGAGAGTAGTTTAACCCTTCTACGCAGTTGGCAGGTTGCCACCGCGCTCCCAGTCAAGCGCGCTGGAGCAGATGAGCTCCAGATCGTTGTACTGTGGCACCCAGCCCAGCACTTTACGGATGGCGCGGTTGTCTGCTACCAGGCACGCTGGGTCACCAGCTCGGCGCGTCGTTTCCCGAATGGGGAAGTTGACCTGGCTGACCCGCCGCAGCGTATCAAGGACCTCGCGGACGCTGTAGCCATGCCCATACCCACAGTTAAGTATTCTAGAACTTCCACCGTTGGCGAGGTAATCCAGCGCCTGCAGATGTGCGTTCGCAAGATCCTCAACATGGATGTAGTCACGGATGCAGGTGCCGTCGGCAGTGTCATAGTCGGTACCGAAAATCGATACCGTTTCGCGCTGCCCACAGGCGGCCTCGCAGGCCACTTTGATCAGGTGGGTTGCCTCTGGTGTGGCCTGCCCTAATCTGCCGTCCAGGCGGGCGCCGGCAACATTGAAGTAACGCAAAGCGATATAGCGCAGTGCCGGGCCAGAATCTTGGCGCCGGGCAAGATCCGCGAGCGTCCATTCGGTCATAAGTTTGGTGCGTCCATAAGGATTGATTGGGTTAACTGGGGCATTTTCATCGACAGGAACCGTTTGTGGGTTACCGTAAACGGCCGCGCTGGAGGAGAAAATAAAACACCCAACCCCAGCTTGCTGACAGCTTTCGATGAGCTTCAGTGATCCCACCACGTTGTTTTGATAATACTTGGCTGGGTTAGAAACTGATTCGGGGACTACGATGTGACCCGCAAAATGGATTACAGCATCGAAGCGGCGCGCGTGCATCAGAGCCGTCACGGCATCACTGTCACCGGCATCCAGTTGCTGAAAATCGACTTCGTCTGGAACGGCCCAGCGATGACCACTGTACAGTGTGTCGATCACGCTGACTCGGTGACCCGCAGCCAGTAACTGGTGGGTTGTATGGGAGCCGATATAGCCGGCACCGCCGGTTACCAGGACAGTCAGGGGATGGGCGCTCACGGACACCTCACTTGAAGGGGCTGGGTGAGATTATATCGGCCAGCGTTGTGTGCGGTTCGGCCAACAGACCCTCTAGGGTATCGATGGCCTGTCGCGGCGCCAGTTCTTCCAGGCAGTCTAAGTGCCCCAATGGGCATTGACGTGCAAAACAGGGCTGGCAGGGAAGCTCCAGCGAGACAGCCTGGGCACAGTTGCTGAGCGGCGGGGTATGCTGGGGGCTGGAAGATCCGAAAATACCGGCTACGGGCCTGCCGGTGGCGGCTGCGACGTGCATCAGGCCGGAGTCATTGCTGACTACAGCCCGGGCCTGTGCCAGCAGGTCTACTGCTTGCAGGAGGCTGGTGCGGCCTGCAAGATTCAGACAGCGATCTTGGGTTTTACAGCTGTGAATGATTGCTTGTGCGATTGGCTGGTCTTTATCGCTGCCGACCAGCCAGATCTGCCAGTCCTGCTGCAGGTAGTGATTTGCTAAAGCGGCGAAATGGTGAGATGGCCAGCACTTGGCGGGGCCGTACTCAGCCCCGGGGCACAGCACCAGGATCGGATTATCCAGGACTTTGAGGTTAAGGCTCGCCATGATATCGGCTGTGGCCCGTGCCCGGGTAGTCAGCTGGGGGGGCGGGTAGCGTGAGACGAGCGGTTCATCGGGCGGCAATCCAAGTTGCACAAATTGTGCGGCCATGTGCCCCCTCTTACCGATTGGTTTAGGACGCAGGTCATTGACCAGGCCCCGGCGAGGCTCACCCCGGTAGCCACTGCGTACCGGGATTCGGGCAAAAAAAGGCAACAATGCTGCCTTGGTTGAGCCCGGCAGGATAATGGCGCGATCAAAACCCCGTGCTCGCAGCGAACGCCCGTGTCGGTAACGTTCGTTCAGCTGCAGCTTGCCGTGGTGAAAAGGAATTTCGATCACCTCATCCACCTCGAGCATGCGCGTAGCGAGCTGAGCCGTAAAAGCTGGGGCAGCTACGCAGAGCCAGGCCTGAGGCTGACGGGTTTTGAGCACCTTGAAAAGGCTCTGCGCCATGACCATGTCGCCTACCCAGGCAGGGCTGATCACCAGGATCCGGGGGGCAGAACCTATCTCACGCATTGCCCGGTGGCAGAATTGGTTGAGCCCGTTACCGTCAGGCTGTGTTATCAGACAGGTGAAAGCGGGTGCCGCAGTAGGGACAAAGCGCGGTGTTGCCCGGTGTAATCGGCAGATAGACCCGGGGATGCTGGTTCCACAACTCCGTATCCGTTGTGGGGCAGTGCAACGGCAAGCTATCAGTGCTGATCTGGCGCGCCTTTTGCGTTTTTGCGGTAGTGGCTTGGGATGGGTTGGAGTTGCTCATTACTGGTTGATCAGACAAAAGTGAGCCAGTCATCGTGTTTTGGATCGCGGCCGTGCACGCAGTCGAAATAACTTGCCTGTAATTGTTCGGTCACAGGACCGCGGCCACCGTTACCGATACTGCGCCCATCCAATTCCCGAATAGGGGTGACCTCCGCTGCGGTACCGGTGAAGAAGGCTTCATCCGCCACGTAAACCTCGTCACGGGTAATCCGCTTCTCTACCAGATCCAGGCCTGCCTCACCGATCAGACGGATTACCGTATCGCGGGTAATGCCCTCGAGTGCAGAACTCAGGTCAGGCGTATAGACCACACCGTTGCGTACGATAAAGATATTTTCCCCGGTACCTTCCGTTACATAGCCCTCGGTGTCCAGCATCAGCGCTTCATCCGCCCCGCCGGAAAGCGCTTCCTGCAGGGCCAGGATCGAATTGATGTAGTTGCCACACGCTTTGGCGCGGCACATAGTAATGTTGACGTGGTGGCGGGTAAAAGAAGAAGTGCGCACACGAATGCCGTTTTTCAGGCCATCTTCGCCAAGGTAGGCGCCCCATTCCCACGTTGCGATGGCAATATGGGTCTTGAGCATGTCTGCGCGAATGCCCATGCCTTCCGATCCGTAGAAGGCCAGTGGCCTCAGATAAGCACTTTCCAGGCCGTTTTCCTGAACTACGGCAACCTGGGCCGCGTTAAGGGTGTCGTTATCGTAGGGCATCTGCATACCGAGGATATGAGCCGAACGGAAGAAGCGTTCGGTATGTGCGGCAAGACGGAAGATGGCTGTGCCGCGATCGGTCTCGTAGGCGCGCACACCTTCAAACACGCCGAGTCCGTAGTGCAGGCTGTGTGTCAGTACATGAACCTTAGCCTCACGCCAGGGGACCATTGCCCCATCGAACCAGATACTTCCATCACGGTCTGAAAATGACATCACGTTTTCCTATGGTACCCAAGTCAATCTATTTGAGCGTACGCTACGCTCAGATGCTGAATTATTACAGAACAGTGAGAGGTGCGTAACAGCGCGCCTTGGCTGACACATCACTCAGCCAGCATAGCGTGCACGGCGTGCACTGCGTCCCTGGCATAGGGCGCAAGCCGCAGCGGAATCTGGTCCGGCAATATTTCTGGGCCCAAAATGCCTATGCCAACTGGTTTCCCGGTTTCCAGTTGTAGTCCAATCAGTGCCTGGATGACTGCCTGACCCATGACCCGCCCGTGCGCCGTTTCACCGCGCTCGATAATGCCGAGTACGACTGCGCCGTCGATGTTATTGCGGGTCAGCAACCGTTTCACAGCAAGTGGTTTTTCCATTGAGCCTGGAACCCATACCTGTTCGCACACATCTAGTCCTGCCTCCGTCGCGGCGGCCAGTGCTGCGCTGACCATGGCTTCGCAGGCATTTTTGTGAAAAGAGCCAATCACCAGGGCAATAGTGGGACGGTTGGACATCACTGATGTAGGGTAGGTTGAAATCAGGGGAGATTCTAGCCCATCGCCTTGGGCCAGGGCTGTGGCTGGCCACGACCCGGTGCACCATTAGCGCTTCGCTCATCCATCGCGCTGCCCGGGATCGAGATACTTGCGCCACAAGTCACTGATCGCTTTGCGTTCAGCGACATACTCGCCAACGTCCACGAGCGCGGCACGCCGGCTCAGTTTGAGTGAATGTTCCCGGGCCAGGTACAGCCGTAACACCTGGGCTAACGTATCGGCCTCTGCGATCTCAATTTTTTGTGTGTCGGCTAGACGCTTGATGATGGCAGCGTTAGTTCGGAAAGTTGTGAGTTCTGGGTCGGTTGCTGCATGGCGTAGTACCAGGTACTGGCAAAGAAACTCGATGTCTACCAGCCCGCCCGTACCGTGTTTGAAATCGACCCCCGGCTCTTTTGTTGCTGGGCGATTGTCCCGCATTCGCTGACGCATGTTTCGGACCGTCTCCTGGAGCGTTGTGGCATCTCTGGGTTGGCATAAGATGTCACGTCGAACTGTTTCAAAACGTCTTTTTAGATTTTCGCTGCCAGCCACTAGCCGCGCCCGTACCAGAGCCTGGTGTTCCCAGGTCCACGCCGTATCGCGCAGGTATTCATGATAGGCGGGCAAAGGGGTAACCAGTGTCCCGGAGCGGCCACTCGGTCTTAATCGCGTATCAATGGCGTAGACTTCGCCCGCGGCGGTGCGAGTGGTGAGAATATGCGCCAATCGCCGAGCCAGTCGGCCAAAATAATGACGTCGTTCTCCAGCTCGGGCTGCGTTTTCATCACTCGGTTGATCGTAGACAAATACGATATCCAGATCAGAGTTGTAGCCCAGTTCCATGCTGCCCAGTTTGCCGTAGGCAATAATGCCAAGGTCTGGAACCTCCTCAGGGGCGCTGATCCGATCGAGCGTGCTCACGGCGTGTGTCAGTGCCTGACATAACAGCGCTTGGGCCAGTGCGCTGAGCGACTTGGAAACGACGTCGATATCGATTAGTTGTGCAATATCTGCTGCAGCGACGCGCAGGCTGTAGCCTTGACGGTATTCCCGCAACTGATCCATGATGACCTCGAGGTCGGATTGGTCACAGCGATCGAGCTTGCGCCGCAGTTCGACCTCAATTGCATGATGATCCTGGAGTTGGAATCCCGCGATCGGATCCAGCAACTCATCCAGTATGACCGGGTGTTTCCCGATCCAGTGGCTGATTTCACTGGAAGCCCCCACCAGGCGCACCAGTTGTTTCAGGGCGAGGGGGTTTTCTCCAAGCAGAGCCAGGTAAGCGGATCGACGGCCGATTGACTCGATAACGAACAGCAATCGGGTGATGGCAGTATCCGGATCGTCAGCCTGGCCGCAGACGCGCAGGACGGCAGGCATCAGTTTGTCCAGACGTTCGCGCCCCTCTCGTGAGAAGGACTGGTAAAAGCGGCTGCGTCGGGTGTTGGCCAATAACCGGTACACTCGTTCGGTTTCGGTGAATCCCAGTGTAGCCAATTGGGCAATGCCCGTCTGGGTATCCATGGTGGCGTGCCACAGATCGCCGGCCATTGAATCGCTGTCTTCATCGTCTCCCGGGCCGTCCTGGCGGAATACTGCCCGGAACAACTCGTGCACACTATCGTTGACGGTAGCTAGCTTGGAGTTGAAATCCTGCGTGCTGTTGCAGCCTATGGACAGGGCAATACGCTCCCGGTCGAGCGAGTTGATCGGAACAGTGTGGGTCTGGGCATCGTCCATGATCTGCAGGCGATGTTCCAGAGCGCGTAAAAAGCGGTAGTGGTCTCGCAGCATTTGGCATTCATCTGGTTCGAAGACGCCAGCATTTTCCAGTGCTGCGAGGGCTGTATAGAAGCTTGGCGTCTGCAGGTCGGGGTTGCGCCCGCCATAGATCAGTTGGTGGCTCTGTACCGCAAACTCAATTTCACGGATACCGCCGCGCCCAAGTTTGACGTTATCTTTCAGGTTCTGACGTATCAATTGGCGCTCAATCAGTGCTTTCATTTTCCTTATAGCTTCAAACGCGCCAAAATCCAGATACTTTCGGTACACAAAGGGTCGCAGGTTGTCGAGCAACCTGACCCCTGCATCGACATCTCCGGCGACCGGGCGCGCCTTGATCAGGGCATAGCGTTCCCAGTCACGGCCATGGGTTACAAAGTAGTGATCCATGGCATCGAAGGACAGGGCCAGTGGGCCGCTATCGCCATTGGGGCGCAATCTCATGTCGGTCCTAAAGACGATACCCGCGGCCGAGGGACTTTCTAAAATGGCGATCAGGATTTGTCCAACCTTAATAAAGAATTCGTGGTTACTGATGCTTTTGGGGCCAGCAGTCTGGCCACTTTCCCGGTAGGCAAACACCAGATCCACATCCGAGGACAGGTTTAGTTCCTGCCCTCCGAGTTTGCCCAGGGCAAGAATGGTGAGCTGAACCGGTGCGCCGCTTTGCCCGCCGATCGGTTCCCCGTATCGTTCGCGAACCTCGTTATGAGCGCAGGCCAATGCGCAATCAATGGCCGCATCCGCTAACTCCGACAAGGTGCGCAGTACCTCGCTCAGCGGCGCAAGCCCCGCCAGATCACGCCAGCCAATCCGTACGATCTCCTGTTGCCGCAACTGGCGCAATGCAGATGCCACGTATTCGCGGTCACCCGAGATGGTTCCTATCTGCTGACGCAGTTCGCCGGGTTGTCGCGATCTGGCAATGGTGCCCGGCGAAGTCAGTTGCCTTAGCAACTGGGGCTCGCTCGCCAGGGTGCGGGCAATGAAGTCACTGCCAGCCAGCACTTTGGGCAGTGAAGTCCAGCCTGGTTGAGGTGCTGTGAGCCATTTGTTTTCGTCGTAGGGTTTGCCCAGACGAGAAAGATGAGCGCTGACCAGTGAGCGCAAGGCCGCTGGCAGCTCATCAACCGCCGTTTGGATTAGTGTGGGCGCGGGACCCATAGCTGCGTTGGCTGCGTGGCTCTCACCGACAGGAGCTCTGGTATGGTCAGGAGGTTATACCCATCCGGAATGGATCGGTGGGATCGAAGATAAGAGTAGCTTCAGCATTAATATGTGCAGAACCCGTGATATGAGGTATGACCCGGCCATTGTCCCATTCGCCACGCGCCTCAAAAACGCTACCCACAATGCTTTGCTGACGCCATGTCTGACCTGGCGCAAGGGTGCCGTCAGCCATCAGGCAGGCGAGTTTGGCACTGGTACCGGTGCCACATGGCGAGCGATCATAGGCGCCCCCTGGACAGAGTACGAAGCTTCGACTGTCTGCCTGATCATCGGCGGGTCCAAACAGTTCAATGTGATCAATTTCACCGCCGTTCTCACCGCTAATGTTTTCATGTATTAACGCGCTACGGATTGACTCGGCGATTTCGGTTAGGCGTGCAATGTTGTCAAAGTGCACTCTTTCGCCATGTTCCTTGACCAGAAAAAACCAGTTGCCACCCCAGGCAATATCGCCGCGAATTGTGACGTCGCCGCTCAGGTTCAATACCACGTCAGCCCGGAAACGGTAGCTGGGCACATTGGTCACGGTAACTCGGTTGTCCTCGTGGAGGGTCGCGGTTACAGCGCCAACCGGCGTGTCGATCAAATGGGCCCCCGGGGTCAGTTTTCCCAGATAAGCCAGGGTCACAGCAAGGCCGATCGTGCCATGGCCGCACATATTTAACACCCCGACATTATTGAAAAAAATCACGCCTGTGACGGCCTCAGAGTGATCCGGTTGGCAAAGGAGACCGCCAACCCAGACATCGCTTCCCCGTGGTTCGTTCACTACTGCTGCGCGGAAGGAATCGTATTGGTCTCGAAAGGCTTCACGGCGCTGGGCAAGACTCCCCGTGCCCAGATCCGGGCCGCCATCGATGACGAGGCGAGTGGGCTCCCCACCTGTATGGGAGTCGATGACTCGGACCCGGTCAAATGATTCGATTACGCCAGCCGGTGAGGCTATCATTTCACTTAGCTCCATTGGTTTTGAGTCACAGTGCGGTATGCTCAAGGCTGAATGCGCGACTATAGCGTGCTTTGTGCCGCTGGTGCGGGCGGCAGGCTTTGGCTAAAACGATGACCGATCTTTTTGATTTTCACAAGCAAAAGCGCTGTTTTGCTGTAGTTGGCCATCCGGTCGCACACAGCAAGTCGCCACAAATTCACGAGGATTTTGCTCGACAGTGCGGTGTATCGCTTTCCTATGAGGCCATTGCTCTGGATCCTGGCGCTTTCGAGCAAGGGGTTCGCAACATCCGCGCCGGTGGCATTGCTGGCGCCAACGTCACGGTGCCGTTCAAACAGGCGGCGTGGCGTCTGGCAGATAAACTGACTGATCGCGCTCAGCTAGCGCAGGCTGTTAATACCTTGTCTTTCTCTGCTGGCGATGTGATCCACGGAGACAATACGGATGGCGTGGGATTGATGCGTGATATTCAGAAAAACCTGGGGTTTTCGTGCGCAGGCGCTCGCGTGTTGGTGGTGGGCGCCGGTGGCGCTGCCCGGGGTATTTTTCAACCCTTACTTGACAGCAGTCCCGGCGAACTCGTGATTGCCAACCGCACTTTATCGCGCGCTCGGGAGTTGTTAGCAGCATTTGCCTCGCCGATCGGTAGCACCGTCTGCAACTTAGAAGATTTATCATCGACCGCCTTTGATCTGGTCATCAATGCTACCGCGGCGAGTCTGATGGGTGAGGTACCCGATCTGCCGAATGGGATTTTTGCGAACGGCGCGCTTGCCTATGATTTGGCTTATGCTGATCAGCCGACGCCTTTTATGCGCTGGGCTATGGACGCCGGTGCAGTTCGTGCGGTCGACGGCTTGGGTATGCTGGTGGAGCAGGCTGCTGAATCCTTCTGGATCTGGCACCAGCATCGGCCACAGACTGCGCCGGTCATCAGCGCCCTGCGCTCAGGCAGCCGCTAAAGACCGTCTGTTGGTGGTGTTCAGTTCAGGCGGTGTTTCAGCCAGTTGCCCGCCGCACGTTCGGTAATGGCAGCGAGTGCCTTTATGTGGTCAACGCGGTCATTCAGACAGGCGATGTAGGAAAAATCCTGGCCGCCGGCCTGGCGGAATATTTCAGCGTTTGTTTGTACGATCTCCTCGAGCGTTTCCAGGCAGTCTGCTGCAAAGCCCGGGCAGATAATATCAACGCTGGGTATGCCTGCCTTTGCTAACCAAGTCAAAGTCTGGTCGGTATAGGGGGTCAACCACGGTGTTCGGCCAAAGCGTGACTGGAATGACAGCACCCATTGATCAGGATTCAGTTTAAGCCGGTGTGACAGCGCTGTGGCCGTAGCCTCGCACTGGGACCGGTAGGGGTCCCCTTGGTCAGCATATCGTTGGGGTGTGCCATGAAAGGAAATCACCAGTTTTTCTGCCCGAGGGTGGCTCGACCAGTGCTCGCGAACCGATGCGGTCAGTGCATCTAAATAGCCTTCGTCGAGGTGATAGTCTCGTACCAGGTGCAGTGCTGGAAGGTTGCGCCACTTTCCAAGAGTTCGGGTAACCGCGTCATAAACTGAAGCGGTCGTGCTGCAGGAGAACTGCGGGTACAGTGGCAATACCACGATTCGCTCAACACCCGCTGCCACCAGTTCATTCAGTGTGGCGTGGATCGAGGGCTGGCCGTAACGCATGGCCAGTGCGACCTTTACCGCATCGCCATGGCGATGCCTGAGCAGCTGGTCGAGTTCCTCGGCAATGCACCGCGACAACGCCATCAGAGGTGAGCCGTCGTCGCGCCATATTTTTTGGTAGGCAGCCGCACTGCGCTGAGGCCGCAACCGTAAAATTACCCCATGCAGGAGCGGGTACCACAGCCAACGGCTGAGTTCGACCACTCGGTGATCGTGCAAGAATTCGGCGAGGTAACGGCGAACCGCTGTTGTGGTCGGTGCATTGGGCGTACCCAGATTAACCAGCAGTATACCGATACGCTCGGTAGCACCGGGAAGCAAGCCGCGCTGGTAACGCATCGGTGAGTCAGCGCCCCCCGGAGTGTTTACGACCGTACGCTAGCATGCGCTGGATAGGAATCGCGGCCTGTGCTCGCACCGATTCGTCGAGCAATACCTCACCAGTTCCGTGACGCAACGCTTGTGCCAGGCGCGATAGATCATTCATTTTCATCCATGGGCAATGGGCGCAACTTTCGCAGGTGGCGCCTGCCCCCGCGGTAGGCGCTTCAAGAAAGCGCTTGCCAGGCGCACTTTGGCGCATTTTGTGCAGAATACCCTCTTCTGTCGCCACAATAAAAAGTGTTGCCTCGAGATCTTGGGCGGCCTGGATTAACTGACCGGTTGAGCCTACGACATCAGCCAGCGCGATCACCGATGGCGGCGATTCCGGGTGTACCAGCACTGCGGCATCGGGGTATTGAGTCTTAAGGTTGACAAGTACCTCACCCTTGAATTCTTCATGCACGATACAACTGGCGTGCCATAGCAGCATGTCGGCGCCGGTTTGTTTCTGGATGTAGTCACCCAGGTATTTGTCCGGCGCCCAGATCAGTTTTTCACCCTGTGTTGTCAGATCCCGGATCAACTCCAGCGCAATCGAGGAGGTAACTACCCAGTCAGCGCGGGCTTTTACCGCCGCACTGGTATTGGCATAGACCACGACAGTCCGATTCGGCTGCTGGTCGCAAAAGGTCGAAAAATCCTCAGGGGGGCAGTTCAGATCCAACGAACATTCGGCTGACGATTCCACCAGAAGGATCCGTTTTTCCGGGCTCAGGATTTTTGCGGTCTCCCCCATAAATCGTACTCCGGCGACAACCACGGTGCTTGCTGGATGCTCCAGCCCAAGACGCGCCATCTCCAGGGAGTCAGCGACATAGCCGCCGGTTGCCTCGGCAAGATCCTGCAACTCACTGTTGACGTAGTAGTGCGCGACCAGTACCGCGTTTTGCTCACTGAGCAAGGCGGTGATTTCCTGTTCCAACAAGGACTGCTCGCTCGCGCTTAGCGGCGGCCCTAGTGCTGCGCGGGCCTGTGCAGCGAGGCTGGGAATATCGGCCGCAACAGATGCCAGGCCATGGGTGTTTTCCATCAGCGGTTTTCTTAAAGGTTCACACAGAACAGCGTTATACGCCGAGACTGAAACAATGATGGTATATATACCATTCGTTGGCAAATTAGGTTCACTTTAAATGCACTGGGTGTTACTTGGCATCATTGCGTTGGCGCTCATAGTAGCTGCGGGACGTTTTCCGCGAGCGGCTTTTGGGCTGTTTGCTGCTCTGTTAGCCGGCGCGATTCTTATGTTGCAGTTGAACCCCGGGGAAAAAGAGCGCGGCTCTGCATTGATGTCACCTGGTGATGTACTGCTCTCGAAGGTGCATTTTAAACCCGGCTATGCTGGTAGCTTTGATCTTTCCGGTCGGCTGGCGAATCAGGCTAGCGATGCGCAGATTGTGGAAGTTGTCCTTGAGGTCCAGTTACGCGATTGCCACCCATCCGACCAAGGCGGGGCTCGAGATTGTCAGGTGCTAGGTACAGATTCACCGCGTTTGGTACTGGCCGTGCCCCCTGGCGAGGCCCGCGATTTTATGATGAATCTGTCATTTCCCAGGACCCAGTCCCGCGGCGAGATAGACTGGACTTATCGAGTGATCTCCGTATTGGGCCGTCGCTACCGCACCGCGACCAAGCAATAAAAAAGGCGACGGCGTAAGCCGTCGCCTTTTTCGCCCGCCTGTTTCATGGGGCAGGCTTTTTCAATCAGCGCCGCCGGGCCGCTTTCTTCCGAGTGGCTTTCTTCTTAGTGGCTTTCTTCTTCGCTGCCTTCTTCTTAGTGGCTTTCTTCTTCG
>CAJWEF010000062.1 GCA_913031305.1 uncultured Acidiferrobacteraceae bacterium
CCAGGATGCGATTGGCTTCATCGACATTCTGGGTCTTACACTCATCATTCGCATCTGAGGCGTAAATGGCTGGCGCCGGAAGGACGTTACAGCCGACTTTTCCCGCACTACCATAACCTGCATCTACGAGGATCTGACGATCGATGGCCAATGACAAAGCCCGGCGTACCGCATAATCCGCAAGGAAAGGATGCGGGTTCCGATTGTTGTTGCCGCCGAGGTATTCAGCGCGATCGTCACCCAAATCCGGATCCGGATTGGTGAAATTCACCATCAGTCGCTCTACCGATGTACCAAATCCCGCGATGATCGTGCCTTTCCCCGCTTCCGCCATTTTGGTCAGAATTTCCGGTTCGACCTGGAGATTCCATGCGTAATGCATCTCGCTTGTCTCGAGTACCGATCGGGCCGCAGACGTTGCATCACCGCCGCCCTTAAACAGGAGCTTCGAGAAAGCAGGTTGCCCTTCCTCACGATAAAGCTCGTTGGCTTCGAACACGATCACATCGTTCGGTTTGAAGTCGACAACCTTGAAGGGTCCCGTGCCGATGGGATTGAAATTTTGCTCGGTGCATTCTTGCGCTTTGGCACCAATGCAACCATCAAACTGTGCCTTTTGCATGATCGGGGCGTTGTAGCCAACGAATGGAGCATAAGGAAACGGTTTGGCTACAGTGAAATTGATCTGGATGGTGTGCGAGTCCAACGCGTCCACCGACACAATGTCATTGAAGTAGTTGGATGACGTACAGCCGGTGTCCGGATGGGAGCAGTATTCGTATGTAAATACCGCGTCTGCCGAGGTCAATTCCGATCCATCAGACCATTTAATTCCAGGTTTGATTTTCCAGGTGATCGACTTCAGATCTTCTGACACACCACCGTTCGCAACCGTTGGAATCTCTTCGGCCAGCCAGGGGTGCATCTTCCCATCGTTGTCATAACGAGCCAGTGGCTCAATCACAACCGATGACGCTTCCAGCTCCTTGGTTCCGCCCGAGAGGTACGGCATCATGGTTGACGGTGCTTGCCAATAGAGCAACCTCAGCTCACCGTCTCGCCCTCGTTCAGCAGCCCAGGCAGTACCCGCCAGTGCGACCGCGGAAGTAAGCGCGATACTAAGAAGAAGTGTTTTCCTCATTTTTTTCCTCCCTCAATGTTGAGTATGTGACTAACCCGAAGGTTAGCCGGTTTACTAAGAACCAACAAAACAGCAACAAAACAGCAACAGCAACAAAACAGCAACAGCAACAAAACAGCAACAGCAACAAAACAGCAACAGCAACAAAACAGCAACAGCAACAACTTGGGTGGCTAACGTTTAGTCGATCACTAAAACATCATCGCAGCCTCCATTCGAGATAAGAGTCTACCGCAAATTCACTAGTCCACCAGATGGCAGGCCACCCAGTGACCCAAACCCAGATTTTTTGGTTCAGGCATTGAGCTTTTGCAACGGATTTCTGCTATCGGGCACCGCGTTCGGAACGGGCAACCCGAGGGCGGATTGGCCGGGCTTGGGACATCGCCTGTGAGAATAATACGTTCTCGTTTTGTTTCGCGTCCTGGGTCGTGTAGCGGCACCGCAGAGAGCAAAGCCTTGGTGTAGGGATGTTGCGATCGGCGGTAAAGTTCACGTGCGGGCCCGAGTTCGACAATCTTTCCCAAGTACATCACTGCAACCCATTTGGAGATGTGACGAATCATTCCCAGATCATGACTGATGAAAAGGTATGTGAGTCCCAGTTTTTCTTGCAGGTCTTCCAGCAGGTTGACTACTTGGGCCTGAATTGATACATCGAGCGCCGCAATCGGTTCATCGCAAATGATGAATTCAGGATTGAGTCCCAGGGCGCGTGCGATCCCAATTCGCTGGCGCTGACCACCCGAGAATTCGTGTGGGTAGCGGTTGGTGTATCTGGGGTTTAACCCGACGGCATCCAGCAACTCTTCGACTCGGTTGCTGCGGTCCTTACCTTTAAGGATGCTGTGCTCATCCAGTGGTTCGGCAATGATGCTGCCGACCGTCATGCGGGGATTAAGGCTGTCCTGTGGATCCTGGAATATCATCTGCATTTTTGGGCGCAACGCGCGCAATGCAGAAGGTTTAAGTTGAGTTAGATTCACATCCTTAAAAAGGATCTGACCTTCGGTTGGACGATAGAGGTGTAATATGGTGCGGCCTAACGTTGTTTTTCCACAACCGCTTTCTCCGACGAGTCCAAGATTTTCCTGTGGCATCAAATCGAAGTTGACGCCGTCCACCGCCTTGATCGTGCCGGCCTGTCGACGCAGCAAGCCCGCGGTGATCGGAAAATGTTGCTTCACATTTTTCAGGTGTAGCAGGGGTTTGGAAGAATTGGTATCACTCATGCCTGGTGTCTTTTCATAGGCCAACTGCATTTGTCAGCTTACCTTTCTTGGCCGATCGTTTTCCAAGTCCCACCAGCAGGCGACCTCATGACCTTCTGACACGAACTCTAAAAAGGGATTCTCTTTGGTGCAGCGCTCGAACGAGTAGGTACAGCGTGGCGAAAACGGGCAGGAATCCGGCTGTTTTAATTGATCGGGCGGCTGACCCTCAATCGATTCCAGGCGCTGAGCCCGCTCTCCTTCCATTTCCGGCAAAGTCCGAAGCAGGGCGTGGGTATAAGGGTGTTTCGGCGTGCTATAAAGTTTTTCAACGTCGGCTCGCTCGACAATAAAACCGCTATACATCACCATTACCCGATCCGCGAGGTTAGCAACCACACCGAGGTCATGGGTAACCCAGATAATGGCCATGCCAAGCTCCTTCCTAAGCATCTTGATGAGGTCGAGAATCTGGGCTTGGATCGTTACGTCAAGAGCGGTCGTTGGCTCATCAGCAATTAACAGTTTGGGATCACAGGACAGTGCGATGGCGATCATGACGCGCTGGCGCATACCGCCGGAGAATTGATGAGGATAGTCATCAAGCCGGTCTTTCGCCATCGGAATTCCGACCAGTTCAAGGAGTTCCACGGCGCGTTTCCGGGCGGCGGACTTCGATGAATTCTTGTGCAAGCGCAATGCTTCGGTCAGTTGGTAGCCCACCGTGAGAACCGGATTGAGGGATGTCATCGGGTCTTGGAAAATGAATCCGATTTTCCCGCCTCTAATTTTCTTAAGCGCGTCAATGTCAGTTTGGATCAGGTCTTGACCCTCAAAGAGTGCTGAACCCCCAACGATTTTCCCGGGCGGCATAGGCAGCAACTTGACGAGAGACATCATGGTGACGGTTTTGCCACAGCCGCTTTCGCCCACGACACCCAATAATTCTCCCTCCTGAACATCAAAGCTGACCCCATTCACGGCATGCACCCTGCCGTCGGCCGTGTCAAACTGGGTGACGACGTCGGTTACGGACAGTACAACATCGGAGTCAGGATTTGATAGCATGGCAGTAACGGTTCCGGTAGTCGCCCTATTGGAACCGGCGAGTCTTGATTCTGTCAACGGATTGCATTGGATTTTCTTGCTAATGGATGAGAAGTATCGTGAACTTGTGCAGCGAGACAGGGAATTTGCCTGATCGGCCTGGATTTAGATAGGTTTCAGACCACTTGACGAGGTATGTAATGAAAAATGAGACGAAACAGGAGGGAAACTCCATCACTGAGGGATTTAAATGGCGCTGTATCGGTCCGCCACGGGGCGGCCGAGTGGTCGCGGTGGCTGGCGATCCCACCGACCCCATGACGTTTTACTTTGGCGCTTGTGCGGGGGGTATCTGGAAAACCACGGATGGCGGTACCTACTGGGAATGTGTCTCGGATGGTTATCTGACAAGCGCCACGATCGGTGCGCTCGCGGTTTCCGACAGTGATCCAAATGTCATTTATGCGGGCACCGGTGAAACCACGATTCGCGTCGATGTCTCTTTTGGCGATGGCGTCTACAAGTCAACCAATGGTGGTAAAAGCTGGGTTCACCTGGGCCTTGAGGAGACGCGCCACATAGGGGAGATCCGCATTCACCCAGAGAACTCGGATATCGCGTATGTTGCCGCACTTGGCCATGCCTTTGGAGAGAATCCCGAGCGGGGGGTCTACCGAACCACCGACGGGGGCAAACATTGGGACTTGATCTTGTATCAAAGCGCACGAGCCGGCGCTGTGGATCTTTCGCTGGATCCAACAAACCCCCGGATTCTTTTTGCCTCAATATGGGAAACGAGTCGAAATTTCTGGAATCTCTCCAGTGGCGGGTCGGGCAGTGCGTTGTTCCGGTCCACCGATGGTGGCGATTCCTGGCAGGAAGTCAGTACGCACCCGGGCTTTCCGGTGGGCATGAAAGGAAAAATTGGCGTTGCTGTGTCGCCTGCCAAATCAGGTCGAGTCTGGGCGTTGGTCGAGGCGGAGCAGGCAGGCTTGTACCGTTCCGAGGATGGCGGCGACAGTTGGTCACTGGTATCTCCCAATCGAGATCTGCTGCATCGACCTTGGTACTACACTCATGTGTTTGCGGACCCATCCCATGGAGATACGGTCTACGTCACTAATTTTCAGATGTGGAAATCAACCGATGGTGGCAGCAGCTTTCAGGAAGTGACAACGCCGCATGGGGACAACCACGACCTTTGGATCGACCCGGGAAACAACCAGCGGATGGTTCAGGGAAACGATGGTGGCGCCAACGTCAGCTTCAATGGGGGCGACACGTGGTCAACCATTTATAACCAGATGACGGCACAACTATACCGGCTGGATATCGACAATCAGTTTCCCTACAGGGTATACGGAACACAGCAAGACAACACCTCAATCAGTGTGCCGAGCGCTGCGGAGTGGGGCGTGATCACCATGAGCGATTGCACGCTGCCGGGAACCGGTGAGAGCGGTTTTATTGCAGTGCACCCGGAAGATCCCAATATCGTCTACAGCGGGGCCGTTGGTTCTTCCCCCGGCGGTAACGGCGCTTTGCAGCGCTACGACCACCGGACCCGGCAGATTCAGATGATCAATGTTTGGCCGGAAGAGTCGACGGGTTTCGCTCCCAAGGATTTGAAGTACCGCTTTGCCTGGACGTTTCCTATTGTCTTCTCACCTCACGATTCCAATACGATCTATGCAGGTGGCAATCACCTGTTTCGCAGTCATAACGAGGGACAGAGTTGGCAGGCCATCAGTCCAGACCTAAGCCGAAACAGAGCTGAAAAACTCGGTCTGTCTGGTGGCACGTTAACAGTCGACAGCGCTGGCGCTGAGCAGTATGCGACCTTGTCCACTTTCGTTGAATCCCCTCACCGTCCAGGGGAGTTGTGGGCGGGCACCGACGACGGCCTTTTGCATGTCAGTCGAGATGGCGGCAGTCACTGGCGGAAGGTGACACCGAAGGCTTTGCCGGAATGGTCCTACATCGGCGCTGTTGAAATCTCTGCCCACAACGCCGATATCATTTATTTGTCGGCGACCCGCTACAAGCTAGATGATTACGATCCTTATCTTTACCGTTCGCAAGATGGAGGAAAGAGCTGGCAATCCATTAACGGTAATTTTCCAACCGGGGAAATCACGCGAGTTATTCGATCCGATACGGTGCGCCCAGATTTATTATTCGTGGGCACCGAGACCGGAATCTTTTATTCGCTCGACGATGGAAAGCACTGGAGCCGTATGCGAGGCGGCTTCCCAGTTGTGCCCGTCTATGATCTAAAAATCAAAGACACAGATTTGGTGGCAGCAACCCATGGCCGCTCCTTCTGGATACTCGACGACATCACGCCGCTTCGAGAAATGCCGATTGGCTCGGGCAAAAAGACAATCCCATTGCTATTCACTCCGCGTTCGACCTACCGGCTAAAACTCCAGTGGGCGGCGGGCGTGTTTGCTGGAGACGGCAAAGATTACAGCCCAGCCTTTGGTCTTGCCGGTGCGACTTATCGTGATAAACAACCCGATGGCACAAATGTTCGGCGACACCTTGATGTCGGCGAGAATCCGCCAGGGGGCGCGATTGTCTATTACTGGCTGGAGAGCCAACCCGAATCTGCCGTCGAACTTTCGATCTACGACAAAGCAGGTGTAGTGATTGACAATTTTTCTAGTGCTGAAACTGAAAAACCAGAACGACGGTTGCCTGAAAAACTTGGATTGAACCGATTTGTCTGGAATCTAAGTTATCGGGCTGTGCAACCCCTCAATCCGGCGTTGGCCACAAGGGATTACGAACCGTTAGCGCGAGAACCCAAGGGTAGGGGGCCTGCTGCGCCTCCGGGGCAGTACAAGGTTCGGTTATCAGTCGGTGAAATGAGAGCTACTACATCGTTTTCATTGCTTAAAGATCCCAGGGTGGGGACTACCCAAGCCGAATTTAATGAGCAGTTCGAATTGCTACGGGAGTTGAATACCAAACGGTCTGAGTTGCGGACACAGGTCGATCGGATTCGTCAGATAAAGCGGCAACTTGATGATCTTGTCGAAAAGTTGCCTAAAGGTGTACGAAACGCGGTATCAAGCGCCACTTCGATCCGAAATAAGCTGGAGATCATTGAGAACGTGCTAGTTGATGCGCAGCGTGAAAGCCCGCGTGACATTCTGCGCCGACCGGCGGGCCTCGATGACACCTTGGGAGATCTGATGTGGTGTGTCACGATGTCTGATACGGCGCCCCCGATTCAAACCCAGAAAGTGTCGGCGGAGGTTGTTAGAAAAATCGATGGTGAGATTCGAAAGCTTAATAAACTTGTCGATGGACCAATTGCCGCACTGAATGCGAAAGTCGAAAAAGCAGGCGTCCCTGCGATCATCGCCTGAGTCTTCACATTATGCGAGTTCCATCGGATTTGTGGCGCATTACTTATGCGGATCTGATCGTACGTACCGCCTACCAGGTCGGTAAAACGCCGCTGATGCCACTTTTTGCTGCATCTCTTGGGGCTGGGGAACTTTTAGTTGGAGCAATCGTATCGGTTTCGACGATGACGGGCATGGTGCTCAAACCGATATTCGGCTGGTTCTCTGATCGGTGGGGAAGAAGACTTTGGCTTTTGACGGGCCTTGTGTTGTTTTCGGGTGCTCCATTTCTCTACTCATGGGTCAATACCCCGGAAGAGCTTTTTTGGCTGCGCCTACTGCATGGGCTTGCTACTGCAGTTTTCGGACCTGTCACGCTGGCTTTTGTGGCTGAGATGGCGACCTCTGGGAAGGCGGAGCGTCTGGGCTGGTTTGGTATGGCGCGAAGCGGTAGTTATCTGCTGGCGCCGCTCTTAGGTGCATGGCTTCTCACTTGGATGGATCCGGCAACCGTATTTACCTTGATCGGTTTAATGAGCTGTCTTGCCTTTGTGCCCGTATGCATGATGGATTTCTCGCCACCATTGCATAAACGGGACATGAAAGAGGAGAAGGAATTCGGGCGCGCGTGGAAAAGCGCTTGTGGCACCGTGATCTCCAATTCCAGACTGTGGTTGGCCAGCGCACTCGAGATGTTGGCCTACTTGGTGACGTATTCGATCAAGGCATTCCTACCGATCTATGCGCTGTACACGGCAGATTTTAGTCTGCTCGCAGTAGGGTTGTTCTTTAGTGTACAAGAGGCAGCACATCTTTTGACGCGACCAGTCGGCGGCCGATTTGGTGATCGAGTGGGTTATCTAACGGCGATCAACACCGGGTACCTTGTTCTCGCAATTGGGTTCTGGTTGCTGCCATACGCAACTGTACAGGTGGAGTTATTGGGTATTGCCATTATCGTCGGCGCTGGCCAAGGGCTGATCTTTCCCTCCACAGTCGCATTGGTTAGCCGGTGTGTAGATATCCGCCACCTGGGCGCGGGTATGGGGTTCTTGGGTGCCGTACGTAATATTGGAAAAGTGGCAGGACCGCTTACTGCGGGTGCGCTCCTGACCCATATGGACTACAGTCAGGTTTTTCATTTGGGCGGTGCAGTTGCGTTGCTGGTGGTATTGACCCTTCTCTTGTGGCAGAAGAATTATTTGGGCTGGATTTTCCCCTACACCAAACTCACCAACTTGTCTAAAGATGATGCAATAGTTCGATGACTGGTTGACCTGCGAAACTCACAACGCCCTTTGATTTCGACGCGCCAGGCAAGCACTGCGATTTCATTAGACTGTAACACTCTGTGCACTGTGAACCCGACTCACCCTGAGACAACGGCTTTTGCGAATCCTTCAATGCTCGATTCAGGGACGGACTGCTGAATGCGGAGATGTTCTATACCCTCAAAGAGGCACAAATCATCGTCGAGCAGTGGCGAAACCATTACAACACCATTAGAGAGCACAGTGCTTGGGGTTACCGCCGCCAGCCCCGGAGGCTATCGTCGAGATCGACCAAAGGTTGGCACTGCACTAACATTCAAACTGGACCAGTCAGTGGGGGCAGGTCAGTACCACAGCATGGCAGCGTTTGTAACGAGCCAGGCAATGTATCGTCGCATGGGGATCTTGACCAACGCCACTCTTTAATTTTGAAAACAGCAGCTTAAACTGTTTGTCGGCAGGCTCGAGTACACTGGCACCTGAACAATCACCCTCGGCGACAGATCACAGCAGATGCGGGCACTTTGGTTATTGTTAAAGATAGGGGTCGTTTTGGTACTCCTGACGGGCCTGGCAATGCTCGCAGTGGGTGATTATGTCTATCGTACCGGCACGGCAGTTTTCTGTGGTATTCATTCATCTCATGCCGGGAACACGCCGGCGCGTTTCGAAACCCCAGGCTTAGGTCAGGGCCCCTTTAAAGGCGCCGGCTGGGATCGCTGGGTTGGCCATGACCTTTCACGCTGGTGGATTCCCGATGTTCCGGTTGAGGCAGTGCGAATCCGCGATCCCGAGCGCTTGGTCACCATATCCGGCTGGTGGATTACACCTACGTTTCCTGATTCGAAAGCAACGGTTATCGTTGTGCATGGTATCGACAGCTCGCGGCATAACTTCGATACCCTGATGCCTGCAGCCATGCTGGCGCGAGCGGGCTTAAACGTCCTGTTAATTGATTTACGCGACCAGGGTGAGACCACCTGTGAGGACGGACGTCATTCTGCCGGCCAGGATGAATCGGACGATATCGTGACAGCGGCTTACTGGCTTAAAAGCGCCAAGGCGATTCCACTGTCGCAGGTCGGAGTGCACGGGGTCTCTGGTGGGGCACTGGCGGCTCTGATCGCGGCTGCCAAGAACTCTGAAATTGCGGCTTTCAGTCTGGAGGCGCCGGTGTTTGATTTCAACAAGGCGGCAACCCATGAAGTGGAGTACCAGGGCTTCCCGGGGTTTCTCTGGCGGGCAGCATACTGGGCGGCGCGGGTCAGGGGAAAAGACCTCATGGCGGTTACACCAGCTGATGGTATCGAGCGTATGGCTAATCGCCCGGTACAGGTGCTGCATGGCACGGCCGATTCGAGGGTGGGGTATCACAATGCCACTGATCTTGTCGCCTTTGCCGAGGCCCGCGGGCTGAAAGTAACGCTGCACTCCTTCGAGGGCGCTGATCATATCGAGGGCTTGCTACTGGAGCCACAACGCTATAAAACTGTTCTGGTCGATTTTTTCTCTGCCGCCCTGCCGGACTGAAAAACACTAAAACTAACAGGAAAATCTGAGGGCGCCCGGAATGACCCGGATCGTGATATCCCCGCCGGGCGCGCTTTCTCCGTCGATATCCAGTCCGGGTGTAGCCGGGTTCTGGCGTATGCCGATGTCACTGGCCTGTCGATAACGGACATAGGGCGCTCCGAGGTGGTTGCCGAGGTAAATCCGGACCAGTCGCAACAGCAGTAGCCCTCGGGGCATTGCCGCAACTGCCACGACCTCTGCTTGGCCGTCATCGATGGCAGCCTGCGGTGCAACCCGCATCCCCTGGCCGAAGTGACTACCATTGGTTATAGCGAGCAAAGTCAGATCCCCATGGCACCAATGCTCTCCGTCCAGGGTTAACGTGAAAGGTTGAGGTCGGTAGCTGAAAAACGCACGGACAGTAGCCCGCAAGTAGGCGCCAGCCCCACGGCCAGGGTCGGCGGCCAGGGTTGCATTGACCGTACCGGCAATGCCAGCCGACACCGTGTTGATCGCATATCGGTGTTGGCCGTTTTGCCAGTTGACCTGCAATACATCGACGGGCCGCGATCGCTTGCTATTTAACACCACTGGCAGAGTCTCAAGAGTCGGATAGGGATCCAGTGTTCGGGCAAAATCAACACCGGTACCCGCAGGCAATACACTCAGGTGTACCTTTTTTCCCAGGCCCTTATCCAGCACTGCGTTAACCGCGAGATTGAGCGTGCCGTCGCCACCTACGACGATCAGGCGCTGACAGTCATCGCTGAGAGCCTGATCCAACTGAGGTTGCGCCTCGGCAGTATCAGTTGGCTCTAGCCACAACGCGTCCGAAAGGGTTTTCTGGCGGGAAACGAGTTTACGGGTGAGCGCGCCCGCACGTCCCCTGCCGGCATTGGGGTTAACCAGAATAATCGTGCTTACCATCAGTACGACCGTACCAGGTTAAAGAGGCTCGGGCGAGTGGGTGAGAGCGCTAACGAATGACGGGGATCTCAGGCGGTGCTCGGCGGGTCAGGTATTCGGCACCGCTTTCGGTAATAACAATGTTTTCCTCATGCACCAGTTGCCGGCCGGGCGCAAAGATCATGCCAGGTTCAAGCGTTATGACTGCGCCCGGTTCGAGGAGGTTTTGATCATCGGGATGTATCGAGGGCCATTCGGTCAGCAGCATCCCCAGGCCATGACCCATGCGGCCGATACTGTTACCCAGTGCACCGTGATCCTCCAGTACCTGCCACATGGCTGCCCAGACCTCACACATTCGCGCACCGGGACGCGCGGCAACGAAACCGGCATCCAGCGCCTGGTGAACGGCCGCGTTGGCGTGGTGAGTGTCATCGGCGATTTGGCCAAAGCCGAAGTTGCGGTCAAAATCACAAAAGTAGCCATCGAATACCGTGCCGGTATCGATAATCAGCACATCGCCGGGTTCAGGAATGCGATCTGTTGGACCCATGATGATACTGTCGTAACCACCCGCACCTGAGCCAGCTACGAGAAAAGGCGTGCTGTCCGCGCCGCGGTTGAGCAGATCAATCCGCATACGCCGACTGATTTCAATCTCCGAGTCGCCGATGTGGGTGTGTTCGGGAAGGGCCTCGAAGGCACCGGAGGTGATCTGACAGGCCTGGCGTATTTTTTCGATTTCAGCAGGCGATTTGATGAAGCGTTGCCGTAGCAGCAGCTGGGCACAATCGATGGCTTCAAGCGATATGCTGTCTATTAGACGCTGCGCATCACCCGCTGGCATTCGCAGGATGCTCTCTGGCCCCAGAGGCAAACCCAGGCGGCCGAAACGTGCGGGAAGCTTGGTGATAACCTCTGCCAGCAGCGAGATGCCATCGTCTTTTGGCCTTGGCGATGGCCAGGTGTGAATATCGTCTATCCAGGTCGCGGCCATGCCGCCCGCACCAATCTGGGGAATCACGGCGATAGGTTTACCGGTGGCTGGTACTACCAGAAACCATGGCCGTGTCGGGCTTTCGAAGAACTGCGTATGAAAGCCGCTGAAATAGCGGATCTCAGCTTCGGTAGTCACAAGTATTGCATCGACCTTGGCGTCATGCATTGCCTGCTGGGCGAACGCGGTGCGTTGTTCGAATTCAGCTGTGTCGAACCCGCGTTCTGTCGAGCCACTCATGATTGAGAGCCTGGTGGTATCACTTCTTCTAGGCGAGTCCCGGTAAGCTTGCGGTACAGAGTCGGGTCGGTGGCGCCCTCAGTGCCAAACAGCAAAACGCGGCTGTTGGTATCCAAGCCAATCTCACGCGCGAGTTGAGGGCTATTCACCGCACCGATCAGACCGGCCAGGCCCGCAATAGCGGATTCTCCGGCAACAACCGGTGTTGCGCCTCCGGCACCGGCGGCCATTAACCGCATCAGCGGTGCTACTGGCGCATCTGAAATCGTGAGAAAGTGGCGAGCGCCTGCCTTTAGAATATCCCAGCCCAGCAGCGAGACTTCCCCGCATGACAAGCCGGCCATCAGGCTTTCGTCAACGATGTGCACCACTTGGGGTTTGCCAGCAAGGGCACTTTGGTACAGGCAGGCCGCCGGTTGTGGTTCTACGACAACCAGATGCGGCATATCCGCGCCGTAGCGGAACCACAGATCTGCGCACACCGCGCCGGCCAGGCCGCCACAGCCGCCCTGAATAAAGACATGGGTTGGTATAAGGCTGTTGGGTAACTGATCCATGGCTTCGGTGGTCATGACGGTATAGCCGGCCATCACATCACAAGGTATTTCCATGTACCCCGGGTAGGAGGTATCAGAGACGATCTGCCAGTCGTTCTGACGCGCATCGTGATCGACCTGATGGACTGAGTCATCGTAGTTGCCTGCCACCCGTTCGACCCGCGCTCCATAGGCTTCAACTGCCTGCTGGCGCGCCTGGCTGACGTTTTCATGCATGTAGATCACGCACTGGCAACCGAAGCGCTGTGCACCCCAGGCAACCGAGCGCCCGTGGTTGCCATCGGTCGCCGTAACGACCGTCATGTTATCTACGAGGTCGGGGTAGCGCTGTTGGTTAATGTCATCCAGACTGATGGCAGCATCACCTAGTTGCGCCGCAAGCGCTTGGTGCAGTACCCGCTGTACCGCATAGGCACCGCCGAGCGCTTTAAAACTGCCCAGGCCAAAACGGGTACTTTCATCCTTGTAGTACACCGAATCCAGTTCAAGCTCTGCCGCCAGGTGATCAAAACGATGTAGCGCAGTGGGCTTGTAGTCAGCCCACTGCGAGATCGTTTCGCGGGCAGCAGTACAGCGGTCGGGTTCCAGTACTTGACGCATCTTATCGGGACAGGATTGCCCAACGAGTGCTGCACGGTTGTGGTGGGCCAGGCTGATGGAGACATCAGGAAGATCCATAGTTAACTTTCCGTGTTTAAAAGGAGTCATCAGTCGGTAAATCAAAAAACGCATCCAGGAATTGTTCAAACCAATGATGCGTTGCTGCCAGATGCTGGGCAGCCAAGCGATCCTGCTGGTTGCGGGTCTGGACACCGGGCTTAGCCCAGGGCGCATCGGTGAGAGCTTGCCATCGGCGCAGGGTCGGCAGAGTGCACTCTGGGTGAAACTGTATGCCTATAGTGCGTTTCCCATAGCGAAACGCCTGGTTTGGAAAAAGCCCGCCGCGGGCCAGTGCCTGTGCTCCATCGGGAATGTCAAAGCCACGGCTGTGAAACTGAACCGCGTGGAAGTTCTCAGGCACAAAGTCAGCCCCATTGGAAAGGGCGTGTACGGGGTAAAGACCAAACTCCTCGACACCATCAGCGTGCGGCGCTACCTGAGCCCCCAATATGTGGGCCAGCAACTGTCCACCCAGGCAAAGGCCCAGCAACGGAATCTCCCGGTGAAGACATGTTTCCATCCAGCGGGCTTCATCAAGCAAATAGTCAAACTGATCCATCTGATCCACGTTGGGTGCACCGCCCAGTACGACAACCCCCGCCGTATCCGGATCAGGCGGTTCCAGGGTTTCTCCCGCAAAGGGGCGTCGCCATTCGAGGGCAAAGCCTTTACTGGCAAGAAAGGCGCTGGCCAGGTCATCGTGGGGCTCATCATGGTGTTCTACCAGTACAATTTTTGC
>CAJWEF010000063.1 GCA_913031305.1 uncultured Acidiferrobacteraceae bacterium
GTGGTATGCTGAATAAGTATCTGCAATCTACCCCAGTGGATGATGAAAGCACCGCTTGGAAAGACTTGACAAATATTGAACCGGGCGGCAATTTCCTCTCCAGTGAGCATACGGTTCGGCACTGCCGCAACATGTATATGCCCAAGGTTTTTCAGCGTGAAGATCGTGATACCTTCGAAGCCAATCAACGTCGAGATGTTTTGCATAATGCGCAGGCAGTCTACCAGGATATTCTCCAACGCCTCCAGCCTGATAAGGTGCTTACAGGGGAACAACTGAAAGAAATAGAGCAGATTGTCCAAGCAGCTAATGCTGATATTGTGGGTTGATCATTCCAGCTTAGGCGATAGCAGGAACGCGGTGGTAGCCAAGTTCCCCAGCTCTGGAGGATGTTGCCAGGGACAGCACTTTTTTGATGCATTGCATGGTGCTGTAAAAATCAACCGCCCAGCGGGCCCGGGGCGTTAGCCCAAAGCCGGGCGCCACCGGCTGGGCTGGTGCAGGGACTGGTTGACTGACGAGTCCGACCGGTTCATTTCAAATACTGCGCTCTCACCACTGCGGCAGGGATTCTGCGTGCCCGATGGCGGGTAGCGTCGCCGATGGTTGCAAAAAGGGGCGGGGTTTCAGCGACCCTACCTCCATAGCGGCCGGATTTGGGAGGTATTAGCCGTGTTCTTCATTTAGCTCTTGTCCTCCGATGCCGTAAACGCCTCGAAAGTCGAGATACTCCAGCTGATGTCCTTTTCGATCAGCCTGGCCGCCTCGCCGGCGCTACGCCCGCGGATTGCCCTGGAAATCTGCGTATGCAGCAGCTGCCACTCCTTCGGCATTTCCTGGCTGCGCACCACCTGCGCGAGGTAGGGCCCGGTTTGTGCCCACAGGCGTTCGATCGACCAGAACAATTCCTCGTTCTGGCTCGCCGCGTAGATAGAGAAATGGAAGTTGTAGTTGCGCACAATGTAATTCTCGTTGTTGCCGCTTTCGATATCGCCTTCCATCATTTGCGACAGCGCTTCCAGCTCGTCGATCTCCCGGGCGGTCATGTTGGGCACCGCAAGTTCGGTGGCGATGCCCTCCAGCCGCGCGCGCACGAAAAACTGGTCGGCGACGCGCTTGGGGTCCAGCTCGGCGACCCTGTAGGAACGCTTTACCGAGGATTGCAGCAGGCGCTCAGAGGCAAGTCGGGTCAGCGCCTCGCGTACCGGCATTGTGCTGGTGCCCATCTTCTTTGCCAGCGAGCGAAGCGACAGCACACTGCCGGGGAAGTACTCGCCGATAATCAGTGACCACTTCACGCTTTGGTAGATGCGATCCTTGAGTGACGTCGAAGTCACGTTACGGGGGAGCCTGGATTTTGTACTAGCCATTGTGGGCAGGGCCCTCGCTTTGAGGTTCGATTTTGTCATCCGTTGTTAACCGCCAGCGTGAGTTGAGGATGTCGACGTATTCGCAAAGCGACCGGGCGAGGGAGCGTTCCACCAGCAGGTCGATGTGCTCGCTGTTTTCCCGCCACAGCAGCGTAGGCCCGCTTCCGTTACGAATGCAAACTAGCGGCACTGGAATCTTTGAAAACGCATGGCGGTTATCGGAAAAGCCCAGTTCGAGATTGCCGAAGTGTTTGCCGTCCTGTTCGAAATCAAGACTGCAAATGATCCGGTCGACCGTCAACATGCCGGTGTTACTCCCCGTCGATGAGCCAGGGGTCGTTTTCGGTCACCACGATCAGGCTCGGCCCGGCATGATTCATTGCTTCTCGCAGTGCCGCGGTAAACGTCTCTGCACTGTCGACGTTTTTGCCCGGGCAGCCAAAGGCGTCGGCGAGTTTGACAAAATCGGGGGCGTGCGGGTTGACGCCGATTTCGGCGATGCCGCGCTTGACCATGCCATCGCGGATCATTGCGTAACTGTGGTTGTGCCACAGCACGATCGGGATGCACAGGTTTTCCTCGATCGCGGTCGCCAACTCGTTGACGGTGAACATGAAGCCGCCGTCGCCGGCCAGCGCGACTACCGTGGTTTCCGGGCGAGCGAGCCTTGCGCCGATGGCACCTGGCAGGGCACAGCCAAGCGTGCCGTAACCGGCCGGGTAAAACCAGGTGCGAGGCAATCGGGTCGGCATGGCCACGGTTCCTGTGTAAACCAGCTGGGCGATGTCGCCCATGATGACCGCATTGTCCGGGAGCGTATCTCGCAGTAACTCGAGTACACGTATGTGCTGGTGCTCGAGGGGTGTGTAAGCCGCGGACTGTTTTTCGCGCAAGCCGTCCAGCTCGCGGATTACCGAGTCGCGATCACGCCCGATTTGCTTGCCGGAAAGTGCCGCGAGCAGTTGTTCGCAGGCAGCGCCGGCGTCGCCCTGGATGGCAATGTGCGCAGGGAAGGCGTCGCTGAAGCGTGCCGGATCGATGTCGATGCGGATGACCTTGCCGTTGACCGGTAAGTCGTAAATGAAGCTGTCAGCCTCGGCGAGTTCAGTGCCAATGGCCAGCACCACCTCGGCCTGTGCCAGGTACTGGTGAATCGTGGGACTCAGGATGGCGCCACCGAGGCTAAGCGGATTGTCGTCGGAAACAACCCCCTTGCCAGCATTGGATGCAATGACACCGGCCTGCAGGTACTCGGCCAGCGCAGTGATTTCCGGACTCGCCTGCTGCGCGCCACCACCGACGACCATGACGCAGCTCGACGCTTGAGACAGTAGTTGCGCGGCCTTTTCAACAGAACCGGGCGCCGGAACCGGTAACTCCGCCGTCGGCCAGGCCTGCCAGTCGTCCTCGACCGGCATTTCCATCACGTCGATCGGGATTGCAATGTGTACCGGGCGCGGCCGGCTCGAGCGGAAAACGCTGAAGGCGCGTGCTACCAGTTCCGGAATCTCTGCCGGATCGTAAACCATGGCGCTGAACGCGGTGATTGGGCGGGTAATAGCGCACAGGTCGGTGGTTTCGTGCAGGCGTCCCCAGCCCTTGCCGAGCGACGGGCTGTCGTTGGCGCTGGAAATGACCAGCATCGGTATCGAGTCGGCATAAGCCTGGCCGATACCGGTGGCGGCATTGGTGACTCCCGGCCCGGTGATCAAGGTGCAAACCCCGGGTTCACCGGTGACACGCGCGTAACCATCGGCCATGAAGCTTGCGCCCTGCTCGTTACGCGGCGTGACCGCTCGAACGTTGCTTTTTTCGATGCCTCGATAGAGTTCCAGCGTGTGTTCTCCGGGAATTCCGAAAACAGTGATCACACCGTAGGATTCGAGTAAATGCATCAGTGCTTCGCCGCAGGATTTGCTCATTTTTCCGGACTCCGGGGCCTGTTTTACGGGATTGTTCGGCAAAATACCGATGCTACTGGTGTAATTGGGACTCGTCAACGACTGTGATCACAGTTAGAATAACAGAAAACAATATAGGATTTAAGCCAATGACTATCAAAGCCAGGGAGCCGTTGGCCGAAATCGGCTATTACATGGTAGGTATCTCGAAGCTACCCGGGTTCGAGCAACCGATCAAGCTGTCGTCCAACGAATCAGCACTCGGTATGAGCCCCGACGCGCTGACTGCGGCGCAGCAGGCCATGGGGCAGGGGCATCTTTATCCCGAGGTCGATACCGAAACCCTCGCCGAAGTGCTGGGAGAACGATATCACCTCGATCCGCAACGAATGGCCTTCGGGCCGGGCTCTGACGAGTTGCTGGGCCGTATCGTCAATACCTTCTCGGGCCCCGGCGATGAACTGATCCACAGCAAGAATGCCTACATGCAGTTCCCGATTTACGCAAAGCTCGCAGGCGCCACGCCGGTAGCCGCCCCCGATCTCGATTTTCATTACGATGTCGACAGTATCCTCGAGCGGGCCAATCCGCGCACGCGCATTGTGTTGATTGCCAACCCGGACAATCCCTCGGGTACCTGCCTGTCGGGCTCCGAGGTGCGCCGCCTGCATGCCGGGCTTGCGCCGGAGACCCTGTTGATCGTCGACGCGGCCTACGAAGAGTTTGCCGACATAGAAGATTACGAATCGGGCACGAGGCTGGTGCACGAATTCGACAACGTGATCGTCACGCGCACTTTCTCGAAGGTTTACGGGCTGGCCGGGTTGCGGCTGGGCTGGTGTTACGGCCCGTTGCAGGCTATCGACACGCTGGTCAAAATCGGGCCGTCATTCCCGGTCAACACGGCTGCTTACGCGGCCGGGATCGCCGCGGTGCGCGACACCGCACATGTAGACCGGGCGCTTGTTCACAATCGCAAGTGGATAGCCGGGTTCACCCGGGGACTCACGGAAATGGGACTCAAGGTGTATCCCAGTCAGACCAATTTCATGCTGGTCGAGTTTTCGCAGACTCCCGGGAAGACTGCGTCCGAGGCCAACGACTGGTTGAACCGGCACGGTGTTATCCCGCGCCAGTTCGCGCCGGATGATTTCAGTAACAAATTGCGTTTCACCGTTGGTGACGACGCTGGTATGCAAAAAACCATGGAGGTACTCGAAGCATTCATGCGCCAATGATTCGAGTCTGGGCTGCCCCGAGGGATGCAGGCGGTGTTGTTACCGGTGTTTTCGATCGTGCCGAGTAACCGGTCAGGGAAAAGTAAAGCAATGCCGCGCAACGCGGCGACTGGAAACAAAGGAGTATTGTGATGAGCTAACAGATCATCAAGGCCGAACGGTATTCGCCACACCTCGGAGCTTTTATCGAAGGCGTCGATCTGCCCCAACCCCTCGATGAGTCTGTCATAGCCGAAATTTTCGCCGCGCTGCTCGAGTACCACGTGCTGTTTATTCGCAACCAGCACATTACCGGCAACCGGTATCTCGCCTTCGCCGCCTGTTTCGGTGAACTCGATGAGCCGCATCCGGTGTTCGATCGTGGCGACAGCGACCCGCGTCTTACTATTATCGAATCGAAGGGTCGCGCCCACGACGGCGAGCACTACTGGCACACCGACGTCACTTACCAGGAAGCGCCATCGTTTGGATCAGCTAAAAGTAAAGCATAAACCCCGATTACTCAGTGATAACGGACCCAGTTATATCTCTGGTGAACTCGCTCAATATCTCAAAGCCAACGACATGACGCATACCCGGGGGAAACCCTATCATCCACGAACCCAAGGCAAGATCGAACGTTGGCACCGTTCTTTAAAAAACCGAATTCTTCTTGAAAACTACTATCTACCCGGAGAACTCGAAAATCAGATTCAGCAATTTATCCACTACTACAATCATGAACGTTACCATGAGTCCTTGAACAACCTGACTCCTGCAGATGTATTTTATGGAAGAGGCAATGAAATCCTGAAACAAAGACAACAGATTAAAGTGAATACATTACTGATAAGGAAACAAATGCATTATCATAAACGAGCACAAACCCTAAACCCGATGAGCCAAACCACCCCTTAAATCAGACAACTAAAAGTCCATATTTATCTGGCGACGTACGCCCCGTCAGCGGAAGTTGGACAGTTTGAGCTGATTACCTAAGAGACAGTTTTGGTTCATCTTTTACTCGTATGCCCCCAGGGAACTGGCGCCAGCAGTTCAGCTTGTGCCCCTGGTTGTCAACCCGAACACTTTTCTTAACGAGACATTTGATTATGGCAACAATTAGCAGTTTTATGCAGCACAATCATCGCCAATGTGATGAATTATTCGCTGCCGCAGAGGAGGCAGTTGCGTGTGAAAACTGGGATCAAGCGGAGACCGGTTGGCAGGCTTTTACCAGTGAACTGGAAGCGCATATAACTGACAAGGAGGAGGGGCAGTTGTTTCTCGCGATCGAGGCAGTGAATGGCCCCATGGGGCCAACCATGATGATGCGCTCCGAACATGAGCAGATACGCGCACTACTGTTCCAGATGAGCGATGCTCTGACTGCGCAGGATGGCGCACAATTTCTCGGCCTGGCGGAAACCCTGATGATGCTGATGCAGCAGCATAATATGAAAGAAGAGAATATTCTCTACCCGATGATGGACCAGTGTATACCGGACGAGGCGTCCAGGCTCCAGTAATCCCATGCTTGACGAGTTGACTCTGGATGCCCGCGAGATGGAGCCGCCCGAGCCCTTTGAGAAAGCAACGGCAATTCTGCATCACTTAAAACCGGGACAGTACCTGCGAATACTGCACCGTAGGGTGCCCTATCCACTGTTCGAGTTCTGTCGGAAAATGTTACTACTCCATCAGGTGGAAGAAACTGCCACCGCGTCCTACGAAATAATTATCTACTTTCCCGAGGACGCAGACAGCCTCCATAGCGAGGGCGTACTATGAGGATGACAGGTCTGTCCCTCGATACCATACCGCCAATCCATATACCCTTTCGCTTTTTTAACACGGCGCCGTGGATGGGTTTGGCTGCGGCCCTGATCCTGCTGTGGGAGGGCGGCCGGGTGTTCGATTCCCAGTGGAACCCCGAACTGATGGGCATTACACATCTCCTGACCCTGGGTTTTATGGCCATGGTCATGCTGGGCGCGATGTTTCAACTGGTGCCGGTTATCAGCGGAGAGCCCATTCCGGGCGGCGGTAAAGTAGCCACCCTGGTGCACAGTCTGCTGTTGTTTGGTCTATTGCTGCTGGTAGCAGGTTTTTGCTGGCAGGATTGGAATCTGTTTCGTTGGGCTATTCCCCTGCTGCTATTGGCTTTTTCGGTGTTTATTGCAGCTCTGGCATCCTTGCTATTACGGCGAATTGGCGGTGGTGATTCTATTTACAGCATCCGGTTTGCGGCGCTGTCGCTGGTCGTAACCCTCGCTCTGGGCATGTTGCGAGCGGCCCAATACCTGGGTCTGGCGACATCCTTTCCGCTGGTGAATATCACTAACACCCATATCGCCTGGGGCCTGGGTGGTTGGGTATTGCTTTTGGTAATGGGGGTGAGTTACCAGGTAATACCGATGTTTCATGTTACTCCGAACTTCCCAACTCCGCTGGCGCGGGCCATGCCGACGGCAGTATTTTTGTCACTATTGCTACTGACAGTGGCCCAGCACCCCCTACTGCAAGCCCTCGCTATGATTATCTGGTGCGGTGCGGCATTTATTTATGGCTTGTTTTGCGCCAGATTGTTGAATCGCCGCAAGCGGAAAATCCCCGACGTCACTGCGCGATTCTGGCACCTGGCATTAGCCAGTCTGATGGCTGCAGCCCTGTTGCAATTGGGTTTCTACTTCGGCGCACATTGGGTGCCGGGAGGCGTCGTTTTCAACAAGGCACCGGTTGCCATTGGTATCCTCATGATCTACGGTTTTGCAGTTTCGGTGATCATGGGAATGCTGCAGAAGATTGTGCCCTTCCTCAGTTTTCTGCATTTGCAGCGACGTTGTATGACGAGTTTTGAGCTGCTGAAAACGCTACCCCATATGGGCAAGATAGTACCGGCACTGCGCTCACGCTGGCAGTTTCGCATTCATCTGGCAGCGCTGATGATGGTGCTAGTTGCGGCCATGGCCGGCGCTATGGCAGAACTGGCTGCGGTCTTGATGGCAGTTGATTTTGGTTGGTTGGGTTTTACCCTGGCTAGTGCCACGCAGTTGTATATTAAGACCTCTGCCAGGATAGAACGCGATAGCATTTCCTCTGCATCTTGCTGAGCTAGCGTCTCCGTTTAAGCTAGCGGATATGCCTGGTTAGAAAAGACACCAGACCCTCTCCCGAAGGATCTTCCAGGCCAAAGATTGGATCTTCCACGTAGGTGACGCTATGCAAACCCACCTCGTCGGCTCGATTCTTCACAGCGTGGCCGTGCACCCCAGGGTGCAGGAACGTTCCTCGAGCCGTGAGAGTCCGCGAATAAACTAAGTCTTTTCTCCGCTGGGCCTTTTGATGTACATCAATTCCGGCCCGATAGGTTTGTAGGACAATGCATAATCAGACATCAGTAACAGGCTCAGGGCATGAAAAAGGATATTGTCATAGTCGGGGCCGGCCCGGCCGGGCTCAGTTTCGCAAGTTCCCTGGAGAGCACCGGCCTGCGGGTGTTGGTGGTTGAAAAATGTTCCAGTGCAACTCTCGCCGATCCGCCAGTCGATGGTCGTGATATCGCGCTGACGCACCTATCCCGGAAAATTCTCTCGGAACTCGGAGTCTGGGACCGCCTGCCGGGCGATGAAATCTTCCCCATCAGGAAAGCCCGTGTGGTGGATGGCAAATCACCTTACCTGTTGCAGTTTGATCGTGACAAAGGCCCCGAACAAGACTTGGGGTTCCTGGTATCCAACCACCTGCTTCGCAAGGCCCTCCATGAGCGGGTAAGCGGATGCGAAAACATTCAGTTACTTACCGGTACAACCGCCAAATCCGTAGTTGCGGGCCGGGATGGAGCTCAAGTCAACCTATCGAATGAGGAAATGGTCAATGCCTCACTGATCGTGGCCGCCGACAGCCGATTCTCGGAAATCCGCAGAAATACAGGTATCCCGGCATCCATGCACGATTTCGGCAGGGTTGCCATCGTGTGCAGAATGAAGCATCGGCAGTCAAACCAGGCGACCGCCTGGGAATGCTTCCACTACGGCCAGACGCTGGCCGTGTTGCCGCTTTCAGAGTACGAATCTTCGATCGTCATAACGGTACCCACCGACAGGGCCGACCACTTCATGACCCAGCCCGTGAGCGCATTCAACCAGGACGTCGAACAGCAGTTCGGTGGTAAGTTGGGTGCGATGGACCTCAACGGCGAGCGCTTTGCCTATCCCCTGGTTGCGGTATGGGCCAACCGGTTCGTGGGACCGCGGTTCGCCGTCATCGGGGATGCGGCTGTTGGCATGCATCCCGTGACCGCGCACGGGTTCAACCTGGGGCTCAGGGGGCAGCACACGCTGGCCGGCCTGGTCAGGTCGGCGGCGGGTGCAGGTCGGGATATCAGTTCGGACAGCCTGCTGAAGCGGTACGAATCAACCCACCGGCGGGCCGCAAGGCCGATCTACCTGGGCACCAATGCCATCGTCAAACTGTTTACCAACGATCTACCGCTGCACCGCCTGGCGCGCAAAGCGGTGCTCCACTTGGGGAATGTCTTTCCGCCCATCAGGCAGGTTATTACCAACCAGCTGACGGAAACTACACGGTGAATTTAGTTGATGTAGAAAGCTCTTTTGTAGATTTTATTGATCCCGAAAACTCTTGGCGAACTAATCTTCAATCAATTTTGGAGTATGACGTCAAATAATATTTCCCTGCGCTCCACTATTGATAGCAGTCAAGTATTTATGGTAAATGTTGGTAGGAAGGGGTGTTAATTCTGCTTATACTCGTTCGTTTGCAAGAAGCAGGAATCTCGGGGATCAGCGGATGTCCAGTGAGTTCGAATTGGAAACACCCTCCGGGTTGAAGGACGCTTTGCGCCTTCTGGCCGAAGGTAATGCCACCCCCTTGGCGGGGGGAACCAATTTGATGATTGACTTGCGCGCCAAAAGACAGCGCCCATCGCGCATAGTTGCGTTGGGTCATCTTGATGAGCTGCGCGGGATCAGGTTTGATCGGGGGAAGGTCGTCGTTGGCAGCCGAACAACAGTGACAGACCTGCTGCGGTCACCCGAACTTGTAATCGCAGGGCCGTCGCTGTTGGATGCTGCGCGTTTGTTTGCCGGCCAAATGGTGCGTAATGCCGGGACAATCGGCGGGAATATCGCCTGTGCGTCGCCGGCAGCTGACCTGGTGCCGCCGCTCATGTCGCTGGATGCAGACGTCACGCTTGCCAGCGCATCAGGCAGCCGGACCGTGGCCCTGGCCGACTACTTTTTGGGTTACAAGAAAGATGTCCGAAAATCTGACGAGCTGATTACACAGGTGTCATGGACACATCCCTCGCCAAGAACCGCAAACGGTTTTTACAAGCTTGCCCGGCGCCGGGGCGATGCTATCACCGTGGTTGGAGTGGCTGTGACTCTGAGCGCCTCGAACGGAAAATGCGATCACGCCCGTGTGGCGCTTAGTGCCGTTTCACCCTGTGTCATACGGGCTACAAAGGCGGAACATATTCTCCAGGGGCAGGTTCCGACGGCCGAACTGATAGAAGCGGCGGCAATACAGGCGGCAGCACAATGCAGCCCGATTGACGATGTCCGCGCGAGTGCCCAGTACCGCCGCCACGCTGTGCATGTGCTCACCCGCCGACTGGTATCACAAATCTGGAGCAACCTTGACCAGGGGAGTGCGGGCAGTGCCTGAGGCCAAAGTGATAACGCTAAAAATCAATGGTCAGGAGGAAAGCCTGCACCTTCCTGCGCATCGAACCCTGCTTGAAGCCCTGAGGGAAAGCGGTCACGTCGACGTCAAACACGGGTGCGGCAAGGGCGATTGTGGTGCTTGCGCTGTATTGATTGACGGGGTGGCCATTGACAGTTGTCTGGCCTTGGCATGGATGTGCGAAGGGGCTGAAATTACAACGGTATCCGGCTTGGGAAATGCAGAAAATCCACACCCGCTGCAAACCGCCTTCAAGGAGCTGGGCGCTGCCCAATGTGGGTTTTGCACACCAGGAATGATTATCGCGGCCAAGGGCTTCCTTGATGAAAACCCAGATCCAAGCGATGCCGAAATCAGACTGTCGCTGAGTGGTAACCTGTGCCGATGCACCGGATACGTAAAAATTGTCGAGGCTGTGGGCCATGCTGCCAAAGCCCTGCGTGAAGAAGGCGGTGAAAAATGACCTCTTCGGCGCATTCGGATCATTTGGCGGCAAAGATCGAGTATAGCCAGATCGGTAAACCGCTGCCGCGGACTGACGCGGCTGGAAAGGTATTTGGCGGCACGCCTTTTGCGGGCGATTACACCATGGCGCATATGCTGCATATGCGCGTGGTGCGCTCCAAAACGGCCAGCGCGAAAATTCTGCGTTTGAGCACCGGGAAAGCCCGTGCTCTGAAAGGTGTGCGGGAAATCCTGACGGCCCAGGATTTGGTAGTACCGTCGGCCGTGCCAAGCTTTCACAAAGGGTATGGGGACAAGCGACCGATGACAGATCCGCCACTGCTGGCCAGCGGGCGGATCAGGTTTTTTGGTGAACCCCTGGCCCTGATTGCCGCTGAAACCCGCGAGATCGCCGACCGGGCCTGCGAACTTGTCGAATGCGAGATCGAGCCGATCCCCGGTGTCTATGATCCACGCGAAGCTTTGAAACCCGGATCTCCGCTTGTTCAGGGGCCCGACAACATCATGGTGGAGCGTGTGATCCGAAAGGGTGATGCCGCGACCGGTTTTGAGAACGCAGATTTCATAGTCGAAAACACCTATCGGACGCCATTTCAGGAACACGCGTATCTTGAACCCGAGGTCGGGCTGGCATGGGTTGACGAAAATGATGTCGTCAACATCCGAACCTGCGATCAGGATATCGAGCATTTCCGGACGATTGCCGAAACCATCGGCGTTCCGCACAACAAGGTCCGCCTTCGAGGAGCGTTTATCGGCGGTGGATTTGGTGGCAAAGAGGAATGTGCGCGCGACGTCTATCTGGCTCTGATGGCTCATAAAACCGGCCGTCCTGTCCGGTTGGAATACAGCCGGGAAGACTCCTTCGTTGGGCATGGAAAACGTCATCCAATGACCCTGCGATACAAAACCGGCGTCACAAAGGATGGAAAAATCTGCGGGCTTGATGTGGATATCATCGCGGATTCAGGCGCCTATCTTTACTTAAGCGCCAATGTTCTGCTGTACGCATGCGTTGCCGCACCGGGCCCTTACCGGGTGGATAATCTGAACGTCCGGGCCCGCGCAGTCGCCACAAACAACATGTATACCAGCGCTTTTCGCGGCTATGGGGCAATGCAGGCCTGTGCCGCCTACGAGCAGCAGATGGACGAGGTCGCCAGGGTTCTGGGGTTGCACCCGGTTGAATTTCGCCGACTGAACTACCTCAAGACCGGAGAGCCCATATCGACCGGATTTGTGCCACCAAGCGCAATCTGGACCGAACAATGTGTCGACCGAGCCTGGGCCGCGCTTGGCGACCGGGTTGACCCACCGCAAGGGCCGATCAGGATCGGGCGAGGGATAGCCGCGTATCAGCAAAGCTATGGCAAGGCCAGCTTTTTGGGCGACATATCAGAAGCGTGGGTTGGTGTGGAACTCGACGGAACGGTGATCGTACGTTCCGGGGTGGCAGATATTGGCGGCGGTCAGGTCTCGTCGCTGGGTCATATTGCTGCCGAGGTTTTCGGCGTCACTTTGGATGATGTTGTCATCTACAAAAGCGATTCCGCCGTGACCCCTCTGGCAGGAAGAACTGCCGCAACTCGCACCCTGAGCATGACAGGAAACGCGACGAAAAAGGCCGCCGACGCTGTTCGTGGCAGGCTGGTCGACCGCGCCGCTTTCGCATTCGGGGTAAAGGCCGACGCCGTCGCCATGTCCGGAGGCCGGGTTTTTGTGAGGATGAACCCAGACCTGTCCATGAGTTTCAAGGAACTGATCACCCTCTGCGCAAGCGATGGAATACACCGATCCGAATTGTCGGAGTACAGCCCGACCACCTCGGATCAGTTGGACCCGGAAACCGGCCAGGGGCAGGCGCACCCCGACTATACGTACGGCGCTCATGCCATAGAAGTGTCGGTGGATACTGAAACTGGGGAAGTGCGGGTTCTGAAAAGCATTGCTGCGCATGATGTTGGTCAGTGCATTAACCGCGCGTCAGTGGAAGGGCAGATCGAAGGCGGGGCGCAGAACGGTCAGGGTTTCGCCCTGAGCGAAGAGGTGCTTTATCAAGAGGGCAAACTGGTGACACCCTCTCTCAGCGAATACCTGATGCCGACATCCATGGATATGCCGAAGGTCGAGTGTATTATTCTTGAATCGCGAAGCGGCTTTGGTCCATTTGGTGCCAAAGGAATTGGCGAACCTGCGATAACGCCGGTTGCCCCAGCCATCGCCAACGCAATAGCTAACGCGATTGGTGTCCGTGTCTTCGAGATGCCGATTACGCCCGAACGGATTGTTGACGCCCTGAAATCAGACAGTTCTGTATTCTGAGTTACAGGCGCTATACCCACCGGCAGAGAAGAATATGATTGTTAGAACATGGCACGGGCGTACACGCTCATAAGCCTCATCCTCAAACTCATTAAGGGTCGCCCAGTGATCTGATAGGGCTTCAGAAGTAAAGAGGAAACCTTCGACTTCCTCGCCATTGTTAACGAGGTCAATGCCAGGATAGCCTGTAGTAGATCTCAAAGCCGCTTAAGTTCTCTTTGTTATTGATTAAGAGGTAATGGCCAATGAGGTCACCGATAGAGAGGAAATCTGGGGCAGGGGAGGGCTTAAACAACCCGACTTCAATCTCGTACTCCGTCGTACTCGCCCACCGCTTGGCATCGGTAAGTCGGCTGAATGTCTTAGTCACAAGAGGGTGCCGATCTTTGCCAATCTGGACCTGGTAGCATCCATTTCGTTTGCGAATCGTTGCCATCGTTTACTCCTCGCTGTGACTAATTTGTGACAGCCGAGGAGAATCTGAGACAGCATTGAAGCTAGCACATCGCTAGTTCATTGAAAACAAACACAGTAAATGGTGGGCGCGACTGGGATTGAACCAGTGACCCCTG
>CAJWEF010000064.1 GCA_913031305.1 uncultured Acidiferrobacteraceae bacterium
AGAGCGTTTCCAAGATGAATAAGGCAAGCCCTCGCACCAACTCGACGGGCGACTCAACCGAGTACCGGGAAATCCGATCGGTTACGCTGGTTGGAAGCGCCTTAGATGGCATTCTGGCTTTGGCAAAGGTCGCTGGAGGTTATTTTGGTCACTCTCAAGCGCTGATTGCAGACGGTATTCACTCTTTTTCCGACCTTCTAACCGATCTGCTTGTCATTGTCGCAGCTCGGAAAGCCAGCCATCAAGCTGACCGAGAACACCCCTATGGCCACGGCCGCATCCAGACGATTGCAACCGCCCTACTCGCGGCCTCACTTGCACTGGTCGCCTCTGGCGTTGCCTGGGACGCTGTAAACCGGCTGGCGGCCCCTGATGCACTGCTCCAGCCGGGTTGGGGAACTCTTGTCATTGCCGCTGTGTCTGTAATTGTGAAGGAAGGTGTTTTTCACTACACCATGCGGTCCGCGAGGCGTTTGAACTCCTCTTTGCTGCGTGCCAATGCCTGGCACAGCCGGACCGACGCCCTTTCTTCGGTAGTAGTGATAGCCGGAATAATCGGCGCTATGCTCGGCTTGCCCTGGGCCGACTCAGTTGCGGCAATTGGGGTCGCAACTATGATCCTGTATGCCGCCTTCCGTATCGGCAAAGAATCTGTCGAAGAGCTGATCGATACGGCGGTGGACGCGACAACCCAGGAAGAGGCCCGGCAAACGATTATGGCTGTTCCGGGCGTGCTTGATACTCACGAACTAAGAACCCGCCGCATGGGCTCCAAGGTGTACGCAGATGTCCACATCCGCGTTGCGCAGTTTATCAGCGTCTCTGAAGGGCATCACATCGGTGACAAAGTAATGAAAGCCTTAAAGGATCGTTTTGAGCGGATGATTGATGTAGTCGTGCATATTGATCCGGAAGACGATTCAGTACCAGCTGTTATCGATACACTACCACAGCGGCCTGAAATCGAACGTGGTGTCGTGAGCGTATTAGATCGTCATGGCCTTGCTTTACAACGATCTGGTGATAAAGGCTATTCGGGCCTCATTCTTCATTTTGTCGGCAATGAACTCAACGCGCAATTGGTTCTACCTCTACCGCAGACCGACCAGACCGACCAGACCGACACAATCGCTGAAGTTGCCAGTCAAATTGCAATTGACATTGTTGCGTCTACTCCGATCCACCGGGCGGAAGTCCTGTTTTCCTCAACTGCGCACCGCTAAGCTGGCCGGTGAATTGACCTCATTACTGTAATCACTTTAATTAGGAATACTCCGCCAGGACCCAAGCACAACTTCGCTTTTAGCGAGAAACGTCTAACTCAAGAATGCGTCTTTGCGTCGCACGCTTGACCGTGACCGTTAGTCCATCGACCCCAAAGGTTTCTCCGCTTTTCGGTATTCGCTGCACTTTCTCCAGAATCCATAGACTCACCGAATCTGTCGGTTTTCCGGACAGTGGCGTGCCGAAATATTCCGTCAGCACACGTAACTCTGACGTACCCTCGACAGTCACGCTGTCTGGGCCGTGCGGGACCAGATCGAGTGGCGCGATATCACTCTCATCATAAATCTCGCCAACCAATTCCTCCAGCAAGTCTTCGAGGCTCACTACCCCCTCCATGAGGCCGTGTTCATCGACGACAACTGCAAGATGGTGACGTTCTTGGCGCAACGCCGAGATGCTATCGGTCAGGGACTGTCGGTCCGGAACGAAATAAGGCGGACGGGCGAGATCAGTCAGACAGACTTCTTTATCACCAGAAACCAATGGTCTAAGTACGTCGCGAACGTGAAGCATGCCGATAATTTCGTCAGGATCATCGTCATGCAAAGGAATACGGCTAAAGGGTGAAGCCATAAGCCGGTCTACCGCATCTGCTATAGCCATTTGAGCGGGAAGGCGAAAGACTTTGTGCCGTGGTGTCATCACATCGGACACTGAGAGATCGCTAAAGGCGAATGCTCGCTCGATAAGCTGTTTCTCACCTTCCTCGATCGTGCCCTCCTCTTTTCCATATCCGGCCATGCTGATGAGTTCCGACTCGGTTACCACGGGTTCCTCACTCGTTCCTGAGGCACCATTGCTCATTGCGAGGGCGATGCGTTCAACCACGATTCCAATCGGGGCGCTTAGGTAGGCAAAACCGAGGATCGCCGGCGCGACTGCAAGAGAAATTCGCTCCGAGTAGCGGGTAGCCAAACTTTTTGGCGTGATCTCTCCAAAAACAAGAATAATAATCGTCAGAACTCCCACTGCTACGCCAGGCCCAGCGTCGCCAAACTCGCGTGTGGCAATCACCGTCGCAAGCGCAGAGGCACTGATATTCACAACATTGTTACCAATAAGGATCGCAACCAACATGCGCTGGGGCTGGGCCTTTAGTACGCACAAGGCTCGGGAGCCGCGCCGTCTGTCGCGGGCAAGGGCATCCGCACGACCAATAGATAAACTTACCAATGCCGTTTCCGATCCGGAAAAAAAAGCCGAAAGGAAAAGCAACAGCAGCAATAGCAGGCCCTCACCCATGGCTCGTGGTCAAATAATCCCACTCATACACGAGTGAGCACCTGAATCTGATGGGTCGAAAAATCTACAGTGGAAAATGAGTTGGCGCATGAGTCAAAAAGGGGATTCCACCCGAGCGGATGCACAAAAGCGTAAAAAGGCGCTTTCAGTTCGCTGTCTGAAGGCTGCCAGCGTATTCAGTGATAAGATCAATTTCACTAAGAAGAATTTCAAAAGGCGGATAGTAGGACTCAACATTGGACCATCGTGCGTAGCCGGGTACTCGGACAAAAACCGGGTGAGGACGGCGGGTGTAAAAAGTCTGAAAACGCTCGCGCCAATCGACGCTCTTCACCATCCAGGAAAAAGAAGGGCTGTTTCCAATCCCGCCCATTCGATTGTAGTCGCCGATGACGTGGCAGCGAGAGCAATACTGCCGGGCGAGTTCAAAGCCGCGTTCGATTTGAGAATCGGCAAGAGCTGTGAATGGCGCGCAAAAGATCAAAATGATAGCCCAAGTCCAATGGCGATCAAAAAGGCCGCAAGAATCCAAAGGATTCAGGTTTTTACTCAGTATCGACAAACTGAATCCAGTTATTCGTGTCATCAACTTGGCCGTGCTGGATCGCAAGCAGCGACTGGAAAAGTCGTTGAGAAATGCTATTAGCCGACGGCGGGCGGGCACGAATATCAAAATCTTGATATTGGATCGAATCCACGGGCACAACCACTGCTGCCGTGCCCGCTCCAAATATCTCGAGCAAGTTTTCCGACTCGGTCGCTTTACGAAGTTCCGCCATAGAAATTCGACGGGCGGTGGCTTTTATCCCCCATTGTTTCAACAGCGATAGCACACTATCACGAGTGACCCCAGGGAGAATCGTTCCTGAAAGCTCGGGAGTGATCACCTCGTTGCCAATGCGAAAGAATATATTCATCTGCCCTGCTTCTTCTGCAAACGCGTGTTCATCGCCGTCTAACCAGAGTATCTGATCGAAACCCTGGGAAGCCGCTTCAAACATTGGTTTGAGGGTCGCACCATAATTTCCGGCAGTCTTCGCGGCGCCGGTTCCGCCCGAGGTCGCTCGTGTATATCGATCTTCCGCCTTTACTCTCAACGGTCGACCATACTGGGCGAAGTACTGACCGACTGGGGCGGCAACGATCACCAGGGTGTACTGATTGGCCGGGCGGACAGCGAGATGTCCCTCCGTTGCAAAGATCATTGGCCGGATATAAAGCGCCTCACCGAATTTTTCCGGAATCCATTTGGCTTCTACCGCTACGAGTGAACTGATCCAGTCAATTAACTGATCCGGAGCGGGAGCGGGAATGCACAGCCGGTTACACGAGGCAGCCAAGCGCTGTGCGTTTCTATCAGGGCGAAACAACCTTATCCGATTGTCGGCAGTTCCCCGATAAGCTTTAAGTCCTTCGAAAACGCTTTGCCCGTAGTGGAGTCCAAGTGCAGCCGGATCCACTTTGAGCGGTTCGCGTGGCACAATCCGTGGGGATTTCCACTCGCCGTCAGCCCAATCGCATAAAAGCATGTGGTCCGAGAAGGCGTCGCCGAAGCCCAGGCTATCAAAAGCGGTTTCGGCGTGAGCACTTTTGTCGATGAGGGTTACTGGAATGTTACCTGTCTTGGCCATAGGTCAAATACGCCTTACTGACTGATGTGCTTGCGTATAAGTTCGATTAGTTCCCTAATTTGGTCCGTTGTGAGTTTAGTCGCAGCCGAAAAAATAATTTTGCCATCTCCTGACACACCGAGCACATGGTAGCCCTGGTCCACAAGCCCCCACTGGGAGACAAAAGCACGATTCTTGTCCCGTACATAGACCGTATTTGGGTATTTTTCCTGCTTCCCCTTGAGGATCAGGTCGATAGCAAAATCGGGTTTCCAGGACGCTGCCATGTTGATGGCGCCAATGGTAGCAAAGTTTTGTGGGTCAAATCCCTCGTTCGCTAGCGCTTCTTCAACGTGACTATTGACTTTGACCTTGTCAGGGTCGACATACATTAGAACATGCACCTTCCCTGTTAGTTCTGCGCTTGACCAAGCGCTCCCATCGACTCGCCCTCCTGCTTTTCCTTCCAGAAGCAAAAACGGTGGTGCCTCACCGATTTTGAGATCCGCCAGCAAAGCCGGTGACGACAGAAAAAAGATCAAAAAAAGTATGTGTTTCATATAGCATGTCCTATGGCTTTGGATTTTTGAATATTACCCGGCGACCAACCAACTGACATTTCCCAATCAGATCTCATATTAAACCGGGTATGGCCGTTTTAAAAAGTGCTGCTTTGATTGCGTACCTCATTAAAGTTCCCGGCGAGTATTTCTGCGCATCAGACCGCATTTGCGGACACAAACTGGGTTGCATTCTTCTTCCCAGGCCTGCGGATAGATACGACGGTAGGGCTCCTCCAGAAGGATCTCCTGCAACAATCGCCGGTTGATATTGTGCTCTTTGCGATTGAGCTTTGCCCTTGGATACAAATGTTTTTCGTCATCGGAACCTTCGACCCAGCAGCAGGCCGATACGCTACCATCGGCAACAATGTACGGTCGATTCTCATTAGCCGATTTGCAACTGATTGGCTGAGTGACTTGGTGTCGACCGCTTTCGGCACCTGTCGTGGGGTAATTTTTCCGAGCCCATGGTTAGCGCTGTGCCTGTAGCCGTCGAATCGCACTATCTAGCCGGCTCACGTTTCAGGCTGCTTTAACTGCATAAAACAAGCAGTCGCTGACCGGAGGGTCTGATTTGGCATTCTCAGCTCGGCGAAGAAGAGCAATAAATTACGAATCCAAAATTGGTCGGGGCGAGAGGATTTGAACCTCCGACCGCCGCACCCCCAGTGCGGTGCGCTACCAGGCTGCGCTACGCCCCGATATCTTGCGACGAATTCTAAAGCACTAAGGTCCCAGAAGTGCGGAGATTTCTTGCAATTCATCGACAAGTTGAGCCGCCGCCTCATCACCGCTCGCGCCAGCGCGTTTTGGTTCGCTCCCTTTTAATTGGTTGCAGGCGCCGCTGATGGTGTACCCCTCTATATAGAGTAGCTTCCTAATAGTCCGAATGAGTTCAACTTCGTGACGCTGATAATAACGGCGATTTCCACGTCGCTTGACCGGCTGCAGCTGAGGGAATTCTTGCTCCCAGTAACGAAGCACGTGGGGTTTGACGGAACACAACTGTCCAACTTCCCCAATGGTGAAATATCTTTTTCCCGGAATCGGAGGAAGCTCATCCGAGCTGGGGTCTAGCATTGTCACGACGTATGGCCTTTACCGATGTTCGCATTGATCGCGGTTGTATTGTCGCTAATCTGCTCCCTTACCTTTTGGCTCGCACGATAGGTCACCACCCGCCGCGCTGATACCGGCACCTCTTCCCCTGTTTTTGGGTTTCGGCCAGGCCTGCTGTTTTTCTCGCGAATGGTAAACCCGCCAAAGCCTGACAACTTAACACTCTCTCCAATTTCGAGCGCTTGGCGAATCTGCTCAAAAAACAGTTCTACAAATTCTTTCGCTTCTCGCTTATTTAACCCGAGTTGGTCAAAAAGCGTGTTCGCGAGAGTTGCTTTGGTAATAGTGTGTGTCGCCATAGTATTTAAATTCCAGCCTACCCTGCCCTCAGTTCTCCGCCGAGGTCGCTCGTTATCGCGGCGATAATGCGCCCGGTAATGTTGTCCGCCTCCTCATCTGTAAGACTGCGGGAATTGGATTGCAACGTCAAGCGGTAAGTAACAGATTTTTTCCCTTCTTTGATACCTTTACCACGGTAGATATCTACAAGGTCAAGGGTCACTAGTAATTCGCCAGCCGACTTGCGAATGCACGACCGTATTTTTTCCGCAGCGATATCGTTGGAAAAGACAAAAGATAAGTCACGACCGATCACCGGAAATCTTGAGGCTGGCGAAAATTGTGGAATCTTGGTCTTATTTACTAGGTCCCAATCTAATTCGAAAGCAAAAATCGGGGATTCCAGTTCAACGAACTCCTGCAACTTTGGCGAAATTCGCCCGATCCAGCCACAGGATTGCCCTTCGACCCATATTTGTGCGCACTGCCCTGGATGATAAGCCGGGTTCAAGTTTTGCTCAAAAGTGGTGCACCTTTTCGGATCTGCTAACCTGAGAAGTGCCTCGACATCCCCCTTAACGTCGAAGAAATCGATCGGTCTGCTCGGCCTATCCCAGGATTGATCTAGTGCCATGCCCATAGATACCCCGGCAATTCTCTCAATCTCAGTACGGCCCCGCCCTTTCTTTAGGTAAACACGCCCCGTCTCGAAAAACCTGACGTCCCTGATTTGGCGCCTCGTATTATTGGAAAGCGCCTCAAGCAATCCTGGTAAAAGCGACAGACGCATCTGCCCCAGGTGTGACGCAATTGGGTTACGCAGATCAATCGCCGGCATACCAGGTGCAACCAGCCTCTGCAGAGCGGGGTTAACAAAGCTATAGGTGATAGCTTCATAATATTGCCTATCGACCAACAAGTCCCTGGCCCGATCAACGTTCAGAACTTCTTCAGGGGCGAGTCCACAGCCAACCTGAACTCGCGGCGTGCGGGGTTTAAAATTATCGTAGCCAACGATACGCGCTACTTCCTCAACGAGATCATGCTCGCCGGAAAGATCAAAACGATAACTGGGTGGGATAACGGTCCACCCACCCGACTCAGCTTTGGGATTCATTCCTAGCGAATTGAAAATAGCCCGAACCTGACGCACGGGAATCTTCTCACCCAGCAAGCGCTCAAGCCGGGATTTGCGCAAGGTTAAGGGTCTGCGAGGCGGGAGTTGGCGCTTGATAGTGCGGCCGAAGATCGGTCCACAGGCTCCACCACAGGCGTCCACTATTAGCTCGCTCGCTCGCTGAATTGCCACTGCGGGTAATTCGAAGTCCACGCCTCGTTCAAACCGATGGGAGGCATCCGTTGGCATGTTGTAACTTCTGACGGTTCGGGCAATCGCAGTTGGCGCGAAAAATGCGGCCTCAAGCATTACCGTCCGGGTCGTGTGCGTAATCATCGTGGCCATACCGCCTTTCACGCCGGCAAGCGCGATCGGTCCACCATCGTCCGCGATAACCAGGTCTTCCTGTTTCAGGCGAATAGCCACACCATCAAGAAGTTTGAGCCTCTCGCCTTTGATCGGTGCACGTACGGTAATTCCGCCCTGAAGGCGCTCGGCATCGAATGCGTGCATTGGCTGACCGAGTTCAAGCATGACGTAGTTGCTGATATCCACTAGTACATCGATGCTGCGAATTCCGCACCGTCGAAGCCGCTCCCGAATCCAATCCGGCGAACGCGAGGTAGTATCTAGCCCTTCAATGATACGACCCATGTAGCGCGGGCACTCAGCCGGACAAGCTAACTCAACTTCGCGCCTAAGTTTGCTGCGCGCCCGAACCCGCGGAAGCGGCGGAATCTTTAGACGCCCGTTTGCAACCACGGCTGTTTCGCGGGCGATCCCAAGCAAACTGAGGCAATCGCCCCGATTAGGCGTTAGGTCGACTTCAAGCAATTGATCACCCAGGTCGAGATGGGTGTTCAAGCTTGTGCCGGGTACCAGCGAGGGATCGAGGTCGAGTAATCCGGACACCGAGTCGTCAATGCCCAACTCAGCGCCCGAACAAAGCATGCCTGTAGAGACTTTGTTTCGAATGGTAGTTGGTCGGATAACTGACCCGTCTGGCAGGATGGCGCTGGGCATAGCTAGAGGAGCGACCATCCCGGCACGGGCATTGACTGCCCCGCAGACCACCTGGATCACAGATCCGGAACCGCTGTCGACCTCGCACAGCGATAAATTGGCAGCATCAGGATGCGGTCTCAAATGAGTGATCCGCGCAGCAATCACCGCCTCAGACACCCGCGGCACCAAAGCCAACGCACCGGCTTCTAGTCCTGCCGCAGTGAGTCGATCTGCCAGAGTCGCAAAATCCAGGTCGAAATCGACCCACTCACGCAGCCAGTTCTCACTAATGATCAATTCCCGGTCCTCATTCAGGAAAATTGGCTCAAAAACGTGACTTCATTTTCGAAAAACAGGCGCAGATCATCTACACCGTAACGCAGCATCGCTAGGCGTTCGATCCCTAGCCCAAAGGCATAACCCGTGAACTGCTCATTATCTATTCCAACCTGGTGGAACACCTGCGGGTGCACCATGCCGCAACCCAGAACCTCGAGCCATCCAGTTTGCTGACAAACCCGGCAGCCGCGCCCTTCACAGAATACACAACCCATATCGACCTCGGCTGAGGGCTCGGTAAACGGAAAAAACGATGGCCTGAATCGAACCGGGAGTTGCTGCTCAAAGAATTCTTGAAGAAAGAAGGTGAGCGTGCCCTTAAGATCGGCGAAAGAAATATCGGTGTCAATCGCTAGTCCCTCGACTTGATGAAACATCGGCGTGTGAGTTACATCCGAATCGCACCGATACACCCTCCCCGGCGCTATGATCTGAAGTGGCGGCTGATGGCACTCAAGATAGCGTATCTGGACTGGCGAGGTATGAGTTCGAAGCACCACGCCAGGCGATATATAAAAAGTGTCATGCATCGCTCGGGCGGGATGATCCTTGGGAATGTTTAACGCCTCAAAGTTGTGGAAATCATCCTCAATCTCCGGGCCATGAGTCACATCAAAGCCTGTGCGCTGGAAGATCCGTTCTATTCGCCTCACGGTTCGGGTAATTGGGTGGACCCCTCCTAACAGGCCGCGCCTGCCCGGCAACGTCACATCAATGCGATCTTTCTGGGCGTCCGAAAGTTGTTTGCGTGCCGCCAGGATCTCCCCTTTTTTGGTCAGAGCACCGCTAATTTGATCCCGAGCGCGATTTACCGCTTGACCGAACGCCTTTCGGTCGCCCAGCGGCAAGCTGCCTATTGATTTCAGTTGGGCGGTGACCGAACCGTGACGGCCTAGGAATTCAACTCGTGTTATTTCGAGTTGGCGCGAATCCGCAGCCTGGTCAATGGCTGACAACGCCTGGCCCAATATCGAATCCAGCGTTGCGTGTACTTTCCCGGTCATCGCGGTTTCAGCGCCTCCAAACAAAAAGGGGAAAGGTTCTGGCAGCCTTTCCCCGGGGTGTGGCCCCTGGACACAGGGCCGCTGTTGTCACGGGTTTCAGGCTGCCAGCGCGGATTTTGCCTTTTCAGCGAGCGCTGCAAATGCGTCATGGTCGTTCACGGCCATGTCAGCAAGTATTTTACGATCAATGAGGATGCTGGCCTTACCCAGACCATCAATAAGGCGACTGTAGCTAAGGTCGTGAGTCCTAGCTGCTGCGTTGATACGAACGATCCACAGCATCCGGAACTGTCTTTTACGTTGACGTCGATCTCGGTAGGCGTACTGATCGGCCTTCATTACCGCCTGGTTAGCTACCCGAAATACGTTTTTCCGGGCACCACGGTAGCCTTTCGCACGGGAGAGGACCTTGGAGTGTCGGGCGCGGGCCGTAACACCTCTTTTTACTCTGGGCATGATGCTTTCTCTAGGTAATCTTGGCTTGAATCGTTAACTGTAGGGCAACAAACGGCGGACTGCAGCCTGGTCAGCCGGATCGACCAGCAGGCTTTCCCGCAACTGGCGTTTACGCTTAGTCGACTTCTTGGTCAGGATGTGGTTCCGATAGGCCTGTGAGCGCTTGAACTTGCCGCCCGCGGTCTTGGTAAATCGCTTGGCAGCTCCACGATTAGTTTTCAATTTTGGCATTGTCGGTATTTCCGTAATCAGTTCTTTGCCGGCGCCAGCACCATAACCATCTGCCGACCTTCCATCTTTGGCATCTGTTCTACCACTCCGATATCCTGCAAGGCGTCCTCGACCCGCTTCAGCATTTCCATCCCAAGTTCCTGGTGAGCCATTTCTCGACCGCGAAAACGCAGTGTGACCTTAACTTTGTTGCCAGCTTCCAGAAATCGGGTTAGGTTGCGAACCTTAATATCGTAATCGCCGATATCGGTTCCGGGGCGAAACTTAATTTCCTTGACAGTGATCTGCTTTTGCTTCTTTTTGGATTCCTGTTTCTTTTTAGATTTCGAGTACAGGAACTTCCCATAGTCCATCAGTCGGCAGACTGGCGGTTCCGCGTTTGGCGCTATTTCCACCAAATCCATTCCGCGCTCGACAGCGATGCCTCTGGCCTCGATTGCAGTAACGATCCCCAATTGTTCACCAGAGTCTCCAACTAGGCGAATCTGGGCGTCGACGATATCCTCGTTCAACCGCTGTTGTTTTGCTACTGCTATCGGTTTATCCTCCAGAAATATTAACGCCGTGCATCAGCTTCAAGGTGGAGGAGTCTTTCGGACAACTCGTCTACTGGGATTGCTCCCAGATCCTCACCTTCGCGCGTGCGCACGGCGATTTGTCCTTGCGCCATCTCCCGGTCACCCACAATAAGTAGATACGGAATCCGCCGCAAAGTCGATTGGCGAATTTTATAGCCTATTTTCTCGTTTCTCAAGTCACTTTCGACTCTGATGGCCTGTTTTTTAAGAGATTTTTCTGTTTCCAACGCATAATCGCGTTGTCTATCAGTAATATTAAGAATAACTGCCTGCACCGGCGCCAGCCAAAAGGGTAGCCGGCCCTCAGTATCCTCAATCAGAATGCCTATAAAACGTTCCAGAGAGCCTAGGATGGCCCGATGGATCATGACCGGTGTCTTTTTGGCTCCATCCGCCGTGACGTACTCGGCATCGAGCCGACCCGGCATCGAGAAATCCACCTGAATCGTCCCGCACTGCCATCGCCTCCCAATCGAATCACGTAAAACGAACTCGTGTTTGGGGCCGTAAAAGGCGCCCTCTCCTGGTTGGACGGTGTACGCGATACCTTTTTCTTCGAGCGCCAATGCAAGCGCTTTCTCGGCGCGGTCCCACAACACGTCCTCGCCGACTCGTTGCTCCGGGCGTGTCGACAGAGCTACTTCGATCTCTTTAAAGCCAAAATCCCGATACATCCGATAGGTGAGTTCAATTAACGTCGAAACTTCTTCTTGTAACTGATCCTCAGTACAAAATACATGGGCGTCGTCCTGTGTGAAACGCCGTGCGCGAAGCAGGCCATGGAGCGTGCCAGAGGGTTCCTTGCGATGGACAATCCCAAACTCAGCGATCCGGATCGGCAGGTCGCGGTAGCTGCGTAGGCCCTGATTAAAAAGCTGGACGTGCCCGGGGCAGTTCATCGGCTTAATCGCGTAATCACGATCATCCACCTGGGTGGTGAACATATTGTCCCGAAACTTATCCCAGTGCCCGGACCGCTCCCACAGGCTTCTATCGAGCATCTGCGGTGTATGCACTTCCTGATAGCCGTACTCGTCGAGCAACTCTCGTACATAACGTTCAACCACTGTGTACAGTGTCCAGCCGTCCCGGTGCCAAAAGACCATTCCTGGGGCTTCTTCTTGAAAATGAAATAGATCAAGCTCTTTACCAATCCGCCGGTGGTCGCGTTTTTCGGCTTCTTCGATGCGCTGTAGATAATCCTGCAGAGATTTTTTATCCGCCCAGGCCGTCCCATATATACGCTGCAGCATCACATTGCTTGAGTCGCCTCGCCAGTAAGCGCCAGCGAGTTTGGTCAGCTTGAATGCTTTGAGGTGACTGGTATCAGGGACATGGGGTCCCCGACACAGATCTACGAAATCGGCCTGCTGATAGAGCGAAAGCTCTTCTTGCGCGGGGATCTCTTCGATAATTTTCGCCTTATATTCTTCGCCAAGATTACGAAAAAACGAAATCGCATCATCTCGCTCCATCGTTTTTCGTTCGATAATCGTCCCTTTTTTTGCGAGCTCTGCCATCCGCTGTTCGATACTTTCAAGGTCGCTTTGGGAAAAGCCTGGCGCGTAGGCAAAATCGTAATAAAAGCCGTCTTCAATTACCGGGCCTATAGTCACCTGAGCATCGGGGAAAAGCTCTTTCACGCCTTGCGCAAGCAGGTGGGCGCAGGAATGTCGAATAATCTCAAGGCCTTCGATGTCCTTTCCAGTAATAATGCGAACAATCGCGTCTTGGTCGATTTCAAAAGATGAATCGACCAGTTGGCCGTCAACTTCTCCGCCAAGGGTCGCCTTTGCAAGACCCGGGCCGATGTCTGCGGCGATTTCGGCCACTGTGGCTGGCGCCGAATATTCACGGACGCTGGCATCTGGTAATGTGATCTTCATTGTCGCGATATATTTTGTGTTCAGGTTGTAATTCGGGAAAGTAGAATCGTAATCCGGAAAAAAGGTTGCCGGCACGAGGCCGGCATTACCAGGCGAGATCGTCGTGGCTGAAATGGTAGGCGCGAGTGGGATCGAACCACCGACCACCTCCACGTCAAGGAGGTGCTCTACCACTGAGCTACGCGCCTGCTGGCCGGATTCTAGCGTATTTTTAAGGCTCCTGTTGTGGATTGTGCTACCTCTATATCGAAGGTCTACGCAAGATGGCAAGAGGGCCGTTCGCCCCCGCTACTCACATATTAGCGTCAATTTCTGGGAAGTTTGAAACTGTCGAAACGCCAAAAACATGAAATTTTTTTTGCCTGGTCTTCCAAAGAGCGATCGTTGTCGTAAAGAGA
>CAJWEF010000065.1 GCA_913031305.1 uncultured Acidiferrobacteraceae bacterium
ACCCGTCGCGTGATCCGGGAGTACAACTGATGCGTGGGATAAAAACAGGATAAGAAATGAGCGAAGACAGAACGAGAGACCTGAGTGATCTCACCGAAGCACAAACGGCGGAGATCGATGCGATCCTCAAGATATACCGTGAGGGAAGCCACGAGCCAGATTACCAGGACGTCGGGACACTGCTGGTCGACCCTGACGCAACGCAGGGGAGCATCGAGATAGACATCCAGTTCCCGGTCTGGAGTCGCCTGGGGCGGGTAGGACAGATCGACGTATTGGCCGATTGGATATCCGTCCTGACACAGGTGCACGATAACCTGCTGATCGATGAAGAAAATCAAGCAGGCCGGTATAAATTATTTGGGACACTGGGGGCCGCAAGCCTTGCCCCGCAATGTGTGTTGGCCCAGGCAGGCCAGCCCTATGAGTTTGTTGAGATTGATATTGCCCAGGATGTAGAACGTGACCCGGCATATCTCAAACTTAACCCTCATGGCCGCATCCCCACTTTGATCGACAACGGCGAAGTAATCATTGAGTCGGCAGCGATCTGTCTTTACCTTGCGGACAAGCATCCAGAAAGCGGTTTAGCGCCCGCCATCGGTTCTCCCGACCGGGCGAAATACCTTCAGTGGATGGTCTATCTGACCAATACCCTGCAAGAGACGATGCTGCTGAAAATCTACAGCGACCGATACACGACGGCTACAGATGCGGATGGTGTTAACACGTCTGCATCGGCCCGGTTGCAGGGGATTCTGGATTTCCTCGAAACATCGCTGAAACAGCAGGACGGACCCTTCTTCTTGGGAAATGATCCCAGCACTCCGGACATTTATCTGAATATGCTTTTCGATTGGAATCCGGATCTTGAAAACGGATCACTACAAAAAGCAGATTATCCGAACATTCAGCACAATTATTTAGAACTGCTCAAACGGCCGAAGATAGCAAAAGTATTTTTGGATAACGGGTACGCATAAGGCACGGAATCTCTCTTGCGTCGTACCCTGTGCCCGCGGCGCAAGGCACCACGCGAAGACATGGGACGTCATCGATTCGATTGCCCCTCTATTCAAACGGTCGATCTAATAAGTCATAGCCAAAACCTGGCGCTGAGTAATTCAATTAAACTTGTCGAATCATATGCACGCGATCACAACAGTGCCGGTATGAATCGAGTACGCTTTGCGATACCCCATTTTGACGCTAACCCTATAAACACGCTATGAACGATACCGTGTTGTACGAAGTTGCTGATGCCGTCGCCACCGTGACCCTGAACCGGCCGGATCGGCTTAATGCCATCAACCCGCAACTGCTGCAAGCGTTTGCGGCGGTGCTGCACCAGGCCAACGCCGACCCGGCCGTGCATGTCATTATCCTGCGCGGCGCCGGGCGGGCCTTTTGCGCGGGCGATGATCTTAAAGAGTTTGACAGCCAGGTGGGCACCGAGACCGAGACTCGTACCTACATCGAGCGCATCCAGGATGTGACCCGCACCCTGTGCCTTAACCGCAAGATGGTCATCGGTGCAATCCACGGCTGGGCGGTGGGTGGCGGACTGGAATGGGTGATCAACTGCGACTTCGTCGTCATGTCGCGCGATACGCGGTATTTCTTTCCTGAGATCTCGCTGGGTATCTTTGTCACCGGCGCGGTAACCCGACTGCTGACACAGCAGATCGGATTGCAAAAAGCCCGACGACTGATCCTGCTCGGCGAACAATACTCAGCGAATGACGCAGCCGAACTGGGTTTTGACTGGCAGGTGGTTGATCCGAGTGCGGTCGATGATGAAGCCCGCGCACTGGCGCAACGTATTGCAGCTTTGCCACCCGAACCGGTAGGTGATCTTAAGCAGGCATTGCGCGAGGCGGCCGATACTGATCTTGAGGGCGCGATGGCGATCGAAACCCAAGCCACATTAAAAGGTTTTCTTGATCCGGATTCGGCACAGCGGGCGCGTGACCGACTCGGCTGAATCAGCTGCGCGCCGGGCTACCGCGGCGCAGCCGAAGCACCAGCATCAGCATCAGCATCAGCATCAGCAGTGCCAAAGATGCATAACTGACCAGCGGCAATAAGCGGTTTGGTCAGTAATACGGATCAATTTTGATTGCACGCGAAAACGGTCCCGTCATTATCGCCTGTCGCTTCGCCCATGAGGGTGACGGATTGTCCATCAGGGCAAGGTCAATATTGAGCGCAAGACCTTGGAAAACAGGTGTTCTGAGAAAAAAATAATGATTGCTTTATGGTTTTTGCTAGGTTAGTGTTCAACTCAAGTGGCCAAAATACTTGGCCTTTTGACCGAATGGCTACAGGTGAATACCTGTAGATCTGCTGAAAGTTCTCAAAAAACCCAATCCAGTTTCTTCACTTCGCCTCCCGTATCCATTCATTTTATCCGCCCTTAGCAATGGGTTTTATCCCAGCGTCCCGGGCATTTTCCTGACCTACAAGAGACTTTTTTGATTTATGAATATCTATGTTGGAAATCTATCGTATAGCGTGACCGAGGAAGACCTTAACGCAATGTTTGCCGAGTTTGGCGATGTCAGCAGTGCAAAACTCATCATGGACAGAGACACTGGCCGCTCCAAAGGATTCGGTTTTGTTGAAATGTCCGGTGAGGATGCCGGCCAAAAAGCTATTGATGAACTCAATGGCCGTGATGTCGGCGGTCGCTCATTGACTGTCAACAAAGCACGACCCCGCGAAGAACGGCCCCGTGGTGGCGGTGGTGGCCGCGGTGGTTACGGCGGTGGCGGAAACCGCTACTAAGACCTGACCCAGTTACCCGGTGGGCGGGACAGACATCTGTCTTTGCCGCCGGGTAATTGCTTGCTTCAAGTCTTGCGCCCGGTAGATACTCGGCGCATGCCTGATCTTTTTTTGTCTGCTGGAACTACTCGGCATGGCTTCTGAGCCCGCTGTGGCACCGCCCCAGCCGAGCCGCATAACAGCGCTGCTGCGCTGGCTGGGTGCCGAACCCACGCCCCGTCACAGTACTGGAACGCACCGTGGCTATCCTGGGCAGCCTCGTGGCGATGTTGATTGTCTTTGCTGTGAGCGGGTCAATGCCCGGTGGCAGCCATGTGCTCATCGTTGCCTCAGCCGGGGCTTCGACCGTCATTATTTTCACCGTACCACACGGCCGGCTGTCACAGCCCTGGCCGGTGCTTGTCGGTCACTTACTGTGCGGCCTCATCGGCGTGACCTGCGCAAAATGGCTTGGCACCGGACCGATGTCAGCCGCGATCGCGGTCAGCCTGTGCGTTCTGGTCATGAGCGTGGGGCGCTGTGTTCACCCGCCCGCCGGTGCGACCGCGCTGACCGCAGTGCTGGGCGGAAGCATCATCACCGATCTGGGCTACAGCTTCGTGCTGGCGCCCGTGATGGTGAATATGCTGACCCTGATCGGTGTAGCCGTGCTGTTAAACCTGCCTTTTCGCTGGCGGCGCTACCCGGCAAGCCTGCACTGGCAGCGCCGCAAAGCACTACCCCCCAGCGTAGATCGCTCAGATCTTGCCTATGCGCTGTCGAAAATCAACACTTTCATGGATATCAGTGAAGATGATCTGCTGCGCATCTACGAACTGGCAAGAGGCCATTCTGACAAAGAACCAATCATCAAAATTCAGGCCGAGGACTGCTTCAGTAACGGAGGATTCGGCCACGACTGGGAGGTACGCCAAGTCAGTGCCGACTACTCGACCGATAACAGCGCACGCGTTGCTTACCAGATCATTGCCGGCACCGACGACGGTGGGTCGGGGGAAAGCAGCCTGGATGAATTTAAAGCCTGGGCCGGTTATGCGGTGGTGCGCAACGGGGATTCGTGGACCCGGGTGTAACCCCGGAACTCGTTGTGGCTCGTGATACCGAGCGGGCATGGCCCTGCCCTCAGGCTGAAACGCGCAGCAGGTCTTCCTTGTGGTCAACATCACGCAGCACGGCATCATCAGCCATTGGGACTTCGACTACAGCATCGGCAAGGTTGTCGAAAAGACAGCGTGCGATATCGTCACCCGTGAGCTGCATTAATGCACCGAACCACTCGCGCGGAAACAGCACCGGGTGACCCCGGCGGCTGCCAAAACAGGCAACCCGGACAGCATCTGCCGAAAAGCCCTCAAGCAAACGATTGATGTGTGCTGCGCTTACCCATGGCATATCGGCCAGACACAGCACCATACCATCGAGATCCGCGGGCAATTGTGATACCCCGGCGCTGATTGATGCGCCCATGCCGTCGCAGTAGTCGGGGTTGTATATCCAGTTAAGTGAGCGGCCATCAAGTGCATCGCGCAACGGGGTCTGTTCGTGCCCGGTGACCACGTGCACAGTGCCAACTTTGGATTCCAGCGCTGCATCAACAGCGTGAGCCGCAACCGCCTTGCCCTGCCAAGGCAACAATAACTTGTTGGGGCCTCCCGCACGCAGCGAGCGGCCCGCTGCCAGTACCAATGCATCGATCCGTGGTGGCAACATTATTTAGCCGTTATACCCAATTAACATCACTCCTCCAATTCTGGATAAACTCGCCCCCGGCCAGATCTACTGACGCGGCCAGACTTGATTACACATTTATTAATGCCCGGCCGTCAACACCTGGTTGCTACAACAGCACCAGCCCTTAAGCAAGAACATGCCCCCTGCCTAACCAAACACCGCGAGAACCTTAATTTCAAAGGAAATCCGGGCAGACCACCTGCAGTGCCAGTGCTGCGTACATTGCAACGCCGGCCGGAAACGCACCCTCGTTGACCCGCATTGTGCTGGAATGGCAAGGGGCAGCGGGGCCATCATCCGGCGCGGTGCCGATAAAGGCAAACGCCCCGGGGAAACGCTCGAGTACGTAAGAGAAATCCTCAGCTCCCATCCACGGGGTTGGCACCTGCAGGTACCGATCTTCACCTAGCACCTTGTGTGCGGCACGAGCCACGGCCTGCTCACCGCTGGCGTGATTTACCGTGGGCGGGTAGCCTTTGTTGATGTCCAGCGTGACCTCAAGGCCATGGGCTGCAGGAATCTGCCGGACCAGGCGCTCTATACCCTCAGCCAACCGGGCGCGGGCATCCACGGACAGCGACCGCAGCGTGATGTCGAGCTCCGCAAATTGCGGGATAACATTGCTGGTGGTGCCCGACTGGATACGACCCACCGTTGCCACCACCGGATCAAACACATCGAAGCGCCGGGTAATAAGGGTCTGTATGGCCTGGACGACTTCGCAGGCCACAGGCACTGGATCTATCGCATTGTGCGGCATCGAGCCATGACCGCCGCGGCCTTGCAACCGAGCGAGTACCGTGTCGACCGCAGCGAGAATCGCACCGGTGCGACATGCAATCATGCCAGAGGGCATCTCGGGCTCCACGTGCAGTGCGTAAACCGCCTGTGGTGGACCATCCGCATCCAGCAAGCCTTCGTCGAGCATGGGCTTGGCGCCGCCTGGGCCTTCCTCGCCTGGCTGGAACATAAAGCGCACGCTGCCGGCTATGCGGTCACGGTGCGCATGCAGAAGATGCGCAGCACTTGCAAGCATTGCCGTGTGTGCGTCGTGGCCGCAGGCGTGCATACATCCGGCTTCCTCAGAAGCAAAGGGCAGGCCGGTATCTTCGGGCATCGGCAATGCATCCATGTCGCCCCGCAGCAACACCGCAGGACCCGGCTCGGCACCGTGCAGGGTCGCCACGATCCCGCTGGTGGTATCCGACAGCGCCAGCTCAAGATCCAGGCCCTGCAGTGACTCAAGCACCGCTGCACGGGTACGGGGCAAGTCCAACCCGAGCTCAGGGTGACGGTGGATTTCCCGGCGCAGCGCCACGGTGCGCTGCTGCATTGCCTGTGCGTCCTGAAGCAGCTGTATTGGCATGTTTCTCCTGGGTATCGCGTATTTTCGACAGACCCCCATTGTGCACCAGCGGGCAGCACGAAGCGCAAAAAAAATCCCCGCCAGAGGCGGGGCACGCGGAGGAGGAAACAACGCTGTTAGCGTCTCAGATTTACTGTCCTGTTATCTGTGGCCTGATTCACGGTTGACCGGCTTCAGGTACTTTCAACAAACACCATTTTTGGAGTGCATCTGGATATGCTCGAACTCCAGGTCAAGTTTATCGCTACGCTGTAATTGCTCTATCGGTATACCGATCGCAAGCAGGTCTTTGAGCGTGGCAATAATCGCCTCTGAATCGTTGCCCGTTTCGGATTCGATGATTGCGGAGCTGGTATTCATGAGATGTTCCTCTTTTGTGTCCGTTGCTGATGTTTTGCAGCTACATCATCTGCGCTCGGAGTATCTGTGGCAGTGATGGTTGTCACACATGCACAACCAATGCGCGGTGTAGCGGGAGGAAAAGACGATTAAACACCCAGACAAGTGACGGCTGTCACATTTGCCGGAATGAAAGAACTACAGCAAGGTATCGAGAAAAGTAGCAACCCGCCGGGCAAAGCGGCGGTCAGCCCAGTAGGCAAGATGAGAAGCCGGAGTCCATCCGCTGATCGGGCCGCCCACATTGATCAGTTCGTCACGGTGGACGACGCTGGCGTAGGCCGCATTGATGGGCTTGAGCGGCCAGCCCAATACATCGTCAGGATCAAAGTAATTCAGCCACCGGGCATCGCCCTTGAGGCGCGCGGGCAGACGCGACGGTGGAAAACGGATCGGCTGCACCTTCGAGCAGGCAAAAGTGAACAGCGGAATATTGCAGCCAAAGGTGATAAAGCCGGTCAACCAGTTCATACGCTCAAAGGGCGATAACCGACGGTCCGGGCGGCGTTGGCTGTCCCAGATGTAATTGGACAGAATATGCCCGCCGAACGAATGTGCCAATACCACCAGCGGTACAGCACGATTGGAGAGTTGATCTTTATACAGCGTTGCCATGGACTGGCGCACTCGCGTATGCACCCGATTGTAGGTTCGCGTCTCCTCGCCACCGCGCCGGCCACCAGAGGGCAACTGGCGATAACCGACCGCATCACCCAAAGCACTCAGCAGCAGGGTGCGCAAACGTCGTGCCCGCAGATCCGTAGAATCGTAGGCCGCCTGCAGATAGGCATTCTGGGCTGGGCGCAGGATATCGTCCCAGAATACCGGCTGCCAGGCCACCTGCTCGGGGTCTGTGCCGATCTTCTCGAGTTGCGTGCTGACCCCATCGATCAGTTGGTCGGCAAAATCCGGGCGCTGACGGCCGATGCCATGGATGACCAGTGCGGCAAGGTTCTTTTTCATCAACGAGTGTAGCCCAACGGGCGTATCGGCAGCGCGCTACACGCCCAACATACAAAGACGCAGGGAAAATTATCGACCACTGGGCCTTGGAGAATCACGTTTTGAACGCCATGATGCACAACCATCCAGTAAGTGTACTCGCCGCCCCGCATCCGGAACAGGCGCCACGACTGTCGAGCACAGGTACAATCGCGCCTGGCTTCAGTTGATCCTTCTCTATCGTTGAACCAGAACCTTTACCTGCTGCTTCGCCAGCACTTCCCGGCTGACCCCGATACCGCGTGGCTGGTACTGCCTGATGGGCGCTGTCTGCGCTACGGCGATATTGATGCAACTACGGCGTGCTACGCCGGGGCACTGCACTCGCTGGGCATAGGTCATGGTGATCGGGTACTGGCGCAGATCGATAAATCGCCAGAAGCCTTGTTGTTGTACCTGGCAACGCTGCGTCTGGGCGCCATCTACGTGCCACTCAACACCGCCTACACCCCAACCGAGGTGGCCTATTTTCTCGGTGATGCGCGGCCAGGGCTGTTCATCGCCCGGCCTGACCGTGAAGCCGCCTTGAGTGAAGCTGCCCAGGCGACGGCCACGACACTGCTCACCCTGGACGGGTCCGGACAGGGCAGCCTGCGCGAGCGAGTGGATCAGGCAACGCCTCTCGACGCGGTGACAACCGTCAGTGGCGATGAGATCGCCTCGATCATCTACACCTCGGGTACCACCGGGCGCTCCAAGGGCGCCATGCTCAGCCACGACAACCTGGCCAGCAACGCCCTCGCCCTTCGGACCTTGTGGGGTTTTGTTGGCAGCGATGTTTTGCTGCACGCCCTGCCGATCTACCACCTGCACGGGCTCTTTGTGGCCGTGCACTGTGCCATGCTGCGCGGGATTCCGATGCTGTTTCTGCCGCGCTTTGACCCCGGGCAGGTGCTGACACATCTGCGATCCGCCACGGTCATGATGGGCGTACCTACTTTCTATACACGTCTGCTGCAGACAGAGGGTTTCGATCGTGCCAGTTGTGAACATATGCGGCTTTTTATCAGTGGCTCAGCGCCACTGCTGGCGCAAACCTGGCAGGCGTTTTATCAACACACCGGCCACCACATTCTCGAACGCTACGGCATGAGCGAAGCCGGTATGATCGCCTCGAACCCGCTGGCGGGTGAACGGCTGCCCGGCACGGTAGGCTTTGCCCTGCCGGGGATCACGCTGCGGGTATGCGACAACACGCACCGTCCGCTGCCGGCCGGACAGACCGGCGTGCTTGAGATGCGCGGCCCTAACGTATTCCAGGGCTACTGGCAGATGCCCGAAAAAACCGCCAGCGAATTCACCAACGATGGTTTTTTTATCTCGGGTGATCTTGCGACCCTGACAGAAGATGGCCGGGTCTCGATCGTTGGTCGGGAAAAAGATCTGGTGATCAGTGGCGGATTGAATGTCTACCCCAAAGAGATCGAGGAAGCGATCGACGCACTGGACGGGGTCAACGAGGCCGCGGTGATCGGCGTCCCACACGCAGACCTCGGTGAAGGCCTGGTGGCGGTTATCTGCGTCACGCCAGGCAGCGCTCTTGATGCAGATAGTGTGATCGAAACCCTTAAAGCCAGCCTGGCAGGCTTCAAAGTACCTCGACAGATCTATTCGGTTGATGAACTGCCGCGCAACGCGATGGGCAAGGTGCAAAAAAATATTCTGCGTGAAAGATACGCCGAAACCTTCTGCGCGTGAGCGGGGGCGCTTACAACTCGGTGTACTTGCGCGCTGTCCCGCGGGCTTTTTCCACCGGGTATTTGCGCCGGTTCTTTTCCAGTTTGGCCCATGCAGCGCTGCCCAGATCAATCTCCATCTGCGAAGCCAGGCGCAAGGTGTAGATCAATATATCGGCCAACTCCTCGGCTACGGCCGCACGCCGGTCATGGTCCAATTCCTCGCTCTGGCGCTCACTCAGCCACTGGAAGTGTTCCACCAGTTCTGCCGCCTCGACAATCAGCGCCATGGAAAGGTTCTTGGGGGAATGAAACTGCTGCCAGTCGCGCTCCTTCGCAAACTCATCGATCGCGCTCGACAGAGTCTCGATAAAGGCGTTGTTCATAAATCGGTTGGGGCGGGTAATCAGTTATCGGGGGCCGTGAAGGCTTCAAAATCCTCGAGGATATCGGCTACCGCCGCTTCGAGAATACGCTCACCGTGAGCAACGCTGGCAAGACCAGGATTGGAACCGATACGCCCATCGGGAAAACAGCGACGGTAATCGGCGGCATCCCGAATCTGGCCAGTGGCAGCACGTTCGGGGCTTAGCGTTACATCCTTGACGGCTTCGGGATGCGCATACCAACTGAGGGACACTTCAGAGGGCGTGGCATGGCTGCCTTCGGCGTCGCCGAACAGTTCGCGCGACAACGCGCCGACGCGTCGGCCGGTATACCAGTTGCGAAGTCTCAGGCGCGGCGCGGGTGTATCGCTGCCCGCAAAGCTTGCGCTGGACCAGATCTCTGAAAAGGCCGCCGTCACGGTGGCGACATTGCCGCCATGGCCATTGAGAAAATACACATGGGTGAAACCATGGCAAAGCAGTGACTCTGTGACATCTCGCACCAGCGCCAACAGTGTGGAGGGACGCAGCGCAATCGAGCCGGGAAAGGCCAGATGATGCTGGGCCATGCCCACCGCCAGTGTGGGGCCAATGAGCACTGTGATGCGCCGTGCCATCTCGTGGGCGACAGCTTCGGGGCAAATCGCATCGGTACCAATCAACCCATTGGGGCCGTGCTGCTCGGTCGAGCCGATCGGAACGATGATCGCCGTTGACGAGCGCAAGTAGCCCTCTACCTCGGGCCAAGCGGCCAGTTGCAATAGCATGATTAATCTCCTGCTGGGATAAGCGGTCGCACTTATCGACTGGATCGGGCGCGCAGTTCGGTCAGGGTCGTGGTATGGGAGATTGCCTCGGCATCGGTGATCAGTTCAATCAAGGTGCTACTCGAGGCGGCCAGAGCACGCTGCAGCGCCGGGGCAAATCCGTCGGTTGTGCTGACCCGCTCGCTGCCAAGGCCATGAGCATCGGCCAACGTACAGAAATCCGGATTACTGAGATCGGAATGACGGATGCGGCCGGGATAACGCATCTCCTGGTGCATACGGATCGTGCCCAGCATCGCATTGTTGATCACGATAACCACAATCGACAATTCATACTGTGCCATGGTGGCTAACTCCTGTCCGGTCATCTGAAAATCGCCATCACCAACCACACAGATCACCTGGCGTTCGGGAAATACCAGTGCGGCAGCAATCGCGGCCGGAATACCGTAGCCCATCGATCCCGAAGTCGATGCCAACTGCCGTCCAGTGCCGCGGTGTCGAAAATAGCGGTGCAACCAGCCGGTATTGTTGCCGGCACCGGTGCAGACGATGGCGTCATCGGCCAGTGTCTCGCTAAGATGCGCCACCACCTTCGCCAGATTGACAGCACCGGGGGTATCGGCCGGCGTCGTCCAGCGCAGGTAACTATCGCGCAGTTCCCGGCCATGTGCTGCCCAGGGCAATTGAGCCGCGGGCTGCAGCGCCGACAATGCCAGCGCAAACACCGGCGCCGACACGGGAAAAGCCAGCGTCGGGTAATAAACCCGACCCAATTCCTCGATGCCCGGATGAACATGCACCAACTGCTGATAAGGCAACGGCACACACAGGCGAGTGTAATTACCCGTAGTGACCTCGCCCAGGCGTACGCCCAGGGCGATCACAAGATCAGCCTCGGTGAGCGCGTTTTCCAGCTGCGGGTTCATACCAATGCCGACGTCACCGACGTACTGTGCATCGGTGTTGTCGAATACATCCTGGTAACGAAATGGCGTAGTCACCGGCAACTGCCAGCGCTGGGCAAATTCATGCAATGCCGCGCGCGACGCCCGGCTCCAGTTGCGCCCACCGGCCAGTAACACCGGCTGGCGGGCATTTGCCAGCAATGTTGCAAACCGTGCCATGTCCGCAGGCGCAGGTTCGCTATGGAGACGGTGGTACTCTGGCAGGTCGACTACCTGCGCACTGTCGCTCAGAACATCTTCAGGCAACACCACAACGACGGGGCCGGGACGGCCATTGCAGGCGGTATGAAAAGCCCGACTCATGACTTCGGGCAAACGAGTAACATCGTGCACTTGCTCGACGTGCTTGGCCAGAGCGTTGTAGAAAAGCCCGTAGTCGATCTCCTGAAAGGCCTCGCGTCCAAGTGCATCACGGCTCACCTGGCCAATGAGTAATACCAGTGGCGTGGAATCCTGGGCCGCCACGTGAATGCCCGATGCTGCGTTGGTTGCGCCGGGGCCACGAGTCACAAAACACACACTGGGACGCCCGGTGAGTTTGCCGCAGGCTTCGGCCATCATCGCGGCACCGCCCTCGTGACGACAAACGACAGTGGTGATATCAGCCGCATCGTGCAACGCATCCAGCGCGCTGAGATAACTTTCGCCTGGCACGCAGAAAACGTGCCTCACCTGTTGCTGACATAGCACCTGGATAAGAATCTGGCCGCCGGTACGGACGGTTGGCAGCGGTACGGACATGTTCAGTCCTGAGTGGGCTTCTTGGGGGCCTTGCTGGAACGCTTGGTGCGGGGATGATCAGCGCTTTTGACCAGGCCTGCCGAGCGCAGGAAATTGTCTTGTACATCCTGCCACACTTCAAGGTTGCGACGAGCCATCTCGGACATTGTGCCCACGGACGTCTGGCCCAGAAAATCTGCCAGACGATCCTGATAAGCCTTCTGCTGTTCCACAAACAGTCCCAGACTACGCTCAAGATAGTCGGTAAACATCTTCTGAGTCGTGCCGCCGTAAAAGCGGATGAGGTTGGTGAGAATCTCAGTGGTGAACAGCGGCTGGCCGGAGCTCTCCTGCTCGTTGATGATCTGCAGCAACACGCCGCGGGTGATGTTATCGCCACTGGCAACATCGATCACTATGAATTCTTCGCCTTCGACAATCAGTTGCCGCAGCTCGGACACGGTAATGTAGTGGCTGAGCTCAGTGTCGTAGAGTCGCCGGTTGGGGTACTTCTTGATCGTACGTGTGCTCATCGCCAACTTCCCGCGTTATTGTGCAATGCAATAATACCACCAGCGGGGGCTCAGCAATGGCATATCAGTACATATGCTGGCCACCGTTGATCGACAGCGTTGAGCCCGTTACAAAGGTCGCATCATCAGCCACCAGAAACATCACCGTGCGGGCTATGTCACTGGCGTAACCCAGCCGCCCCACGGGGATGGTGGCAATGATTTTTTCCAGCACTTTTTCCGGTACCGCGCGCACCATATCCGTATCTACGTAGCCGGGGGCAATGGCATTAACCGTGATGCCTTTAGCAGCCCCTTCCAGGGCCAGCGCCTTGGTAAAGCCATGGATACCGGACTTGGCTGCGGCGTAGTTGACCTGACCATACTGTCCCGCCTGACCATTAACGGAACCGATGTTGACGATGCGGCCGAATCCACGCTCACGCATCCCCTCGATCACGTTGCGACACATGTTGTAGCATGAAGACAAGTCGGTCTGCAGCACGGCGTTCCACTGCTCGAAATCCATGCGGTGCAAAGTTCCGTCTCG
>CAJWEF010000066.1 GCA_913031305.1 uncultured Acidiferrobacteraceae bacterium
CACCAAACTGCTATGCCAGGGCATGGTGCTGGCTGAAGCTTACTATCATGACAGTACCGAGCAGGGCCGGGTCTGGGTGCGTCCTGATGAGGTTGAGACCGAAAAAGACGCCAAAGGTAAAACCATAAATGCGAAACGCACAACTGATGGTGCTACGCTGACGGCGACCGGCTGGACGACCATGTCCAAGTCCAAAAACAACGGTGTTGATCCGCAGAGCCTGATCGACCGTTACGGGGCCGATACGGTGCGGTTGTTCACCATGTTTGCCTCACCCCCGGAGCAATCGCTCGAATGGAACGATGACGCAGTCGCCGGGTCACAGCGCTTTTTGCGCCGGATCTGGACGCTGGTTTATAGCCACCGTGAGACCTTGCGCGGTGATAGCCCCACCGCTCAGGCTCTCGATGAGCAGAGCCGGTCTCTTCGTCGGACCTTTCATGGCGCGCTGCAGAAAATCAACCGCGGCATGGAGCGCCACCAGTTCAATACCGTGGTTGCCGCCTGTATGGAAAGTTTTAACTCCCTTGAGCGTTTTGACCCGGGCTCAGATTCTGCGCGCATAGCTGTGATGCGTGAGGTGCTGGGTATTCTGGTGCGGGTACTGGCGCCAATTACGCCGCATCTTAGTCATGCGCTGTGGCAGGAGCTGAAGATGCCCGGCGAACTGCTGGATGCGCCTTGGCCCCAGGTGGACGAGGGTGCATTGGTGTCGGCGACCCAGGTGCTGGTAGTACAGGTCAACGGTAAACTGCGCAGCCAGGTAGAAGTTGCCCCAGATGCTGACGAGGCGGTTATCCGTGAGGCAGCGTTAGCTGATGACAAAGTGGCACGTCATGTTGGGGAGCACGCAGTCCGCAAGGTAATCGTGGTGCCCGGCAAGCTCGTTAACATCGTGGTGTGATCTCCACGTTTATCTTGGGCCATCGGGTCAGCGCAGCGTTAGCCCCTTAATCTTGCCGGGTTTTTCGAGAAATAGGTACCAGGCTTTAGTGCCCTCGTCCGTTTTATCAGCAAAGGTGTAATCCGGCGCCTGCTAACTCGGTGCAGCGCTCATGAAGCCTCGCTCTGAAGTTCCGGTTTTTCATCTCGGTGGGCTCTGCTATCCCATTGATTTCGCTCGATGCTTTGCCTTTGTTTACGCCTGCTCCCAGAAAAGTAGGAATGAGGCAAAACACGATAATTTCACGACTGTGTTTCACCGCTGGACGTATGAGGTAAAGAAACTTATTCTTAGGCCCAAGGAAAAATAACAGAGGGATGGTAATGACGGTAAAAGAATGGTCACTTGAAGCGGAGTACATCGAGTATTGTAGTTGCGATTTCGGTTGCCCTTGTGAATCCAATGCCCCCCCAACCCGGGGGGAGTGTACGGGAGCCGTTGGTTTTAAGATTACCAAAGGGGAGTGCGACGGCGTTAGTCTGGATGGTTTGATTGTTGTAGCCACGTTCTATTTCCCCCGGGCTATCCATCACGGCGATGGGCATATGCAGCCAATTCTGGAGAGCCGTGCTACCGACGAGCAGCGCGAGGCGCTGTTTTATATCCTGACTGGGGAGAATCAGCCAGTAGGGACAATGTTCCAGATTTTCAGCGTTATCATTGAGCACCACCATGACCCGATATTTACCGAGATTGGATGGGAGTGGGATATCAGCAACCGGCGTGCGCGTATCGATGTGCCCGGCGTGCTGCGCACTGAGGCGCAACCCCTGCTGAACCCGGTTACCGATGAGGAACACCGGATCATCACGACGTTGCCCCACGGATGGGTGTTCCACGAGGCTGAGGGAGCAAGCGGTTCAGCTAAGGGAATCGGCGATATCAAGTTTGATTTAAGTTCACGCCACAGTTCACTTGCCTACATTGCCTGGGATCGAAATGGTCTGAGTCTCGACCTCGAGGAGTCCCGGCGTCGTTTCCCGCTGCTCGGTTAGACGGCCCATCATTTGCGGGCAGTGACCTTTGATCTGGAGTCTGTGCTCCGCCGTGATCGTCTCGTTGTCGTTATTGCACTGGGTGCGGTCATTGTATTAAGTTGGGTCTACGTGCTTGCGGGCGCCGGCATGGGTATGAGCGCCATGGAGATGACCCGGATGACCCACGCCGTTGGGCTGGGTGGGTCCGGCCAGTCCGGCATGCAGATGTCTGGGATGAATGGCGCTTTGGCGACCAGTATTTGGTCGTTTGGATATGCTGTTATCGCCTTCTTCATGTGGTGGATCATGATGCTTGGCATGATGATCCCTAGCGCAGCCCCCATGTTGTTGTTATTCGCCCGCATGATGCGTAAGGAGAAAGAGAAAGGTGCTCCGTACGTGCCGACGGGAGTATTTGCACTTGGATATGCTGTGATGTGGGCGGCCTTCAGTGGAGTCGCCACCGGCGCTCAGTGGGGCCTTGAATCAATTGGACTTTTGTCCAGCATGATGGTGGGAACGAGTGCTGTTTTCGGTGCCGTCTTACTCATCGCGGCAGGCATCTGGCAGCTGACACCGTTAAAGCAGGCCTGCCTTAAACATTGCCGTTCACCCATTGGCTTTCTTTCCTCACATTGGCGGTCGGGTCGGGCTGGCGCATTCACGATGGGCCTTGCACACGGTACGTTTTGCCTGGGCTGCTGCTGGTTTCTTATGGCTTTGTTGTTTTACGGCGGCATAATGAGTCTGTACTGGATCATCGGGCTCGCGCTATACGTGCTCCTGGAGAAGCTTTTGCCAGCAGGGGCGTGGTTTAGTCAGTTAACCGGTGTGGCGCTGATCGCCTGGGGGATATTGCTGTTGTTGCAGCCTTAAGACGTCGTCGAACGGGGTGTCGGTTGTTTTCTGGGTCAAACAGTGCCGGAGTCTTCTCGACGGCGTAGAGTGTCTCGGGCCAGGTTGCGCGATGTGGCTTGGTGACATAGTGGGCCCTCAGCTGGTTTGAACTTGACATATTAATTCTTGCATGACGTTATTGCTTTTCAAACTGTTTGCCACGCCTTGTATCGTTGGGGTCGCTGGGCGGGCATCTCGTCGATGTGGGTCGCGGCGGGAGGCTGGATGGCCGGGTTGCCGGTCACGATTGGGCCGATTTCGGTTTTTCTGTTTGTTGAATACGGCGCCGATTTCTCGATCCAGGCAGCGCTGGGGACGCTGTACGCAATGCCGGCCATCGCTGCGACGGCTGCCGGTTACCGCATGGCTGTCAACTTTGGTTGCGGCTGGGTTTCCAGTCAGGCAACAGCCCAGGGCTGTTATCTGGCGATGGCCTTTTTTCTGGCACATTTTAATCCGGATCCGTTGCTGATTTTTTTGCTTAGTATGGGGCCGATCATTGCGGGCCTGGGACTTGCCGGATCGTCGAGCCGATCGCCGCTACCCGCTTTCTCATCCAATACCGTATTGGTGATGCGCCTGGCGGTAACCACTGCGTTGGTGTTGGTCATTACTGTTTTGGCCCCGATGCTTGGGCCAATGTTGTCAGGGTTGCTCGGCACCGTATTGATTGTGGCAGGCGTGCTGGCCGCAGCGGCCCACCGTGAGCATGGCAGCGCGGGCGGGCTCGCGGTGATGCGCGGTATGATGCAAGGGCAGATTGCGTTTTTGGCGTTTTATTTTGTTGTCTGGAGTTTGTTACCGCTGTTGGGTTTTGCCACTTACCTGTTGGCATTGGCCGCGGCTGGACTGGCTGGTGTCGTTGTTAGCCGATGGCAGCAGCGCTTGCGATCCTGAAGCTGTTGTTGCAGTCCGGCCCACTGCAGAGCTGGTGCGTGTGTTGGCAGTCGGGGCCAACACCGGTTCGGTTGGTACGCTAAGGAGGCGCTAGCAGCTACCGCGGATGTGGCCGAGGAGAATATTGAAAACGGGGCTGGGTACGTGGATGTCGCTTCCAAGCGCGATTGGGGCAAACTGGTCTTGATTCCCTGGTGTGAATTGCCGATCGTCGCTTGATCTCGTGCATCGTTATAATTGCCAGATCTACCTGACCAGGCTTTTGTGGGCATCCCTTCGTCACAATCTGTTGAAACCATGATTCGAACTCTATTTCTGCTTTTTCTCACGACCGTGGTGTCTGGGTGCGGGTTTCACCTGCGTGGGCAGGTTGAACTGGCTTCTGTCATGGCGGCACCGTGGGTTACGGGTCAGGATCCAGAGTTGGTTATTGACCTGCGCCGGGGCCTGCGTCAAAGTGGTGTTGCCCCGGTTAAGGATTCAGCGGCCGCCACGGTGTTTATTGATCTGGCCACCGTGGAATACAGTCGTTGGGTCAACGCTGTCGATAGCAAAGGCATCGCCACTGGCTATACCTTGCAGTACAACGTGATCTACCGCGTTGTCGAGCCCAGCGGCCAGGTGCTGGTCAGTAACAGTCAACTGTCATTCAGTCGTGATCTCATCTACCAGAGCACTCAGTTATTGCAAAAGAAAGAGGAAGAAAAAGCACTAAAGGCCTCTATGCGTGACGAGATCGTAGGCCGGATTATCCGCCGGTTGAGCAGTGTTGCCTTGAACATCCAGTCGCCTGCGGTAGGTCTGGTTGTCCCAGTCTGAGCACTCTCGGCGGCGTAACTCAGACCGGAGATCTTTTTGCGTATAGCGCCACCCGCCCTCACTGGTCGTCTTGGCAAGGGACTGGACAATGTCTACCTGTTATTTGGTACTGAGCCACTACTGATTGAAGAAAGTGCCGATGCTATTCGTGCTGCGGCACGCCAGCACGGGGTGGAGGAGATACTGCGTTACACCGCCGGAGTGGATCTGGACTGGCAGCAGATCAGCACCACCAGTCGATCGCTGTCATTGTTTGCCAGTGCCCGTTTACTGGAAATTCGCCTGCCTAGCGGTAAGCCTGGTGACGCGGGGGTACGCACGCTCAACGACTTTCTTGCCGACAACGACCCCAGTACGCATCTGGTATTGATTCTGGGTCGTGTTGACAAGAGCACGCAGTCCAGCAAGTGGTTCAAGGCGCTCGAATCGCATGGGATCGCGGTCGAGGCACGGGCGGTGGCCCTGGCACAACTGCCGGGCTGGATCGACCAGCGCCTGCGCGCGCAGGGCATTAAAGCGACCCGGGGGGCGATAGAGCGCCTTGCTTATTATTCAGAGGGAAACCTGTTGTTCGCAGCGCAGGAGATCAGCAAACTGCCTTTGTTGCTTGGATCGGATCGGGAACTCGACGAAACACTACTCGATACCCTGGTCAGTGACCAAGCACGCTTTTCGGTTTTTGCATTGGCCGATGCGGCGCTTGCGGGTAATGCGCCGCACGCCTTGCGTATGTTGTACGGTTTGCGTCGGGAGGGCTCTGAAGCGGTGTTGGTGAGTTGGGCACTGGTGCGCGAGACCCGCGCCCTATACAAGATGGCCATCGAATTGGCAGCAGGGGCCAAACGTCAGTCGCTGTACCAGCAGCACCGGGTATGGCGTAGCCGGATGCCCTGTATTTCGGCGGCTTTGACTCGACTGGACACCGCCCAGTGGGCCCACGTGCTGCATGGTCTGGCGATTGCCGATCAGGTACTCAAAGGCCAACGTCAGGCACCTGGGGGTGTCTGGGCCGAACTGGAGCGGGTCGTGCTGTTGCTTTGTGGTATAAATACGCTTGATGCGAATTACGCTATAAATCATTGAAAGGATGAATAAAATATCCATGGTATCGGGCGAGATCAGCGACTGGATGCACAAGTCGGGCCAGGCGGCCCGTTCGGCGGCCCGACTTGTGGCAAGGGCCAGCACGGCGCAAAAAAATGCGGCATTGGAAGCTATGGCGCAGCAGATTCTTAGCGCACGCGAGCGCATTGGCGAGGCCAATGCTGCGGACCTCAAGGCGGCTCGCTCAACCGGGCTGTCGGCCGCTTTGCTCGACCGGCTTGAATTGACCCCGGCGCGCATTGATGCCATGGCACAAGGATTGGCTCAGATTGCCCGTCTGCCGGATCCGGTGGGTGAGGTCAGCGAGATGAGTGCACAGCCTTCAGGCATTACCGTAGGGCGTATGCGGGTACCTCTGGGGGTGATCGGGATCATCTATGAGTCGCGTCCCAATGTGACTGCTGATGCTGCTGGATTGTGTTTGAAATCAGGTAATGCAGCGATCTTACGTGGCGGGTCAGAAGCGTTGAACTCGAACCGCGCCATTGGCGAGTGCCTGTCTCAAGGGCTTGCCGAGGCCCACTTGCCGGCAAGCGCGATTCAGGTGTTGCGAACGGCTGACCGCGCTGTGGTCAGCGCCATGCTCACCAGTGCGCAATACATTGATGTCATTGTGCCTCGTGGTGGTAAGAGCCTGATCGAAAAGGTCAGTGCCGAATCGCAGGTGCCAGTGATCAAGCACCTGGATGGCAACTGCCATGTCTTTATTGATGATGACGCCGATCTTTTGAAAGCAGTGGATATTGCCTTCAATGCCAAGTGTCGCCGCTACGGCATCTGTGGCGCTATGGAGACTTTGCTGCTTGGCGCTGGAATCGCCAGCGCCGCGCTTGAAAAGCTCCTGCCCCAGTACCGAGAAGCCGGAGTGGAACTGCGGGGCTGTGAACGTACCCGCGCTTTGGCGCCCGAGTGTATCCCCGCGAGCGAAGTTGACTGGCAGAGCGAATTTCTTGCCCCGGTGCTGGCAGTGCGCATTGTCGATACCCTGGACGAGGCGATGGACCATATCGCGCGCTACGGTTCCGGGCACACAGATGCCATCGTGACCGATAACTTGCCCAAGAGTCGGCGTTTTGTGTGCGAGGTTGATTCCAGTTCAGTCATGGTCAATGCGTCAACACAATTTGCCGATGGTTTTGAATATGGCCTGGGTGCGGAAATCGGCATCAGCACCGACAAGCTGCATGTGCGCGGACCGGTTGGGCTTGAAGGACTGACCATTCAGAAATATATCGTCTATGGTGACGGCAGCATCCGCCCCTGAGCCACTCCGGCATCGCCTCTTTGTCTGAATCGCCCAACGCTCCGCTGATCGTTTACGGCGGCACCTTTGATCCAGTGCACCTGGGACACCTGCACACCATCACCGCGGTCAGCGACCGGCTCGGCGGGGCCGAGGTTCTGTGGCTGCCAGCGGGCCAGCCGCCGCACCGGCCAGCGCCTGCGGCGAGCGCAGAACAACGCCTGGCGATGCTGAAAATAGCGATCGCCCCAGAACCTCGTTTTGTTATCGATACGCGTGAACTGCGCCGCCCGGGGCCGTCCTATACGGTTCTCAGCCTGGCAGAGCTCAAAACACAGCACCCGGACCGGTGTCTGTGTCTGGCATTGGGGCTGGATGCGGCTTTGGCATTGCCCGATTGGCACCGGTGGGAAGAGGTTCTGCAACTGGCAAGCATCCTGGTGATGTTCCGCCCCGGTTGGTCGTTACCGGATCCGTTGCCGCCGTGGTGGGTTGCAGGGGATCTTGCCAGTGCTGACGATGTGACACTGTATGAAGCCGGATGGATGACAGCGATTGAAGTGCCGGCCGTAGATATATCAGCCGCCATGATCCGGGGTGCCCTTGCCGGCGGCAAGACCATCGACCGGCAAGTGCCGGTTGCCATCGCTCAATACATAGAGGAACATGAACTTTATGAGTAAATCACCCGAACTGCCCTTGGCAGATATACGCCAATGGATTACCCAGGAACTAGATGACGCCAAGGCCGAGAGCATTCAGGAACTGGATATCCGAGGCCTGACCGAGATAGCTGACTGGATGATTGTGGCCAGTGGTACCTCGAGCCGGCACGTGCTGGCCTTGGCGTCGCGACTGCGTGCCGCGGCGGCGAAGCAAGGTTTCAAGCCGATCGGTGTCGAAGGCGAAAACAATGGTGAGTGGGTCTTGCTGGACTTCGATGACCTGATAGTGCACCTGATGCTGCCCGCGACGCGGAGTTTTTACGATATCGAAGGTTTGTGGAATGACCGCCTGGGATCGCGGCTGAAAAGCGCAAGAGAAAGCCAGGCAGACGGTTGAAACTGTGCAACTGAAGTTGATTGCGATCGGTCGGCGTATGCCGGCCTGGGTCAGTCAGGGATTTGTTGATTACGCCGGTCGCCTGCGTTCTGGTTTTAGCCTGGAGCTGGTCGAGATCGATGCGTCCCGGCGCACGCGCAATGCAGATATTGTGCGATTGGTGCGTGAGGAGGGCGAACGCCTGTTGCGGGCGGTACCGTCCGGTTGGCGTTGCATCGCGCTCGATCCGGCGGGGCGCACCTACGATTCTGAATCGCTGGCCAAGCATCTTGGGCAGTGGCTGAGCGATGGTCGCGATGCGGCCCTGCTGGTGGGAGGCGCCGAGGGTTTGTCCAGCGAGGTGCTCGCTGCGGCTGATGAATGTTGGTCGCTGTCAGCGCTGACTTTGGGCCATCCGCTGGTGCGGGTTGTAATCGCCGAACAACTCTACCGGGCCCATGCGATTCTTGCGGGACTGCCGTATCACCGATCGGGGCGGGTATCGTGAGCACGCGCTTGTGTTTGGCCTCGCAGTCGAGTCGACGGGGGGAATTGTTGCGCCAGGCCGGATTTGATTTTTTGGTGTTTGCGCCCGAGGTCGATGAGTCGGCGCAGTTTGGAGAATCACCCCAGGCACTGGTCGAGCGACTCAGCATCAGTAAGGCACAGGCCGCAACCACGGCTATGGCAGATGCGCCCAGCCGACCCCTGGCCTGTCTCGGTGCCGACACGGTTGTCGTGGCCGATGCCCAGGTGCTGGGCAAGCCGAGCGATGCCGCTCATGCAAAGGAGATGCTGTCAGGCCTTTCCGGGCGCTCCCACGAAGTGCTGACCGCGATCACGGTGGCGGCGGGCCTAGAACTGCATTCACGGGTTGTGACGAGTACGGTAACATTCCGCCAGCTTTCTGATCAGGATATACAAGCCTACTGTGCAACCGGCGAACCCTTGGACAAAGCAGGGGGATATGCGATTCAGGGTTTTGCCGGTGTGTTTGTGCAGTCCTTGTCGGGCAGTTATTCAGCGGTGATGGGCTTGCCGCTTTGCGAAACTGCCGGCCTGCTGGCTGCTGTGGGTATCTGGCCGCGCTGGCGGCAGAATGGGAATGTGCAATGAGTGAAGAGTTGCTGGTCAATGTGACGCCCCAGGAAACCCGGGTAGCGGTGATCGAGAACGGCGGCCTGCAGGAAGTGCATATAGAGCGCAGCCGCAGCCGCGGTATTGTCGGCAATATCTACAAGGGAAAGGTCGTGCGGGTATTGCCCGGGATGCAGGCTGCTTTCATTGATGCCAGCCTCGAGCGCACCGCCTTTTTGCACGCGGCAGACATGGTATCGCACCGCGGTAACGGGCCTGCCAATGGCGACAACAAAGAGTCCCACGTTGGGCCCCAGCCGGACATCAGCGAGTTGGTTCATGAAGGGCAGGAGATTGTGGTTCAGGTTGTGAAAGATCCGATCGGCAGCAAGGGCGCACGGTTGACCACGCAACTGTCGATTCCATCGCGTCATCTGGTTCTTTTGCCCGATTCGTCGCACCGGGGGATTTCCCAGCGTATCCAGGATGCCCATGAACGAGACCGTTTAGCCCAGGCCCTCGATGCCGCCTTGGAAAAATCGCCAATGAGCGGGGGTTTCATCGTGCGCACCGCAGCTGAATCGCAGCAGGGTATTGATTTTTTGGCAGACGTAGAATTTCTGCGTCGCAGCCGCGAACAGATCGAGAAGAAAATGGCGACTGCCCGCGCTGGCGATCTGATCCATGCTGATTTGCCGTTGTCATTACGGGTCATCCGAGATCTCGCACGTGACGATGTAGAAAAGATTCGGGTGGATTCACGGGAGACTTTTGCCATGGTGCGCCAGTTCGCCATTGATCTGATGCCCGAGATGGTCGATCGAATCGAGTATTACCCCGGTGAGCGGCCGATCTTTGATCTTTACTCGGTAGAAGACGAAATCCAGCGCTCGCTGGAGCGCACGGTGTTACTGAAGTCGGGAGGCTCACTGGTCTTTGACCAGACTGAGGCGATGACCACAGTAGACGTCAACACGGGGGGTTTTGTTGGCAAGCGTAATCTGGAAGAGACACTGTTCAAGACCAATATGGAGGCGGCCCAGGCGATCGCCCGGCAACTGCGTTTGCGCCATATTGGTGGAATCATCATCGTTGACTTCATCGACATGGTCGATGAGGAACACCGTTGCCAGGTCATGAGCGCATTCGAGCGCGCCCTCGCGCGGGACCGGACACGCTGTCATATCGCGGATATGTCAGCACTGGGGCTGGTCGAGGTCACCCGCAAGCGGACCCGCGAAAGCCTCGAACGTATGATGAGCGAGACTTGTCCAACCTGTCAGGGCCGCGGCACGCAGAAAACAGCGCAGACCCTGTGTTACGAGATCTTTCGAGAGATTCTGCGTGAAGCGCGCGCATTCGAGGCCAAAGGTTACCGGGTCATGGCATCGCAGGCGGTGATCGACATGCTGCTGGACGAGGAGTCGACCGGGCTTGGCGACCTGCAGGCATTCATCGGTAAGCCGATCCATCTGCAGGTCGAGCCGGTGCACAACCAGGAAAGTTACGACGTGGTGCTGATGTAAGCGATGTCCGCACCCACTAAAGGCAGGCACTGGCGCGGCTTGTGGTTCGGCCTGGCGCTGTTTGCCTGTGGTTTTGGCGTGCTGGCAGAAAGCGGTGTGAGCCAGGTTCAGGTTGACGCCCAGCTGGACCGGGAGCAGTGGCCCGCGCAGCCGACAACCCCAGCGCTGTTGGCGCTCAACCCTGTACGGCAGGTCTTGTCGCACTTTGAAAGCACACGAGCCTGTCGGATTACTATCCGCTATGCTGGTGGGGATGCGGGCAAGTACTGGGCTCGGGATCTTCGAAACTGGCTGGTGTCTTTTGGTGTTCCGCTGTCCGATATCACAGTTGAGCCAGCCGCAGGCCCCCTCGAGGGCCTGCAACTCATGCTGGAGAAGGCGAATCCGTCAACAACCCACTAAGTGTATCCCCCGGTGAGTAATTTAAATCAGAAACTGATTTTTGCGGCCGTACAGATGAATTCGACCGCGGTGCTGCAAGAGAACCTCGATTGTGCACGAGGCTTTATTGAGCAGGCCGGGGCGGCAGGCGCGGACATCGTGGTGTTGCCCGAGAATTTTTCATTGATGTCTGCCACGGGTAGCCAGCGCCGCGATGCGGCCGAGCGGGCTGATGAGGTCGAAGCCATGCTCTGCCGGGCCGCACGGGACCAGGGCGTGGTGATTGTCGGTGGCTCGACACCCTTACCCGCCGTCGATGGGCGAGTAACCAATACCTGCCTGGTATTCGATCGTTCAGGCGAAAGAATCGGCCGGTACGACAAGATGCATCTATTTGATGTTAGCGTCTCAGCCGAGGAGTCCTATCAGGAGTCGAGCTATATTGCACCGGGCAACAACCCGCTTGCCGTGACCACTGAAGGCCTCACGCTGGGCATCACGATCTGTTATGACCTGCGCTTTCCCGAACTGTACCGATACCTGGGAGAAGCAGGAGCAGAAATTTTCACCGTGCCTTCTGCTTTTACCGTACCTACAGGCCGCGCGCACTGGCACACCCTGCTGCAAGCCCGGGCCGTGGAAAACCTGGCCTGGGTGATTGCCCCGGCTCAGGTCGGCACGCACTCGGGTAAACGCAAGACTTTCGGTCACAGTCTCATCATTGACCCATGGGGAGATATTCTCGCCGAGCATGTGGGTGGCCCGGGTGTGATCCTGGCCGAGGTCGACCGCGATCGGGCACGTAAAAAGCGCCGTCAGTTTCCAGTATTAGAGCATAAAGTACTGAAATGAAATGTTTTTCTATCTCATTTGATCATCAGCGACGCAATTTTTTCAAGCCTGACATTTCCTGCGAAGGACCGAAAAATCCTTGACATTCAAATAGGAGTTTTATTATATTCTCATAAACCGATTGTAATCGGACCTACGATCAAGAATTTTCTTGCTTTCGATCATGGCAAGCCCTGGTGGTCGGTAAAAGTCTGAAACGTAGTCGAAGTGGCGGGCGCGTTAGTGCGTCTACCCCCGACCCTTTTATGTCGTTGTGAAATGAGGATAATAATCATGTCAAGCAAGCGTTTACTCGCCGCCGCTGCCGTTGCGGCATCGTTGGCCCTGGGCCCGATCCAGGCATCTGCCCAGGAATCTACTAATACTGCCACCAGTGCGCTCAGCGGGCTAAGCAGCATGCTGATGCCGCAAAGCCTCGGTGCCTTTTTTAATACGCCACAGCCCAGTGGCATGCTGAACATGGCTCAACCAGGTGGCTACACCGCGTTTATGAACCCAACGACCTACGCGCAGTTAATGAATCCGGCGGCTTACCAGCAGTTCATATCGCCCCAGTTCTACACCCAGTTTGCTAATCCGCGTAACTGGGTTTCCTGGATCAATCCGCTTTCGTACTCGTCGTACCTCAACCCGTCGAACTACATGCCGATGATCAACCCGATGTCCTATGGTCAGTTTATCAACCCGATGACCTACCTCCAAGGTCTCAATCCCAGCAATTACGCAGGACTGGTCAACCCGGCGACCTACAGCCAGTGGCTGAATCCCTCAGCGTACAGTTTTCCTGCGAGCGCGCCAATGAGCGGCGGCCTTTCGATTGAGGACCTGACCAAGATGCTGCAGGGCATGGGCGGGATGGCCGAGTCGAATTGATCGATCGTTTACGACAACCTAGTTTAAACGGGGTCGTCGCGAGACAAGCCCGGGACCGCACTTCTGTGTGTTGCTCGGGTTTTTACCGCAGTTGATATTGCCGTGGTAGCGTTAGGCCGCCACGGCAGCACTATTGGGAGAAAAATATGAGCACCCGGCTGAAACTGACTCGAGCTTTACTTGTTGTATCCCTCATCGCCTCAGCGCCGGCAA
>CAJWEF010000067.1 GCA_913031305.1 uncultured Acidiferrobacteraceae bacterium
TGGTGGAGCCGAGGAGGATCGAACTCCCGACCTTCGCATTGCGAACGCGACGCTCTCCCAGCTGAGCTACGGCCCCACAGCAACTGATAATGTTGTGGACTAATTTTATCCCACGTTCGGATAATTGACCACCTTGAGTGGGTGGGCTGCCAAAAGCAAAAGCGGTTGTTGTCATGATAAGGTGGGCACTGGATATTCAGAAAAAAGGTATTTCAGATGGAGTCGCAGGCATCAGCGCGAAAGGTTTCTCCCCAGGCAATTTTGGATGCCGCGCGCGTATTTGAAGAGCACATTCCTTTTAATCGGGTACTTGGACTGCGGTTTGAAAAACTCGATGAGTTCGATGTAGTGGTGCGGTTCGAAATGCGCGATGAACTGGTGGGAAACTTCACCCGCGGTACTCTGCATGGTGGGGTGATCTCCAGCACACTGGATGTTGTCGGCGGGCTGGTCGCGTTTATTTCGTTACTAAAACGCGAGGGCGTTCAGTCGCTGGAAGACGAAGCGGAAAAATTTTCTCGGATGGGTACGATCGACCTGCGGGTAGATTACCTGCGTCCTGGCTTGGGACAGTCATTTTCAGCTAAGGGCTTTGTCTTGCGTACCGGACGCAAGGTGGCAGTTACAAGAATGGAACTGCATAACGACGAGGACTCACTGATTGCTGTTGGTACAGGAGCGTACAGTATTTCTTAAGTCGCGTTGACCTCTGCTCAGTCTTAGTGCGGATGCTATAGTAGTACCGCTTGTGACTGATAAACCCTTATCCGATATGGCCGAAACCCCACCTGCGACAGGCGCTTCCTTAACCCCAGGCGAGCAGTTGCGAAAGGCCCGTCAGGGCTATCACTGGACGATTGAAGATGTCGCGGCCAACCTGAACCTTACCGCGGATGTTGTTCGCGCACTCGAGTCTGGTGATCATTCAGCTTTGCCCGAGGCGATTTTTGTTCGCGGGTATCTTCGCGCCTATGCGCGGCTGATGGAGATTAATGAAAACGAAGTGCTGGAAAGTGCTGATCGGGATGCTACGGGAAGCATCGGTTCAGTTGTTCCCGTTATCGGCAAAGAGGCCTTCAAAGAGAAAAAAGGGCGAAGATGGCTTCAGTTTTCAACCGCTCCGCGAAGGGGCCGCTGGCGAAAGACAGCCCTTGCCACCATTTTGATCGTGGTTGTCGTGCTGGCTGCCTGGTGGTTCAGCGGCTTGCGTGCACCGGTAGAGAATTTGATCAACTCTCCCGGTGGCGATACCGGAACATCCGGGGTAATCACCATTCCGCTTAATACCAACGACTGACCTCACAGTTGTGCGTCAGTCCCGGCTCGGAGGGTTTCGGCCCTCTCTCTAATGGCCTGGGCGCAGAATCCGCGCCATCACTGGCGCATCTATATTGCCGCCGCTCAGTATCAAGCCAACACGTCCCTGAACCCTGACCGCCCCACTTAGTAAAGCAGCGAGGCCGAGCGCCCCGGAAGGCTCAACCACTACGCGTGCAGTTTCAAACAGTAATCGGGTGGCTTCGATAATCGCCTCCTCCGGCACGCTGACAATATCATCCACTGTCTTTTGTATGAGGGCAAAAGTGATTTTGCCCAAAGATTCGGTACGGGTTCCGTCGGCGATAGTTTGAGGATCTTGAACCGTTTCGATCCGGCCGCTACGAAAGGATCGCACTGCATCATCAGCTGCGTCGGGTTCGACCCCAATGATTTCGCAACCCGGCGAAAGAGCACGCGCGCTCAATGCCGAACCGCTGAGGAGTCCGCCGCCACCACAGGGAACCAGCAGCGTTTTCAGCGGCCCACAAGAATTGATCAACTCCATCGCGGCAGTTCCTTGGCCGGCAATGATGTGAGGGTGATCAAAAGGGGGTATCAGGACGCAGCCGGTTTCTCGAATTACCTCGTCGGTCAACGCTTCGCGCTTATGTTTGGTTGGATCGTATGCTATGACCCGGGAAGCATAACGCTCAGTACCATCGCGCTTGATCTGTGGTGCATTGTTTGGCATCACTACAGTAGTCTCGATGCCGAGGTATTTCCCAGCCAGCGCAACCGCCTGGGCATGATTGCCGGAGGAATGCGTGATGACGCCACGCGAACGCTGCTCTGGCGTCAACCGGCTCATGGTATTCCAGGCGCCGCGGAACTTGAAGGCGCTGATATGCTGCAGATTCTCGCATTTGAGAAAAAGTTTCATGCCCAATCTGTCATCGAGAGGGGTATCGGCCAGTACCGGTGTTTTTCGGGCTACGCCGTCCAGACGGCTGGCAGCAGAAACAATGTCTGTATAAGTTGGAAGCATGGACTCCATCAGAGGCGTGTCTCGAGACTTGTTATCAAGTGTAGGTGCTCGGGGCGGTGGGTTAACCACAGCCAAACTGATCAATTTCTTTGGCTCACTTGCCGTTACAATCCAGGAAAAATACACCAGTGTCAAATTATGAATGAATCTTCCACCCCGCCTCTAGAGATAGAGACTGGCGCAGCGCCGGTCTTTTCTATTATTTGGCTGCATGGCCTAGGCGCCGATAGCCGAGATTTCGAACAATTGCCACAGATGCTGAATCTGCCCCGACAGTTGTCGATCCGGTTCATTCTGCCGGACGCACCCCATCGACCGATTACCTTAAATGGCGGTATGGTTATGCGCGGATGGTATGACCTGACCGGTATGGAGATCGTTAAGCAAGAAGACGTATCAGGCCTGGACGAGTCGACAGAAATTGTCGACTCGCTAGTGGCCAGAGAATGCGCCCGTGGGGTACCAAGATCACATATCGTTGTTGGCGGATTCTCCCAGGGTGGGGCGGTAGCGTTGCATTATGGGCTGCGTTGCGAAGAGGCGCTGGCGGGGATTGTCGGTTTATCGACCTACCTGCCGCTTTCGGGTCAATTGGCTCAAAGGGTTCATCCCAATGCCCTTAGCACGCCAATCTTTCTTGCCCATGGCCTTTTTGATCCAGTGTTGGCTTTACCTTTGGGTGAGGCAAGCCATCAGATTCTGCAGGATAACGGTTGTGACGTCACCTGGCACACTTATCCGATGCCTCACAGTGTAGCGCCTGAAGAAATGGCTGATCTATCCGCCTGGTTGTCGGCGCGTGTCTGGCCCGAGGTCGCAATTGGCTAGATTGCGTTTTTCTCGTCGATTGAGCGTTGCCGATGCTCAAGTTGATCTAGCGTCTCGCGTATGCGTGGCAGATAAGGGTTAATGGCCAAGGCGTCGCGAAATGCCTGTGTCGCGGGACGAAACTGACCCTGACGCAAAAAGATTAGCCCGAGTCCAGACAGTGCTCCAAAATGCCGTGGCTCCAGTCGTAAGACCTCTTTGATATCCCGGATCGACCTGTCGTAGGCCTTCGCCAGAAAAAGTACTGTGGCCCGCTTGTTCCACCCCTCGGCAAAATCTGGGGCACGATCGATCACCTCGCTGAAATACTGGTAAGCAGAACGATAGCGTTTTGATGACATAGCTTGTGTGCCTTGCGCCATGGCGTTCGCTACGGCGGGATTGCCCACTTCTCGCCACAGACTCCAGATTTCCCCCGTAATGCGGTCAGCAGTGGCTTGATCGGGGGCAGTTTTCAATTGTGAAAACAAAGGGTCCAGGCCGGGATGGTCTTGATCCGCAGATGTTTTTACTGCTGAGAGGGCCATGCAAGCAGCCATCACCCAGGCGATGGTTCTACTGGTGGTTCTGCTGGGTAGTTTCATTGCGCAGAAGCGATCAGGTGCAGCGCCTGGGCGTGTAGCGTTGGATTAGCACTTGCCAGCGCCTGTCCAGCAGAATCGAAAGTCAGCGCCTCGCCTTGCCAGTCGCTTATGCAGCCGCCTGCACCTTCGATCACCGGGACCAAAGCCAAGTAGTCAAAGCGACCTAATCCGGCCTCCATCACTAAGTCGGTGTAGCCCAGTGCCAACAGGCCATAGGCATAGCAGTCGGCGCCAAACTGGCGAAATCGCACAGCTTCACTCATTCGACAAAAAAGCTGCCATTCCTGCGGGTCAAACATATCCACGGTGGTGGCGTTTAACGTAGCGTCAGTCAGCACATTTGTTTCGGCTACTTTGCAGGGGGAGCCATTGTGGAGAGTAGTTTGGTCCTGAACTCCGATCCAACGTTCGTCCAGTGCTGGCATATCGATGATTCCTAGCACCGGCTTGCGCTGGTAAAGAAGCGCGATCAGGCAGCCGAAAGTACGCTTGCCGGTGGTAAAACTCTTGGTGCCATCAATAGGATCCAGAACCCATAGCCATCTTGCATCAGTTCCGGTTAGGCCTTCTTCTTCGCCGTATACACCATGATCTGGATAGCGCTGTCCGATAGCTTTGCGCAAGTGCTGCTCGATCTCAAGATCGGCAATGGTTACCGGTGTACCATCGGATTTACTGGATACTGCGTGCGCCTGGCGAAAAAACTTGTTGCTTATCCTACGGGCATCGTCTGCCAGTGACGAAGCAAAAAGAACGAGGTCCTGGTCCGGTACAAGAGGCATAGGTGCGCCCAATAAGAGAAGTATCTGGACGCCAACATTAGTGCCTTCGCTTAGCTAGTGCAATCTCCGATGGCGCAGATTATCTCAATAGTAAGAGGAGGCCGAAGCCCTGACAAGTGGCCCGGTAGGGCTCTTGCCAGGTGGGGCCTGTCAAGATGTATTGTTGCCCTGTAATGTAATGCGCTCAGGTGTGGCCAGTCTCGCCAAGAGCCTCTCGCGCGAGTTGGCATCAGAGGGTTTCTGCGTCAACAACCTGGCGCCAGGCACGATAAATACCGACCGGCCTGACAGGTCTATTCAAAATGCAGGCCGACAGAGCTGGTGAACCTATAGAGAAACTGTCGGCTGAACGAGCGAGTACTGCTACGCTGGACCGTTTTGGCGAGATTGATGAATTTAAGTAAGACTGGGCTCTTAGTGTCTGATGCAGATAGTTATATTACCGATGAGACACTTATCGTTGATGGTGGCCTCATGAAAACACTCTGATAGGGCTGATTGGTTTCTGATTACGGACTCTTGGCCGGTGCAGGGCTCGCCTGAAGATTATTTTTCCGCGGATATATAACAGATGTAAGCGGCGTCCGCCTCACCATTCTCGGTGGGTGTAAAAACGCCATTGCCCTCACCGCTCTTGGTATCAGTGCCCTCCCAGTGCACCAGCACCCTTTTAAAGCCTGCCTCACCCAGTAATTCTCTAATCTCGGGCAGTGTCCATAGGCGCCAGTTATAACTGAAAGCGCATTTCAACTTAGATCTATCAGGGAACTTGAAATGAATATGACAGTTTATTTCACCGGTAATAGGGTTGTAGCGGGCCTGATCCCAAACGTAGATAAAATCGTCGTGATCGGTCTCTTCTTCCATCTCCCGGCATGCTTCATAACCGCCGTACGAATCCAGAAATAAAATGCCGTTATCTGCCAGGCAGTCGCGTGCCCTTGAAAAATACCCCCTTAGTTCGTCGCGGGTTTGAAAGGTCCAGTAACTGAAGTTCATAGCCAGAATCATATCGACTGGCGGCGTTTTAACTGTGAGAACGTTCTCGTTCATGAGCACAATCCGATCTGCTCCATCACCGTTAAGGGCATTGACCCTGTTGTTTTTTCCCCAGGCTAATACCTCGGTGTCCAGATCGACACCCCAGGCCTGATTATCTTTGCGCCGTCGCACCCACTCGCAGCTGGTATTAGCCGTGCCGCAGAAGTCCTCACGCAGGGTAATGGCCTTACGTCCTCGAAGCGTCTCGTAGGTCTCATCCACCATGTCGATCTCAGATTCCACGCACTGGACAGCACGCTCGTAGAGTATGTGGCGATCTGCCTTGTCAGCTTGTGTCGGACCCTTGGCCTTGGGAATCCTGCGGTAAGTTGTTCGGGTTTTGGGCTTCTTATTGCTCATGGATTAATCATATTTTCGGATCAGTGCCATTGCCGTTCGGTCACACTATATGACTCGTCGGCATGTGCTCAGGGGTTCAAAGAGATTACTCAGGAAATAGCAACGGCGATGTTAGCGCAAATGGCCTGGTGGCCGAAAGGTTGCCTGAGGATTATTCGCCCTGGTTTGGTAGTACGTGGTCTGCGACTGCTGAGGCAATTAGAGAAAACACACGGACCGATGTGCTTTCTTCCTCCTCATCATTGACGATTGCCGCTACGGCGGATGCCTTCGCGTCCAGCGTCAGGGCAGATTGCAGATGCCAGATAGCGTCGAAGTTGTCCAGGTAGTGTTTGCTACCCCGCCGCGATGTCACCAGGGAGCGCCCCTTAAAGAAGCGTTTCAATGTCTTTTTGCGACTGACTGTCAGCAGGATGGGTACCACGATCACATCGGGGTCCAGTGTGAGCCTTTGGATCATAGACGGCCGTATATGGACACCTTCAATAATCATCGAAAATTGCTCATGCTGCGATCTTTCGAGTAGAGCTTGTGCGGCCAATTCCACCTCGTCTGCCTGACGGTTATAGCCTTCCTCAATGCGTGCTGGCATGTCGCCTCTATCTGGGCTGTCGTCCAGCGCTCGCCACGCTTCAAAACTGGAGTAATGCAGTTCGGGGTTTTTTTCCGGTGAACGCAAAGTGCGCAATACTTCCCGCAGCATGTCTGTGGATTGAGTTCGGGTGATATTCAAGCGGGTCGCGAGGTGGGCCGCCATTGTGCTTTTGCCAACACCGGGCGCCCCTCCAATCAGAATCAGCAGGGTTTTGTTTGCGCGTGTGAGTCGGTGCCAGGCCTCAAGGTTTTTCGCAAAGTGGGCTCCGGCCTCGGCCAGTACCATCTGACAGGTAAGCTGATGCAGCGTTTCGCGTTCAATGCCCGTCGAGTATTCCCTGACCAGCCGCTCGTGCAGACTGTGGGCCAGGGCTTCTGCCGCAGAATGGGTGATGCCACAGATCTCAAGCCGATAACGGAAGATGGCACGGGAAAACCAGACACCCTCTCCATCTTTATGGTGAATTCGTATCCAGACCGGCTGCCCTCGGGAAAGTCGGTACCGTTCTTCGGTCTCTGGACTGAATTGAGATACCAGAATCTGTGAAACTGTTTCCCTTATGCGGGGGCTGCCAATGACTTCTTCACGGGCCAGCTGGCTCCGTACCGTCGACGCTACGCCGTACGCCTCCGAGAACGTCAGTCCTATTTTCTGCAGTGAGCGCGTTAGGATGCCCCGCAAGAAGGGGGCGGAATCTCCACTTCTATTAACGACATTTAATTTTGACACAGTCTTTTTGGCGATACGAACTGGATTTTAAGAACCTGTAATGGTATCAAAGCCTGTCGTTAGGAGTTAGTGCGGGGTCTGTGAGAATATAGGAGATATACTTGGATCAGAAGGTTGCTTATAAGGAAACCCCATGGCAGGTGAGGCCCAAAAAGACGTTCAGGCGAAGCCAGTAACAAACGTAATAGCTTGTTTACGCAGTGAGTTTGGTGAACGGCTGTCCGAGGCGCTCGCTGTCCGTGAACGCTTTGGCAAGGATGAATCTTTTCACGCCAGTGTGCCGCCGGACGCCGTGGTCACTCCCCACACCACTGAGGAAGTCAGCCGAATTGTCACCGTCTGTGCTGAGCACCGGGTGCCCGTGATCCCATACGGCACGGGCACGGCGCTGGAGGGTCACGTTGCGGCCTTGCATGGCGGTATCTCGATTAACCTGCAGGAGATGAATCAGGTGGTCGAGTTGCATGCCGAAGATCTGGACGTTGTGGTTCAACCCGGCGTAACCCGCAAACAGTTAAACAACTACCTGCGTGATAGCGGCCTGTTTTTCCCGATCGACCCGGGTGCTGATGCCTCGATCGGCGGCATGACCGCCTGCCGTGCTTCGGGAACGAACGCGGTGCGTTATGGCACTATGCGTGAAAACGTGTTGGCGCTGACTGTCGTGCTGGCCGATGGCCGCGTAATTCAGACCTCGCGTCGCGCTCGCAAATCTGCAGCCGGTTACGATCTCACCCGACTTTTTGTCGGCTCAGAGGGGACGCTCGGCGTAATTACTGAGGTTACGCTGAGACTTTACGGAATTCCCGAAGCCATCTCCTCAGCCGTATGCACGTTTCCAGACGTCGACAGTGCTGTCAACACGGTCATCACTACGATCCAGTACGGTGTACCCATTGCTCGCATCGAGCTTCTGGATGAAGCTCAGGTCGACGCCATCAACCGATACTCCAAGACCGGTCTCACCGTGGCGCCAACCCTGCTTCTGGAGTTTCATGGAACTGACCAGGGAGTCAAGGAGCAGGCCGAGATTGTGCAGGAGATTGCGCTAGACTCAGGCGGCAGTAATTTTCAATGGACCACAAATGCCGAGGAGCGTAACCGACTGTGGCAGGCGCGTCACGATGCGGCATACGCCTGCAAAGCGCTGCGACCGGGCGGTGAAATCTGGGCGACCGATGTTTGCGTGCCTATTTCACGCCTGGCCGAATGTATTCGTGAGACGCAACAGGATATTCGTGATTTTGGTTTATTTGCCCCAATCGTTGGCCATGTCGGCGATGGTAATTTTCATCTTTGTCTTTTGGTTGGCAAGGATGATCCTGCTGAAAGCAAAAAAGCGAACGAATTGCATGAGCGTATGGTCATGCGGGCGCTTGGCATGGGCGGCACCTGCACCGGGGAGCATGGGGTGGGTTACGGCAAGCTCGACTTTCTGGTCGCCGAGCATGGTGAGGCGATCAGTGTCATGCGCTCAATCAAGCAGGCGTTGGATCCGGACAACATCATGAACCCCGGTAAAGTGCTGCGTGTATGACGTGTGCTGTGGCCCGGCGTTTATTCCACCGCCGTCTGGTCAGTTACTGCCATAGTAGGATCACGTAATCAGGCAACCCATGGAGCATTGGTCGATCCGTAAACCTGCGGTGCACACCCAGGGCGGGGTGGTGGTGGCACAGCACGCATTGGCTGCCGAGGCAGGCGCAAAGGTGCTGGCCCGGGGCGGCAACGCAGTGGACGCGGCCATCGCAACTGGTTTTGCCCTGAGCGCGGTCGAGCCCTGGATGAGTGGGCTGGGTGGCTGCGGCTTCATGACGGTTTACCTGGCCCATGAAAACCGAAGTTATGCGCTGGAGTTTGGGGTGCGTGCTCCGGGTGCACTCAATGTCAGCGACTATCCACTGAGCACGGGGTTTGACTCCGATCTTTTTGCCTGGCCGGGGGTTTTGGAGAACCGTAATGTGCTGGGCCCGTACTCAGTCGCAGTACCGGGCTTTGTGGCAGGATTGGGCGAGGCGGCCAAGCGCTTTGGGACGTTGTCGTGGCCACAACTTCTCGCGCCTGCGATCGCTCTGGCGGAGCAGGGGCTTACGGTGGATTGGTATTCAAGCCTCAAGATCGCCTCCAGTGCGGCAGATATTTCCCGCTTTGAATCTACCCGCTCGGTGTATCTGCCAGAGGGTCATGTGCCGATGGGTCACTGGGCTGGCTCACCACCGGTGATTGAATTAAAAGGTCTTGCAAAAACGCTCGTGCAACTCTCCGATCAGGGCCCGGCCTCTTTTTACCAGGGGGATCTGGCAGCGCGTGTACTAGCAGATACGGCATCTGTTGGCATTAGTTTATCTGCCGAGGATCTCGCCTCGTATCGAGTGCACTTTGAGGAATTGACCGGAGTCAGCTACCGCGACGCGCTTATCTACACTCCGGCGGGGCTTTGTGCTGGTCCGAGCCTGTGCCAGGCTCTAACCGAGCTTGAGCAGCGCTTGCCGAACCCACCGATGCAGCCCGATGGGAATTCCACCGCTGCCACCGCTGCCAGTTTGCAGGCGGCCTACGCAGATCGACTGTTACAGATGGGCGATAGCCCCGATGGCAAGATCCCTGCCTGTACTACCCATCTGAACGTTACCGATCACGACGGCAATGTCGTCGCGCTCACCCAGACACTGCTGTCGGTTTTTGGATCCCGTTTGCTGTTGCCTGACACCGGGATCCTGATGAATAACGGCATCATGTGGTTTGACCCTGAGCCGGGCCGACCCAACTCGATGGCTCCGGGCAAACAGCCCTTATGCAATATGTGCCCTACAATCGTGGCCGAGCCAGCAGGGCCTGTTACAGCTCTGGGTGCCTCCGGCGGGCGGCGCATCGTCTCATCGATCATGCAGTTGATTTCGTTCATCACCGATTTCTCCATGGATCCAGAACAGGCCATGCACCAACCCCGCGTTGATGTCAGCGGTGTAAGCCAGGTTGTGGCGGATGCCGCCTTCGATCCTGCGATACTTCAGGCACTGGGTGATAAGGTGGCCGACTTAAGTACCGCTGACCACGGTGTTTACCCCAGTCTCTTCGGCTGTCCCTCGATAGCTCGGTTTGACCCGGCCAGCGGTTGCTCAACAGGTGCGGCTTTTGTGCAATCTCCATTGGCTGCGGCCGTTGCCGAGCCGGTGGACTGTTAATCAAGCGTATCGGGGTTATTCCAGGAGGAGGCCTTGCAGCGTCTATCCCAGAGTCGCCGGGCGGGGCCACGACAGATCAGCGGTGAAGGTCACCTGCCGATCGAGGATGGTCGTTTTGAGTACAGGTCTGAGTTCTTGGCGCCAGCTGAAGCATCACATTACTGCCAAACTTTGATCAAAAAGGTCTCCTGGCACACGCCCCGTGTGCACCTTTACGGGCGCTGGGTGAATTCACCGCGCCGGGCCGCCTGGTATGGTGATCCTGGAGCGGTGTACCGTTATTCCGGTACTAAAAATTTGCCATTGCCGTGGCTGGAAGAACTCGATCAGTTGCGGGTCCGGCTGAGTACTTTTTGCGACTATAGTTTCAACAGCGTTTTGCTTAATTATTACCGGACGGGGTCTCAAAGCATGGGCTGGCATAGCGATGATGAGCGTGAGCTTGGTACTGCGCCGGCGATTGCTTCTATCAGTCTGGGTGGCCCGCGGCGTTTTCTGTTACGGCATCGGCGCCGCAAAGACCTACCCGTGCATGAAATCGTGCTCGGACACGGATCCTTGTTGCTGATGAGTGATGAGTCTCAGATCGCTTGGCGTCACAGTGTGCCAAAAACAACTCGTCCGGTTGCTCCGCGGGTTAACCTTACCTTCCGCCAGATCCAAGGTAGCTAGGAACTCTTGATGACTTCAGCCCACATGCAAACCCAGGCTGCTGATTACCGGCCGCTTGCCGAAGCGATGCGTCCGCGTAATCTTGAGGAGTTTGTCGGCCAATCGCATCTGATTGGCCCGGGTTCAGCGTTGCGCGAGGCGCTGGTAGGTGGGCACGTGCATTCGATGGTGCTCTGGGGGCCGCCGGGCACGGGCAAAACCACCCTGGCGCGGATGGTGGCGCACTATTGCGATGCCCGCTTTCAGGTGCTCTCTGCAGTGACCGCCGGGGTCAAGGATGTGCGCGAGGTTGTGGCGCAAGCCAAAGCGTTGCCGGGCAAGCTGGTGTTGTTTGTTGATGAGGTTCATCGTTTTAACAAGGCACAACAGGACGGCTTTTTACCGCACGTGGAAGATGGCACTCTGGTGCTGATTGGCGCCACCACAGAGAATCCGGCTTTTGAGCTCAACAATGCATTGCTCTCACGGCTACGTGTTTATGTATTAAAGGCATTGGCCCGTGAGGACCTGCAATCACTGCTGGAGCGGGTGCTATCTGATTGCGATCGAGGCCTGGGACGGTTGAACCTGACTCTGTCAGATTATGGCCGGGGCTGCCTACTGGATGCGGCTGATGGTGATGCACGTCGTCTATTAAATTTTCTTGAAATCGGGTCTCAGTTTGCCACGGCGACAGACGATGGGCATGAACTTACCGACCGGGTATTGCCGGAGGTGATCGGCACGCCCTTGCGTCGCTTTGATAAGGGCGGCGATCTTTTTTACGACCAGATATCAGCGCTGCATAAATCGATGCGTGGTACTGATCCGGATGCTGTGCTGTATTGGTTTGCGCGGATGATCGACGGCGGCTGCGACCCGCGTTATATCATCCGGCGGGCAATTCGCATGGCCAGTGAGGATATCGGTAATGCTGACCCGCGAGCACTCAGTTTGACGCTGGATGCTGCGCAGACCTACGAGCGTCTGGGTTCTCCAGAGGGCGAATTGGCGATCGCTCAGGCGTTGGTCTATCTGGCCTGCGCCCCAAAGAGCAACGCGGTCTATAAAGGTCTCAATGCGGCGCTGCAAGTGGCCCAAGAAACTGGCACCCAGGAGGTGCCTTTGCATCTGCGCAATGCCCCAACCCGTCTCGCTAAAGAGCTAGGCCACGGCGAAAAATACCGCTATGCACACGATGAACCCCAGGGCTATGCCCAAGGGGAGACTTACCTGCCCGACACCCTGCAAGGCCAGCATTTCTACCATCCAGTAGATCGCGGCCTTGAGATCAAGATTCGGGAAAAGCTTGAACGTCTGCGGGGGCGATCGCAGCAGACCAACAACGATGACTGAGCGCACCCGGCTGGTACGTGCGTTGAGTGCAGTAAAGCCGGCAAGTATCACGAGCCTTGCCCTGGAGACCGGTATCAGTGAGGAGGCAGTCGAAAAACACCTGGCTGACCTGCAGCTAGAGGGGCTTCAGTTCCGGGTGGCAAATCAATCCGGTTACCAGTTGGCTGTTGCGGTCGATCCCATAGATGAAACGCAACTCAAGGGTGCACTGGCAGCCGGGGGGTTTCCCTTTATCGAGCGGGTTACGCTGCTGGATACAGTGGCTTCAACCAATGACTGGCTGACTCGCCGGGCCACTACCGGCGATACGCACGGACGGGCCTGCATCACTGAGTTTCAGAGTGCCGGCCGCGGCCGGCGTGGGCGTTCCTGGCAGGGGGGTCCATACCGCCACCTGATGCTTTCGCTG
>CAJWEF010000068.1 GCA_913031305.1 uncultured Acidiferrobacteraceae bacterium
CTCGACGTTCATTGTCGATAGCCAGAGCTGCATCGGATGAAAATTCGATCAGTTCAGAAGCAATTGTGCTAGTACTTTTGTTCACTGAACTTTTAATTGAAGCTAGGTTATTGCTCGTATATTACGCGAGCCACGCCACTCTGTGAAGCGGGACAATCTGTGGCTCGTGCCACGAACTCACTATTAAGACCGATTTCTGAGAAGGCGCACTTCCTTGACCAAGATCAGTAATGTGAGTGCTTGCTTTCGCTTCCAACGCTCAATTCCGATACCTCTGTCCCCTACTGCCAAACCAACAAGTCGGAGACAGTTTTGCATTATTTTTTGTAATTTCTCCTCCTTAGCTGAGATGGCTGTTACCTTGGTGTATAGGCCAAATTGAATACACACAGTACAGTCGTATATGATCGTAAGTGTTGGTTGTTGATCCAAGTCAGAGATCAACTGTGTATGTCGAAGCCAAAAGTACTATTCAGTTCGGGCTTCGAACTATTGACATCAGCTCGCTGAACCTGCTTCGGATCACACAATTCCTGCATTGCCTGCTGACAAAACTCTGCACTATCTTTTTTGACTGCATAGCAAAGAATAAAACGTCCAAAGTAACTTAGAGCATGCCAATCAACTTCAAGTTGAGCGAGTTTCCTAAATTTTTCGACAGTTTCAGGCTCAGTGCCTTCCAGCCAATTAGCACTAACAGTGGGCACCTCAGATACTGTGTAGTCGGTAACACTTCCAATCTCTTCCAACATCGACATCAGTGCATGTTTGAACAAACTGACATCATTGTCACTCGCTGAAGAAATCAAACCTATGCGCTGTTCAAGAGAAAGCGCCCGCCAGTCGTCTAAACTTATCTTAACTCCAGCCAGATCTAGTTTCATCCGCACTATAAGCGGTATAAACTTGAAATTCGGATCAGCTTCACGCTCACAGGTGAGCAACATTCCAGAAGCATCTATTGTATGGCTCACTGGCAAAGCTTTGTTCATCGATTCCCCTATAGATATTCATTGGCCATCGCACTCAACTATTGTTGGCTGGAGGTTGAATATTTTTTCAAGAAAAAGAACGAGTCGATAAATACTCAACTACACTTCGCAGTATCGTTGGCCAGGCAGCCTCTTGTTTTGATCTAAGTCAATTGGCTTATCCTCAGGTTTTCGAATACAAGCACTATCTGTGAAGCGGGACAATCTGTGGCTCGTGCCACGAACTCACTCTTAAAGCCGATTTCTGAGAAGGTGCACTTCCTTGGCTACGGTCAGTAATCAAGAGTGAATTTGACCCTAGCATTGTTATCCCAAAAGGCAACATGGCGGGAGTATCATCAACATGGCTATTTCATGCGGCGACATCAAGAGTCCGTCAACCCACAATGCTAAAGCTCTCTTGGACGCTGTTGCTCTGATGGAAAATACTGATGTGGTCTGCGTCATTGATGATCTGAATGATCAGCATCAAACCAACTATCACCTGAGCGACTATCGAATGAACAGACAGCTTCCGATCCCACTCAAATCAGCGTTACGGACGAGGTATAGAAATCGGGCTTTGGAGCAGTCTCAGATAATAGAAATAATCGACAAAAAGACCCAGAGAATTCCTGTAATATCCGGCGCCCTACTGTTGCTGTTAGGGGTAATCCTGCTGCTGTAAACCAGCAACACCTTCCTCATTAAATAGAAGACTGTCCAGTTTTTCCATGAAGCGGAACATCTTGTAAGGTGTGTAGCGTCGGCTCATGAGTTCAACCCCCCGGGAACTGGGGATAACGTCCAATTGGCCCGGGTAACCCTGTTTGGTACCACCCAACGCCGACAAACAACCCATGGTGAATTTCAGCGTCTATCGCAGCAGTTGCCGTGATTGCCCTGACTCTGACCCTTATTAAATGGGTCAGCGCTTTATGACACCAGCTCAAGCAGAACAATGGCCCCCTGCTACTGCTGGTCATCGGGTTGACACATCACCCCCTGACAGAAGGAACTGGGCCTAATTTCCTGACAGTTCCCAGCCTGCCAATCAGGTAGACTTTTCATCAAGGAGATCTACAAACAAATTAATCGTATCTAAAACAGATGATTGACTTGACCGGCAAGACCATACTCGTGACGGGGGGCTCGCGCGGTATTGGGGCAGCCACCGTACGCCAACTCGTCGCCCAGGGCGGCAGCGTAGTCGTTCACTTCGGCTCCAACCTTACCGCTGCACAGGCACTCGCTCATGAATTTGGTGAGCCTTCGATTCATCTATGTCAGGCAGACCTCACATCTGAAAGCGAAACTGAACGCCTGTGGGATAATGCCGTAGCCTGGCACGGTCGTATCGATGTCCTGGTCAATAACGCGGGCATCTACGAAAAGTCACCCCTGAACCTTGATCTTGATCGCTGGCTTGGCGACTGGCAACGAACGTTGCGCATCAACCTGTTGGCCGCCGCCCAACTTTGCCGCCGCGCCGTCACCCACTTTCGTGAAAGCGGTGGCGGTGTGCTGATCAATGTTTCGAGCCGCTCTGGCAAACGAGGCGACAATATCGACCACTTGCACTACGGTGCCTCCAAGGCCGGTATGCTGGCTCTCAATCGAACCATCGCCCGGGATTGCGCGAAAGACAATATCCTTGCCTACGGCATCGCACCGGGTTTTGTACTGACCGACATGGTGAGCCCGGTAATTGAGGAGAAAGGACTCGCCGCCATGGCAGCAATGTATCCCACCGGGCGTGTGGCGACGCCGGAAGAGGTGGCTAGCTTGATTACTTTCTTCGCCAGCGGTGCAGCACCCCAAGCAACGGGCAATACTATTGACTTAAGCGGTGCAGCTGAGGTCACCTGAAAAAGGACACTATCCTATGCCCTACTGCGGGTGTCGTCTGGCTCCGAACTGGGCGGACCCAATCCATGAGCTTAGACCACATACCATCAACAGGATAATTACATCGTGAATCAATTTTCTCCTGATCGGCTGGTTTCCCAAGATGACTGGAGCGATCTCACCCGAGTTAAGTCGGCACCCGAAATCGACATCGACCGCCTGCATAACCATCGTTTGACGCGGCTTCGGTCATGTATTCAAGAAACCGGGGCCGCAATGTGCCTGCTTGTCAATCCGGTCAGCCTCCGGTATGCGGTCGACTACCGGGCTTATGCACTGTTTCAGTCACACATTCCCACGGCCTACCTGTTTGTGCCCGTTGATGGCCCGGTAGTCATCCATGGCGCCTTGGATTCTGCCCCCATGGCGGATGAATTCCGCAAGGCCCGGCCGATTTCCTACTTCGATGGTGCAACAGAGCTTGAGAGTAATGCAAAGGAACTGGCGCGTGATGTGGTCAATTACCTTAAAGAGATCGGTACCGACAATCGGCGGGTGGCCGTCGAATACGTCAATCCCAGTATCACCCAGGCGCTGGAGGCGGCAGGACTTGAAGTGATCGATGGTGTACTGGCCTCCGAAAACGCGCGGGTGATCAAATCGGAAGATGAGATCAACTGTATCCGCTGGGCGAACCAGTCGCTGTCTACTCTGGGAATCGCACGTAAGTCGAAAACGAGATACGGCACCATTGGCATACATACCTGACACCATGCAGGCGGTTGTACTGACGGGCCATGGTGGCCTGGATAAGTTGGTGTTTCATGATGATTGGCCCACACCGGTTCCGGAGGTCGACGACGTGTTGATCCATGTGGGCGCTTGCGGGCTTAACAACACCGATGTCAACACCCGCAGTGCCTGGTATTCCAAAGGCAACATGGAAGCGACCACCGGAGATGCCCTGGCGGGTGCCGATGGGCAGGATGGTACCTGGGGCGGCAGCCCAGTCAGTTTTCCACGAATACAAGGTGCGGATGTTGCCGGTATCGTGGTGGCGGTAGGGCCTCAGGCTGATGTCACACTCATCGGGCAGCGGGTGCTGGTCGATGGCTGGCTCCGCGACTGGGGTGATCCTATGAATCTCGATAAAACCAGTTACTTCGGCAGTGAGTGTGACGGCGGCTATGCCGAATACACCAAGGTCAGTCAGCGTCAGGTCCATCCAATCGATTGCGCATTGTCCGATGCGGAGCTGGCGACGTTCGCCTGTAGCTATGTTACGGCAGAAAATATGCTGAATCGTGCCCAAGTCGCGGCTGGTGATACCGTGCTGGTGACCGGGGCGTCAGGTGGTGTTGGGTCTGCTCTGGTGCAGCTGGCCAACCGACGTGACGCAGTTGTGGTTGCGCTATGTGGTGCTGATAAAGCTAAGGCGGTGAATGACCTCGGTCCTGCGGCGGTGCTTGAACGTAATGTGACAGATATCCGATCACGACTTAAGGCGGCGATCGGCCGCGATACCGTCGATGTAGTGGCAGATGTGGTTGGGGGTGCTCGGTGGCCACAGCTGATCGATGCCATTGCGCGCGGGGGACGTTATACCTGTGCTGGAGCCATTGCCGGACCGGTCGTAGAATTCGACCTGCGGACGTTCTATCTACGGGACCTCATCTTTACCGGTGCCACGGTGGCACCACCCGGCGTGTTTGAGGATCTGGTGCGCTATATTGAGCAGGGTGAGATCAGGCCCTTGCTTGCAGCGACTTTCCCTTTGTCGCAGTTTCATGCCGCTCAGCAGGCATTTATCGACAAGCACCACGTAGGAAATATCGTGGTGTGTCCAGGCACTTAATGTCTAAGCAACAGATCCACAGACTATGAAAGAGCGTACGACACAAGAATCGGAGTACAGCAAAGTACAAAAGGTGCGTGATGTGTCGGCAGCATTGCTGAATGGGGCGTTTGATCCGCTCGCTGATGACCGATCTGCCGCACCCGAAGATGATGTGCCCACAGCGGACCAGTTTGCGGTTCACCTGATCTGGACCGGCCGTGATGCCATGCTGCCCGAACGGCCTTATCTGATCCGTCTTGCGGGCATCGAAACGACCGTCCAGATCACGGATCTGTCGTATCGAGTTGAGCCAGATACGCTGGAGCAGCTCGCAGCTAAAACGCTGATTGAGGGAGAGATCGCCTACTGCAAGATCGCCCTGGATCGGGCGGTACCGTTCGCCGATGGCAACAGTGATGACTGGGCCGGGGCGTTTGCCCTGGTCGATAAGGCTCAGAAACTGACAGTGGGCGCCGGTGTGATCGACTTTTCGTTGCGCCGGGCTACCAATGTGGTGTGGTACGACATGGACGTCGATAAGGCAGCACGTGCACGGACTAACCAGCAGACACCGTGCGTCCTGTGGTTTACCGGTTTATCGGGCGCCGGTAAGTCGACCATTGCTAACCGGGTGGAACAGAAACTGCACGCGATGGGTAAACGCACTTATCTGCTCGATGGGGACAATATTCGTCATGGGCTCAGTCGTGATCTTGGATTTACTGATCAGGACCGCGTCGAGAACATCCGGCGCGTTGCGGAAGTCGCTAAGCTGATGGCCGATGCGGGTCTGATCGTTATGGCGTCGTTTATTTCACCGTTTCGCTCTGAACGGGTGATGGCTCGCTCGCTCATGAGTGAAGGTGAGTTCGTGGAGATTTTTGTGGATGCGTCGCTTGCGGTTTGCGAGGCCCGTGATCCGAAATTGCTCTACAAAAAGGCAAGAGCCGGGCAGTTGAAGAACTTCACCGGTATAGACTCGGCCTACGAACCGCCGCAAAACGCAGAAATCGTCCTCAACGCCGAAGATACAGACCCGGATACGCTCGTAGAACAGCTCATTTCGTATCTTCAAACGCGCAACTATTTATAAGAAGTGGTTGCCATTGGAGCACACATGAACGACTACCAGAAACCAGTCCACTGGTCGGATTCGAAAAACAAATTGTTCCCTCATCAGGTTGGTTTTACCTGTCCGCCGCGGGATTTCGATGCTTCGCCGTCGGATTTTCTGCGCATGGCACCGGAAACCGTGGGTGTACACGGCAGGATGCTGCACCTGCCGTCATATACGCATCAACTCTCCCAGCGAAAGGAGAACCTCAACCTGCTGGAGGAATTTGTCGAATGCATGGCCAACAACGGTGCTGACGTCTGCGGTCAGGTCGGCTCGAACTGGGTGCATGCCAGCGGTTTGGGGGTCGAGGGCATCCGCGAGTACTGCGAACAGCTCAGTGAGACTTATGAAACGCCGTTTCACATGGCGGGCTATGCCATGGTGGAGGCCCTGCGTGAACTGAGTGTCGACAAGGTTGCGCTGAACGGCGTCTATCACTGGCCGGATTGGTGGCAAGGCACGGCAGGCTTTTTGAAAGAAGCGGGGTTTGACGTAGTGTGGGCTGGCAACTTTGTTGACCAGGGCTGGTTTGAGAGTCAGGAGGCTCTTAACGACTGTATCTGGTGTTTTGACGGTGATCTTGCCCGTAAATCCTTTGAGTACATTGCCACCAAGGCGCCGAATGTAGATGCCTATCTCGCAATCGGGATGAGCAATTATCGGCGCGACAGCGATGGCTTGGCACAGCGTTTCGTCTCATTGGAAGTTGGGCTCGAGAAAATGTTGGGTAAACCACTCATCACACATGACAACGCGCTTTACTGGCGGCTGTTTAAGACGCTGGGTCTGGCGCCCGTCACTGAGCAGGGTAATTTGTTGTCTTCGCTGAAGGACTAAAAGCTGTGCATGAGATTCTCGTGCTATGGGCAACACCTCGGTCTACCGGTACCGCGTTTGAATGGATGATGCGCCAGCGCGGTGATCTCACGTGTTTTCACGAACCATTCGGAGAATGGTGGTACGAGGGTGATGGCGCGCCGTGGCCCCGGTTGACACCGGACAGTCCCAGAAAGCCTGGCCTGACGTTTGCGCTAGTCTGGTCCAACCTTCAACGGGCAGCGGCGCAAGGCCCGATTTTCTCCAAGGATTTTCCCCACTACATCGAGAAGCACTGGACCGATGAGTTTCTGAGTCACTTCACACATACCTTTCTGATTCGTGATGCGGCGAAGGTCGTCACCAGCGTGCAAAAGCGCTGGCCAGACGTGCACCTTAAGGAACTGGCATTTGCGGAGCAACGTGCACTGTTTGACCGTATCTCAGATCGAGACGGTCAGGCACCACCGGTTATTGATTCGGATGATCTGCTCGAAAATCCGGAAGGCATTGTCCGTGCTTATTGTGATGCTGTTGGTCTACCGTTTATCAAAGAGGCACTCACCTGGGAGGCGGGTATCAATACGAGTTCATATAGCTGGTATGACAGCGGATCCTGGCACGAGAAATTGAAAGGCTCGACTGGACTAAAACCGCAGAAGCCGGGTTACACGGATATTTCCAGTGCGCCGCACCGCGCCAAACAGTTGTACAAAAAAGTACGGCCACATTATGAGCACCTTTATCAGTATCGCTTGATACCCTCGTAGGACAGATTCCGAGAGCTGTTAAGACGTCTTCCTGTCATTCAACCAGCTGTGCCAACACATCTTCTCTACGCGCTGGGTTAAGACCCAGGGCATTCTGTACAAAACTCTCAGCCGAGCCGTAGTATTCTGACATTGCTGCAAAAGCTGCTTCCAGGTAGTGCGTGTCGGCCGTAAAAACGGCCTTCCGTACTTCGTCGGATTCTTCTCTGAGAACATCTGTCGGCATTTCCCAGTATTTATTTGATAGCAGGTAGTCATCGAATACCGCGTTGCGAGAGGCTCCGAGTGCGGTCAGCAGCAGGGCAGCCGCCAGACCCGTGCGGTCTTTGCCGGCCACACAACAGAAGGCCAGCGGAAAGTTATTCGGATCCAAAATACTGTTGAAGAAGAGCTTATAGGCATCTGCGTGGTCCAACACTAAAGATCGGTAGATATCCGCTAGTATTTTTCGCGCACTTGTGCCCGTGAGTTTTTCACCGGAAAGTGCTGAGCGAATCAGCACGCTGACACTGATGGGAGCCGCAATGGTTTTTGTGTTTGCGCTGAACGACACTTCGATAGGCACTTTCTGTTTCTGTTTGTCATCTCGGAAATCACAAAGGGTACGAATGCCCAGTGTCTGGAGCCGGCTCAGGGTGTCGGCATCCGTCGTAGAGATCTCGTTAGAGCGGTACAGTGTGTGCCAGCGCAATGATCCGCCCTGTACCGCATAGCCGCCCAGATCCCGCAGGTTACTGATGCCCGGGATGGGTCTGCGAAGCGGTGGTGTCATCGTGCCACGAGTGGCGGTAGGAACACAGCCATTAAAGCGTTGCAGACGATACGATTAACCTATCTGTCAATCAGTCCAGCAACGACGGTTCCAGCGGATCGCTAGAGAGCATTTCATAACCGTCCGAGGTTACCAGTACCTGCTGTTCCAGTTTAACGCCGTCGCGTTCCCCGACAGCACCCATGTAACTCTCCACACAAATTATCATTCCTGCTTCCAATGTCCCCCTGTAGGGATTGGGTCCACGAAATATAGGATTCACTCTGGGATATTCATCACACATGCCTACCCCGTGAATGACACAGGTGTAAGCGTTCTGATGAAATGCCTCTGGCGGCACAAAGGCTTGTTGCTGGAAGGCGTCCAGAGTGATCCCCGGCCGGATCAGCCGTAGATTGTGTTCGATCTCATCCAGGGCAAGGCGATAGAGTTCTTTCTGACGTCTGGTTGGCATTGCCGGACCGCAGTGCAAGGTCCGAGAAATATCGGCGCAGTAGCCCTGCGGCCCGACCATATCGGTGTCAAAGCCCACCAGGTCCCCTGATTCTACGCGCCTGAGCGTGGCTTCCTGCATCCAGGGGTTGATTCGCGGCCCAGAAGCGAGCATGCGACCGTCGTGCCAGTCACCGTTGTTAGCAAGGTTGGCGTAGTTGAGTAAGCCCCACAGTTGGGCTTCGGTCACGCCTGCATGAACTGCTGTTTTTAGTTTGGCGATTCCGTGCTCGGCGACAGCGATCGCCCAGCGGATACAGTTGATCTCATCTTCCGATTTGATCACCCGCGCGTTTTCGGAGGCCAGTACACCATCGATCACTTCAAGTCCTGCCGCCTCCAGCGCCTGGGTGATACTGGGATTGACGTATTCGACGGCCACCCGCCGATTGTCGGTACCGATCTCTTTAAGGTAATTGACCACATCACGCGCCAGTTCCTTTGCATTACTCTCAAGCTCTGTTGCACCATCGAAGTAGGAAATCGGCCGGGCCTTGCGGAATTCATCCGCCATGGGGGCAGAATCCAAGGCGCCATGGATGACTACCGGGCCATCAACGGGCACAAACAGGTAGGCCGTGGGAATGTGTGACTGAAACAGTGCATAAGCCCGGTAGTCGACCGCATACCGGAGGCTGACCGGATTGACAAGCAGGCACATTGCGGCCCCGGTTTCTTGAATACATGACCGAAGCCGCGTCAAACGATGGTTATGCAGGCGGTCGATGTCGATTTCGGGTGCCGACTTAACTCGGGTGAGATCGCTCCAGTCATCTTGGGAAACCAGCCGATCAGGAGAAAATTGATTCACGATGTAATTATCCTGTTGATGGTATGTGGTCTAAGCTCATGGATTGGGTCCGCCCAGTTCGGAGCCAGACGACACCCGCAGTAGGGCATAGGATAGTGTCCTTTTTCAGGTGACCTCAGCTGCACCGCTTAAGTCAATAGTATTGCCCGTTGCTTGGGGTGCTGCACCGCTGGCGAAGAAAGTAATCAAGCTAGCCACCTCTTCCGGCGTCGCCACACGCCCGGTGGGATACATTGCTGCCATGGCGGCGAGTCCTTTCTCCTCAATTACCGGGCTCACCATGTCGGTCAGTACAAAACCCGGTGCGATGCCGTAGGCAAGGATATTGTCTTTCGCGCAATCCCGGGCGATGGTTCGATTGAGAGCCAGCATACCGGCCTTGGAGGCACCGTAGTGCAAGTGGTCGATATTGTCGCCTCGTTTGCCAGAGCGGCTCGAAACATTGATCAGCACACCGCCACCGCTTTCACGAAAGTGGGTGACGGCGCGGCGGCAAAGTTGGGCGGCGGCCAACAGGTTGATGCGCAACGTTCGTTGCCAGTCGCCAAGCCAGCGATCAAGATCAAGGTTCAGGGGTGACTTTTCGTAGATGCCCGCGTTATTGACCAGGACATCGATACGACCGTGCCAGGCTACGGCATTATCCCACAGGCGTTCAGTTTCGCTTTCAGATGTGAGGTCTGCCTGACATAGATGAATCGAAGGCTCACCAAATTCATGAGCGAGTGCCTGTGCAGCGGTAAGGTTGGAGCCGAAGTGAACGACTACGCTGCCGCCCTGGGCGACGAGTTGGCGTACGGTGGCTGCCCCAATACCGCGCGAGCCCCCCGTCACGAGTATGGTCTTGCCGGTCAAGTCAATCATCTGTTTTAGATACGATTAATTTGTTTGTAGATCTCCTTGATGAAAAGTCTACCTGATTGGCAGGCTGGGAACTGTCAGGAAATTAGGCCCAGTTCCTTCTGTCAGGGGGTGATGTGTCAACCCGATGACCAGCAGTAGCAGGGGGCCATTGTTCTGCTTGAGCTGGTGTCATAAAGCGCTGACCCATTTAATAAGGGTCAGAGTCAGGGCAATCACGGCAACTGCTGCGATAGACGCTGAAATTCACCATGGGTTGTTTGTCGGCGTTGGGTGGTACCAAACAGGGTTACCCGGGCCAATTGGACGTTATCCCCAGTTCCCGGGGGGTTGAACTCATGAGCCGACGCTACACACCTTACAAGATGTTCCGCTTCATGGAAAAACTGGACAGTCTTCTATTTAATGAGGAAGGTGTTGCTGGTTTACAGCAGCAGGATTACCCCTAACAGCAACAGTAGGGCGCCGGATATTACAGGAATTCTCTGGGTCTTTTTGTCGATTATTTCTATTATCTGAGACTGCTCCAAAGCCCGATTTCTATACCTCGTCCGTAACGCTGATTTGAGTGGGATCGGAAGCTGTCTGTTCATTCGATAGTCGCTCAGGTGATAGTTGGTTTGATGCTGATCATTCAGATCATCAATGACGCAGACCACATCAGTATTTTCCATCAGAGCAACAGCGTCCAAGAGAGCTTTAGCATTGTGGGTTGACGGACTCTTGATGTCGCCGCATGAAATAGCCATGTTGATGATACTCCCGCCATGTTGCCTTTTGGGATAACAATGCTAGGGTCAAATTCACTCTTGATTACTGACCGTAGCCAAGGAAGTGCACCTTCTCAGAAATCGGCTTTAAGAGTGAGTTCGTGGCACGAGCCACAGATTGTCCCGCTTCACAGATAGTGCTTGTATTCGAAAACCTGAGGATAAGCCAATTGACTTAGATCAAAACAAGAGGCTGCCTGGCCAACGATACTGCGAAGTGTAGTTGAGTATTTATCGACTCGTTCTTTTTCTTGAAAAAATATTCAACCTCCAGCCAACAATAGTTGAGTGCGATGGCCAATGAATATCTATAGGGGAATCGATGAACAAAGCTTTGCCAGTGAGCCATACAATAGATGCTTCTGGAATGTTGCTCACCTGTGAGCGTGAAGCTGATCCGAATTTCAAGTTTATACCGCTTATAGTGCGGATGAAACTAGATCTGGCTGGAGTTAAGATAAGTTTAGACGACTGGCGGGCGCTTTCTCTTGAACAGCGCATAGGTTTGATTTCTTCAGCGAGTGACAATGATGTCAGTTTGTTCAAACATGCACTGATGTCGATGTTGGAAGAGATTGGAAGTGTTACCGACTACACAGTATCTGAGGTGCCCACTGTTAGTGCTAATTGGCTGGAAGGCACTGAGCCTGAAACTGTCGAAAAATTTAGGAAACTCGCTCAACTTGAAGTTGATTGGCATGCTCTAAGTTACTTTGGACGTTTTATTCTTTGCTATGCAGTCAAAAAAGATAGTGCAGAGTTTTGTCAGCAGGCAATGCAGGAATTGTGTGATCCGAAGCAGGTTCAGCGAGCTGATGTCAATAGTTCGAAGCCCGAACTGAATAGTACTTTTGGCTTCGACATACACAGTTGATCTCTGACTTGGATCAACAACCAACACTTACGATCATATACGACTGTACTGTGTGTATTCAATTTGGCCTATACACCAAGGTAACAGCCATCTCAGCTAAGGAGGAGAAATTACAAAAAATAATGCAAAACTGTCTCCGACTTGTTGGTTTGGCAGTAGGGGACAGAGGTATCGGAATTGAGCGTTGGAAGCGAAAGCAAGCACTCACATTACTGATCTTGGTCAAGGAAGTGCGCCTTCTCAGAAATCGGTCTTAATAGTGAGTTCGTGGCACGAGCCACAGATTGTCCCGCTTCACAGAGTGGCGTGGCTCGCGTAATATACGAGCAATAACCTAGCTTCAATTAAAAGTTCAGTGAACAAAAGTACTAGCACAATTGCTTCTGAACTGATCGAATTTTCATCCGATGCAGCTCTGGCTATCGACAATGAACGTCGAGTCGCTGCATGGAATCATA
>CAJWEF010000069.1 GCA_913031305.1 uncultured Acidiferrobacteraceae bacterium
GATCCAAAATAGATCGGGAGTTCCCAACGCAGCTGCTGCATACCATTCGTGGCGCCGGGTACATGCTGCGTGAACCTGACTAGTTTTCTCAGAAGCTCCACCTTTCGGATTGCGCTACTGTATGTGGCTCTTTTCACCGCGTCGGTACTCGTGCTATTCAGTTTTATCTACTGGTCTAGTGTGCGCTACATGGCAGATCAATCAGATGCCGCTATCCGTACCGAAATCAATACCCTGTCCGAGCGCTATGAGAACCGCGGCCTGCCTGGATTACGCCACTTAATCTCCGACCGGATCGACCGGCAACAGCCCACCGGTACCTCTATCTATCTGCTCACTGACCCGCTCGGTCGAGTCATTGTCGGCAATATCAATCGCTGGCCGAAGACGCCTGCCCAAGATGGCTGGCTCAATTTCAACCTGGAAACCCGTGATCTCGATAAGCCAAGGCTGCATCCGGCCCGAACACGACAGTTCCAGCTGGCTGGGGGTTTTCGCTTGCTGGTCGGACAAGATATCCAGGAACTCAATGCCGCGCGCCTGCGGGTCATTACGGCACTGGGCTGGGGTGTGGCGCTAACGCTGGTGCTTGGCCTGGCTGGGGGTTTTTTCATCAGCCGGCGAATGCTGACGCGAATTGACATCATTAACGACACCAGTCAGCGAATCATGGCTGGAGATCTGGGTCGACGCGTGCCGGTCGGCTCACACGGTGACGAGTTCGACCAGTTATCAAACAATCTCAATCGCATGCTGGACCAGATCCAAGAACTCTTGGATGGCATTCGCCAGGTCAGTGACAATATTGCACACGACCTCAAAACCCCCCTTTCCCGACTGCGTCAACGCCTTGAGTCCCTGCGTGATTCAAGCGCGCTGGAATCGGATCAGGCCCGGGCTCTCGAACAGGCCATTGATGAAGCCGATCGCCTGCTGGGTTTGTTTAATGCCCTGCTTCGTATTGCACGTATTGAGTCTGAATCGATCAGCACCGATGTACAACCACTGGCGCTTAGCCAGCTGGCCACAGATGTGGTCGAACTATATGAGCCGCTGGCGGAGGAAAAACATCAAAAACTTAAACTACTGGGGGGTACCCAGCCGGTGGTGCACGCGGACCGGGACATGCTGTTCCAGGCGTTGGCAAACGTTCTCGACAACGCCGTTAAATACACGCCTGTCGGGGGCATTATCGAGGTCAACATATCTCATCACCGGGACCAGTCTGTGCTGTCGGTATGTGATAGTGGTCCGGGCATTGCAAAGGCAGACCAGGACAAGGTATTCCAGCGCTTTTATCGCGGAGATGCCAGCCGCTCGAGTGCCGGCAACGGGCTGGGGCTGAGCCTGGTAAGCGCTGTTACCCGACACCACGGCGCCCAGGTCTGCCTCGCCGGCAACGACCCCGGCCTTTGTGTCAAAATTATTTTCCCGCAGACCCAAAACTGACAGTTGGCCATGTACCTGATACAGGCTTTGGGATTAATTTAAAAACCTAATGCTTAAGACCCGCGCGCGGACCGAAGCGCTGGCGTCAAACTTCAGCTTCCCGATCCGGGCGTAGTACCCATCGCCTTGCGCATGGTTGTTGCATCCTGGCCAAACAGGATCTGCTGGGCTCCTGAGGTCACCGCCTTGCCTTTATTGATTTTTCCAGCCTCCCGATAAGCTGCGACCACAGCGGGTCGTTGGCGAATCGACTCAAGCCATCGCTTAACATTGGGGAATTGATCGATATCGGTTTTATGCCACTCGTAACGCAGAATCCACGGATAGCAGGCCATATCGGCAATAGAATACTCATCACAGATAAACTCGCGCTCGGCAAGGCGCCCGTCTAATACCGCGTACAATCGGGATGTCTCCTGATGGTACCGCCGGGTCGCATAGGGCACCTCTTCTGGAGCATAGCGGGTGAAATGATGATTCTGACCCAGCATTGGGCCCAGACCACCCATCTGCCACATCAACCATTGCAGTACGTCCGTCCGCTCGACGAGGGAATCCGGTAAGAACCGCCCGACCTTATCTGCAAGATAGATAAGGATCGCTCCAGATTCAAAGATTGAGATCGCCTCGGACGATCTGGTCGGGGCATGATCGATAATGGCCGGTATCCGCCCGTTAGGTGCAATTTGTAGAAACTCATTACTAAACTGCTCGCCGTCATTAATATTTACCGAGGTAATTCGGTAATCCATACCGGCTTCTGTGAGGAACATCAAGACTTTCATCCCGTTGGGCGTTGGCCAGAAGAATAGTTCAACCATGTCGCTGTCCTGGAAAGAGCCCTTTCGAGCCAGGGTCGGGAAAAGAATCATTAATTATGCCTTAAGCACGTCCTGGCGAAACCCTAGCGTGCGACAGAACCGGCGCCCTTAAATCATATAAGGAATGCGCCAGGTTGGTGGAGCAAAATTATTAAGCACATATCACCAGATTCTGACAATCTGTAGGCAAGTCTGGAACTTGGGTATACTCCGCGCTCTTGAGAAAAATGCGGGCGGAGGCCCACTTTATCGCGTGGCAAAAGAAGAACATATTGAAATGGAAGGCACGGTTCTGGAGAACCTACCTAATACCCAGTTCCGCGTCGAGCTCGAAAATGGGCATGTGGTTATCGCCCACATCTCGGGCAAAATGCGTAAACACTATATCCGTATCCTGCGCGGCGACAAAGTCACAGTGCAATTGACCCCTTATGATCTGAGTAAAGGGAGAATCACCTACCGCGCCCGCTGACGTCAGTCAAAAAAAACCCTCGCGTCGCGAGGGTTCTGTGCATGTATTTCGGGCATTTAGCCCGACAAGTTTCCAGATTTACTTAATCTTGGCTTCCTTGTAGGCTACATGCTTACGCACCACTGGATCGTATTTGCGAATTTCCATCTTCTCAGGCTGGTTGCGCTTATTCTTGGTCGTCGTGTAGTAATGGCCTGTTCCTGCAGACGATACCAGTTTGATCTTGTCTCTCATTATTCGATTCCCCCTGGCTTATTAAACTTTCTCGCCTCGACCACGAAGCTCCTCAAGCACGGTATCGATACCCTTTTTATCTATAATCCGCAAACCCTGATGAGATACGCGTAGGCGAACCCAGCGATTCTCGCTCGGCACCCAAAAACGTCGATCATGAATGTTCGGCTTGAAAACCCGTTTGGTCTTGTTATGTGCGTGTGATACGTTGTTTCCTGTCATCACCCGCTTACCGGTTACCTGGCAAACTCTAGCCATGGCTTAAATACCCGCGCTGTATCCTGTAAAGGCCGCGTTTTATACCAGATTTTGATCCTTTTTCCTAGGGGAGCGGACCAATCTTTACACTTTCGCTGGCAAACGCCGATCAACACCCTGTGATTTCCCCGGCACGCCAGCAACCGTTAGACTCTCAAACCATGTCCCGTCTCGCTGATCAGCACTTCATTGTAGGCATTACTGGCGGCATCGCAGCCTATAAATCTGCCGAGCTTGTTCGCCGGCTATGCGGGCAAGGGGCCCAGGTGCAGGTTATTATGACCCAGGCCGCAAAAGCCTTTATTGCTCCGCTCACCCTGCAAGCACTCAGCGGCCGACCGGTTCGCGACACCCTACTGGATCCAGAAGCTGAGTCTGGGATGGGCCACATTGAACTTGGACGCTGGGCAGACACCATTGTGATCGCTCCCGCAAGCGCTGACTTTATTGCGCGCCTCGCTGCCGGTCTGGCTTCGGATCTGCTGAGCACCGTTTGCCTGGCGACATCGGCGCCGGTAATCCTGGCGCCGGCAATGAACCAGGCCATGTGGCAAAAACCAACCACCCAGCGCAATTTGGCAACCCTTCAGGCAGATGGCATTACGCTACTGGGCCCTGCCGACGGACCGCAGGCATGCGGGGACACGGGTCCGGGACGGATGCTCGAGCCGGACCAGCTTATTGAATGCTTGAGCAATTCCCCGAACCCGGGACCGCTGGAGAACATTCGGGTCATGGTTACGGCCGGCCCCACTTGGGAGGCACTTGACCCCGTCCGCGGTTTATCCAATCACAGCTCCGGAAAAATGGGCTACGCGGTCGCAAACGCGGCAAAACATGCCGGTGCAAGCGTGTCTCTGATCAGCGGTCCGGTCACGATAACGCCACCCACTGGGGTTGAAATGAAAAACGTAACAACGGCGAAAGAAATGCTTGGCGCGGTCGAATCGAGTGTATCCGGGTTCGATATCTTTATTGGAGTCGCGGCTGTTGTTGACTACCGACCTACGCAGGTCGCGCCCACAAAAATGAAAAAAGCCACACAAACACTTACGGTTGAATTCGTGCGCAACCCCGATATCCTGGCGACGGTGACACAACAACCAGATCCACCGTTTACCGTCGGCTTTGCGGCTGAGACTGACCAGCCCCTTGAGCATGCCCGCCAGAAGTTAAAAAACAAGCGCCTCGACCTGATTGCGGTAAATCAGGTGGGTGGCGATAACAACCCATTCGGCAGCGACCATAACACTCTGACACTGATCAGCCAGGACGATCAAGTCGAGCTCGGCCACGATAGCAAGACTGAGCTTGCCAGGCGATTGATCGAAGAGATCGCGCGACGATATCATGCAAAAAATTCAACTTAAAGTCATCGACAAGCGCCTCGGCGGGGAATTTACCTTTCCGGCATATGCCACACAAGGTTCGGCAGGTATCGACCTCGTTGCCTGCCTTGACGCCCCGCTGACAATCACACCAGGCCAGTGCGAATTGATTCCCAGCGGCATAGCAATTCATATTGGTGATCCGTCTCATGCTGCGGTGCTGCTGCCCCGCTCGGGACTGGGCCACAAACATGGCATTGTTCTGGGTAACCTGGTGGGGCTAATCGACAGCGACTACCAGGGAGAAGTCAAAATTTCTTGCTGGAACCGCAGTGGTGAAGCCTTTCAGATTAATCCCGGTGACCGTATTGCCCAGATGGTGATCGTACCTGTGGTGCAGGCAGCCTTTGAGGTAGTAGAGGTCTTTGATGAGAGCGAGCGGTCAACGGGCGGCTTCGGTCATAGCGGCACCCGCTGAGCTACGAGGCCACAATTTCATTTCACACTGAACTGATATAGCGTATAATTTTTCTTGATCCTTTTTTCCCCTGACGACCGACCCGCAACACCCATTTTGAGCTGCAAGCAAGTAACCCCTGCCGGATGAGCACAAAGACTGGCCGGGGATCGGTAACCAACGCAGATTTTCTTTCCGGGGGGAATCGCGCCTACCTCGAAGACCTTCACAACCGCTACCGGAGTAACCCGGACAGTGTGAATCCCCGCTGGCAACAGGTTTTTCACGACCTGTCGAATGAGCCGACTGCAAACTCTGTCGCAACAGCCACAGATCTTCAGGCAACGGATCAAGCCGAATACGGCCGCAAACAGGCAGCAGTGCTGCGCCTCATCAACGCTTACCGTACCCGCGGACATAGTATTGCGAATACCGATCCGTTGGGCCTGGCCCGACCTGAAGTGCCAGAGGATTTCGACTTAAAAGCCCAGGGCTTGGAAAAATCCGATCTTTCAACCTCTTTCGATACCGGGTCGCTTGCGTTTGGGCCGGCGCAGATGCCGCTCAACCGGATCCTTGAATTGTGCGATGCCACCTATTGTGGGCCACTGGGCATCGAGTACATGTACATCACCGATACGGCACAAAAGCGCTGGTTACAGGAACGGTTGGAATGCGAGCCCGTGCGCGCCTCCACGAACGCCGATTTTCGCCGACACCTGTTGCAGCGCTTGACTGCGGCCGAAGGCCTCGAGCGTTACCTGCACAGCCGTTACGTTGGGCAGAAACGTTTCTCACTGGAAGGTGGAGAGGCTCTGGTGCCAATGCTCGGCGATCTGATCCAGCGGGCTGGCGGAACTGGCATCAAAGAGATCGTCGTCGGAATGGCTCATCGGGGCCGGCTCAATGTGCTGGTCAATATACTGGGGAAATCGCCCGAGGAACTGTTCGGTGAATTCGAAGGAAAAACCACCAGCAACGCAAGTCAGATGAATACCGGTGATGTGAAGTACCACCAGGGATTTTCTGCCGATATTGAAACACCCGGCGGTGTACTGCATATGGCCTTGGCATTTAACCCTTCTCATCTGGAAATTATTAACCCGGTAGTCGAGGGCTCGGTACGGGCCCGCCAGGATAGGCGCAAAGACGACAAAAAAAACACTGTGCTCCCCGTGCTTATCCACGGAGACGCGGCCTTTGCCGGACAGGGTGTGGTGATGGAATCGCTCAACATGTCTAACACGCGCGGCTTCTCAACCGGGGGCACTGTCCATATCGTCATCAATAATCAGATCGGCTTCACCACTCGAAACCCGCTTGACGCCCGCTCGACGCCTTACTGTACTGAGGTGGCTAAAATGGTTCAGGCACCAATTTTTCATGTTAATGGCGATGATCCCGACGCCATAATATTCGCCAGTCGGTTGGCTCACGACTTTCGCATGACTTTCAACAAAGACGTCGTGGTCGATATGCTCTGCTACCGCCGACTGGGTCACAATGAAGCAGACGAACCGGCAATTACCCAGCCGAGCATGTATCGCGTTATCCGTAGCCTGCCGACCACACGCCAACGGTATGCGCGGCGACTTGCTGACGAAGGCGTGATCACCACCGCAGACAGTGATGCTATGGTTGAACATTACCGTGATGCGCTGGACCAGGGACAGGTGGTTCATCCTCCAGCCACCGACCCAGATAAGTCGCTGTACCTGGCCGACTGGTCACCCTATATGACCGCGCGCTGGACTGATCCGGCGGATACCGCGATCAGTGCCAAACGGGTAATTGACCTCAATGACCAACTGGTGACCCTGCCTGAAGACTTTGATCTTCACCCGCGGGTCCGCCGTATACTGGACGGCCGTACCCGGATGGCAACGGGGGAAATACCAATGGATTGGGGTTTTGCCGAGACCATGGCCTATGGATCCTTGATCCAGGATGGTTACGCTGTGCGTATCTCAGGGCAAGACTCGGGGCGGGGAACCTTTTCGCATCGCCATGCGGTACTTAAGAACCAGGCTCGCCGAAACCCCTATGTGCCGCTGCGCGCCATCGGCGATGATCCATCGCAATTCCTGGTAATCGATTCACTCCTATCTGAAGAAGCAGTTCTGGGTTTTGAATACGGCTATGCGACCACAGAGCCTCGTACACTCACGATCTGGGAAGCGCAGTTCGGCGATTTCGCCAATGGCGCACAGGTTGTCATTGATCAGTTCATCAGTAGCGGTGAAGCCAAGTGGCAACGATTGTGCGGACTCACGCTTTTTCTGCCACACGGCATGGAAGGCCAGGGCCCCGAACATTCCTCTGCACGCCTCGAGCGCTTTCTGCAACTTTGTGGCGACAACAACATGCAGGTTTGTATACCGACTACCCCGGCTCAGTTTTTTCACATGCTCCGCCGGCAAATGATCCGGCTACTGCGCCGGCCGCTGATTGTTATGACACCCAAGAGTTTGCTGCGCCACCGCGCCTCCATCTCGCCGGCTTCTGATCTGTCTCAAGGCGCTTTTCACCCAGTGCTCGATGAAGTCGACGCCCTGGATCGCACAGCAGTCAAGCGGATCATTCTGTGCTCAGGGAAGGTCTACTTTGATCTGCTTGAGGAGCGCAGCCATCGGCAACAGACCGATACCGCAATCATACGTATCGAGCAGTTGTACCCGTTTCCACAGGATCATCTTGAAACCATACTGAATCACTACCCCAACCGGCACCAGGTGGTATGGTGCCAGGAAGAACCGCGCAACCAGGGTTCCTGGCATCGCATTCAGAACCACCTCAGTCGAGCTGTGACGAGCAATCAGTCCCTTGAATATGTCAGCCGCCAAACTTCAGCAGCGCCGGCTACTGGCTCCTATCAGCAATACCTTACAGAACAAAAACAGTTAGTGAGCGAGGCGCTGGGGACTGAACCGCTTTCCAGAGCTGAGCAATCTGAAGAGACACAATCAAATGCCAGTTGAAATCAGAGTCCCCATGTTGCCCGAGTCGGTGGCCGACGCCACTATGCTCCACTGGCATGCCAAGATAGGTGATCCAGTTCGTCGCGATGACAACCTGGTGGACATCGAAACCGAGAAGGTCGTGCTTGAAGTGCCCGCTCCACGTGACGGGGTTATTACTCAAATATTACACGCCGAAGGCGAGACGGTATTGGCGAATGAGGTAATAGCCCTGTTTGAAGAAGCGGCTGGAACTGGAACGACTCATGGCACAGACAGTCCCGTTGCCGACCTCTCTAACGAAAAACAGCCCGCAAATGAAACCACCTCACCGCCGCCACTCCCAGCAAAACAGCCGCCAGCATTCACAGCAACTGAGCGTACAGCGCCCGCTGGGCCGGCAGCCCGCCACCAGGCGGCTGTTGAAGATATTGACCTGGGTCAGATATCCGGTAGCGGTCGGGGCGGGCGCATACTAAAAGAAGATCTGAGCGTCTCTCAACAGGCCGATGCGGATTCAATAACACCGACCGGGTTGCGCGAAAGCCGCCGCGAGCCGATGAGTCGACTACGCCGTACTATCGCCTCTCGACTGGTTCAGGCGCAGCACAATGCCGCGATCCTGACTACTTTTAACGAGGTTGATCTGCACCAGGTAAAGGCATTGCGTGCTCGCTACCGTGAGACCTTCGAAAAGACTCACGGGGTACGTCTGGGCTTCATGTCATTCTTTGTCAAAGCCTGTGTTGAAGCGCTCAAGCGTTTTCCGATCCTCAACGCCGCGGTAGATGGTGACGACATCATCTACCATGACTTTTACGACATTGGTATTGCGGTGTCCTCTCCGCGGGGACTTGTCGTTCCGGTCCTGCGCGATGCCGACCAACGGGGGCTTGCAGATATTGAATCCAGGATCGTCGAATTCGGGCACCAGGCCCAAGCTGGCGCCTTGCGCCTGGAAGACCTGACCGGGGGCACCTTTACAATCACCAACGGGGGAGTTTTTGGATCGATGCTGTCTACCCCGATCCTGAATCCACCGCAGAGTGCGATCCTGGGCATGCACAAAATTCAGGAGCGGCCCATGGCGCTTGATGGCGCCGTAATCATCCGACCAATGATGTACCTCGCGCTATCCTACGATCACCGTATTATTGATGGTTCCGATGCTGTGTCGTTCCTGATTGCGATCAAGGCAGCGTTGGAAGATCCAGCCAGACTGCTGCTGGAGGTCTAGTGTCTCAAATTTTCGGGGCAACATTGCACGCCCCTATTACCTGATCGCACGAGTCACTGATGAGTTCATCCGACTTTGATGTTGTTGTTATCGGCGCCGGACCAGGTGGTTATGTCGCGGCCATACGCTGTGCTCAATTGGGGCTTAAGACTGCCTGTATTGACCGCTGGATCGACAATGACAACAAGCCCTCGCTAGGGGGCACCTGCCTTAATGTCGGTTGCATTCCATCTAAGGCCCTGCTGGACAGTTCCGAACGCTTTGAGCAGATCCGAAAGCATTCGGCCGAACACGGTATTCAGACCGGGCCTGTCGAGATCAATATTGAGCAGATGCAGCAACGTAAACGCCGCATTGTCAGCGAATTGACGGCTGGCATTAGAGCGTTATTCAAAGCCAACAAGGTGACCTCGGTCAACGGACATGGCTGCCTGATTGCACCGGGCAAGGTCCGCGTCAGGGCATCAGATGGCCATGGCGAGGACCAGGTGATTAGCGCTCAGCATGTCATCCTTGCCAGTGGCTCCGAGCCAACGGTGCTACCGGGTATCGAGCCCAATGGCAAAACCATTTTTGACTCATCCGGTGCACTGGATTTCGATACCGCCCCATCGACACTGGGCATCATCGGCGCTGGTGTCATTGGCCTGGAACTGGGCAGCGTCTGGCGGCGCCTGGGGTCGAAGGTTGTCTTACTGGAAGCGCTCGACAAATTTCTACCCAGTACCGATTCCATGATCGCACGCGAGGCGCAAAAACAATTTAGCCGGCAAGGGCTGGATATACGATTGGGCTGCCAGGTAACTCAGGTGGAGTGCACCTCCCAGGACTGCACCATCAATTATCGCCAGGGCGCAGATGACCGGTCGGTTCCGGTCGAGCGCCTGATCGTTGCTGTCGGCCGGCGCCCCTGTAGCGATGGCCTGCTGGATCCAGCTTGTGGCCTTCAAATTAACGAGCGGGGTTTTGTTGAAGTAGACCAGAACTGCGCTACTGCGATAGACGGCGTCTGGGCCGTTGGCGACCTGGTCCGCGGACCCATGCTGGCGCACAAGGCATCTGAAGAAGGTGTCGCAGTCGCCGAGCGCATCGCCTCGGGTGCGGGTCACGTTGATTTTGCGACTGTCCCCTGGGTTATCTACACAGATCCGGAGATTGCCTGGGTTGGCACCACCGAGACGCAGCTCAAAACCGACGCTATTGAATATCGGGCCGGAGTCTTCCCTTTTGCAGCAACCGGCCGGGCTAAGGCAGTTGGGATGACAGATGGGTTTGTCAAAATCCTGGCTCACGCTGACACCGATCGTATCCTGGGCGTACACATGATTGGCCCACAGGTATCAGAGCTCATCTGCGAGGCGGGATTTGCCATGGCGATGGAAGCCAGCGCAGAAGACCTTGCGCGGACCGTTCATGCCCATCCGACTCTCGCCGAAGCAACGCATGAAGCGGCGCTGGCTGCGGCCGGACGAGCAATTCACAAAATAAATCGCTAAACCCGGCAAACCTGTCGGCCGCCAGAATAATATCTGGCTCGGCTATGCCTTGCTTACCCGATTTCGGAGCTATCTTCTAAATCAGAACAGGAGCCTGATTGCCTCTATCAATTCTCAAATTCGGGCCTTTATTTTGGCTAAGCGATAACTTGAGCAAGGCGCAGCTGACGGTACGCCCCTGCGGCAAGGCAGGCCTTGGTCCGCTCACATAGAGAACCAAGGCTGGATAACTCTAAAACCATTGATTTATATGCTATAATCGAAGGCTGTTCGAATATTCCCCACGTTTGTCGTGAACTGCGCTCACTGGCAGTCCTCGAGTCAACCGATCGCGGGGCAGCCAACTGCTACAAACGGAGTCCCCCCTTATGGCTCACTCCAGGGCCTCAGCAAAAAAACCCGAACCAGTCCTGAACTTTGAAGATTTCCCGCATCTATCCTACAACGTAGTAGAAATAGAAAAGTCCGAACTACCCAGTGGTGGATCCAACGGTAACTGCTACCGGTACGTCGTGGCTAACTCTGTCTCTTCGGTCACGGGCTATCGCCAAGGTACCAAGCGTGAAGTAGCACAATATTGCACCGTTCTGATCGAAGACCTGAATCTGCGCACTATCCCCAAGAAGAAAGTCTGAGCGTTGAGTCAATCGATCTGACATGCCGGCCGCTTTGACTTAGACTGCCGAGTCCGATCTTCAACCACCTGGTCAGCGGGAACTCGCCCCTTTATTAATGGGCCCTTCGGTAGAATCGATCCCGCTGGCACGACTGCTGCTGATCTTCATTCCGGTACTGGTTGTTGTACTGATCCAATGGCGTTGGTCCTTATCGGCCGGGACCACGATCTATGCCGTTATCCGCATGTTGTCCCAGTTGCTTGTGATCGGTTACGTACTGGTTTTTCTTTTTCGTTCAGATAGCCCGCTTGTGGTATCAGCGGTACTCCTTATCATGGTCACCGTTGCCAGTTGGATTGCATTGCGACCGTTGGGAGACCAGCGACCACGCCTTTACTGGGTGTCAGTTGCGGCAATTACCGTTGGCAGTTTGCCGATCCTTATCCTTGCCACACAGGTCGTGATCAACATCAACCCCTGGTATGAACCTCGTTACCTGATTCCACTGGCGGGTATGATTCTTGCCAACACGATGAACTCGGTAAGCATTGCAGCCGAACGCTATCATGCTGAACTGGGCACCGGGCACGAGTTTGTCCAAGCCCGTCAACATGCATTTCAGGCGGCGATGAACCCGCTGATCAATTCCCTCTTAGCGGTTGGGCTGGTGTCTTTGCCTGGGATGATGACCGGCCAGGTTCTTTCAGGTGTATCGCCATTAATTGCTGCCCGTTACCAGATTCTGGTGATGTGTATGCTATTCGGCGCTTCGGGAATTGGCACCGCCTTCTTTCTTTACTGGGTCCAGCGGTTTGCTCTGCTTTTGCCAAGGCCCGTGGATTAGGAGTGTTTTGCCGAGACCTGAAACCCGAGCGCACTGAAAAGTACACCGCCACCAATCATCGTTGCCCAGGACGGGACTTCGCCAATGCCCACCCACGCCCATAACGGAGCCAATAACGGCTCGCCCAGTGCGAATATTGTTAATTGAACCGCAG
>CAJWEF010000070.1 GCA_913031305.1 uncultured Acidiferrobacteraceae bacterium
AGTCGTTGGAAGCCCTTGAAACTGCCGGTTTTGAGGGGTATGCCCTTGGCGGACTTTCAGTGGGTGAGCCCAAAGCAGACATGCTACGAATACTTAAGTCAGTGGCCCCGCGTATGCCGGCGCAAAAACCGCGCTACCTGATGGGCGTTGGCAAGCCAGAAGACCTGCTGGCCGGCGTAGGCGCAGGAATTGACATGTTCGACTGTGTTTTACCAACCCGCAACGCACGCAATGGCTGGCTGTATACCCGCACAGGTATTGTGCGGCTGAAAAACACTGCCTACAGAGACGATATCCGGCCGATCGAGGCGGGTTGCCGGTGCCCCGCATGCGAGCGTTTCAGCCGAGCTTATCTTCGGCATTTGTATGTCACCCGAGAGCTTTTGGGTGCTCGCCTTTGCACTTTGCACAATCTGGCCTTTTTCCAGGAGTTAATGGCGGATATTCGTGAGTCCATCAGCCGTGGCCGGCTCACAACTTTTGCACGCGAGTTCATGGTGAACTACGCCGGTGAAGCCGGTCCTGTGGCATAATCGCGCGCTTTTCCAGGCCTATACGAGGTAAAACAATGAACTTCCTGATATCAGACGCTTGGGCGCAAGCGGGGGGAGACGCGGGCGGCAGCTTGTTCAGCCTGTTGCCACTGGTGGTAATCTTTATTCTGTTCTACTTCCTGCTGATACGCCCGCAGCAAAAAAGAGCCAAACAGCACAAGGAGATGGTCACAGCGCTCAAAAAGGGCGAAGAAATTGTGACCAATGGCGGGCTTTTGGGAAAAGTGACAGACCTCGATGATAATTTTATCACTTTGGAGATCGCCAGCGGTCTGAATGCCAAAGTTCAGCGCCAGTCGGTCGCTCAAGTGATGCCGAAGGGCACCTACTAACCCAATGCGAAACCACACTCCGTGGTGGAAGTGGCTGATCATCGCAGTGGTGATCGTGCCCGGGGCATTCTATGCTCTTCCCAACCTGTTCGGCGATGATCCGGGTGTTCAAATGCGCGGCGTACGTGGCGCACGCTTGGGAACGGCGGAGTTAGGCGAGGTGCAAAAAGTCCTGGAGTCGTCTGAGGTTAAGTATAAGTCAGCAGTTCTGGATGAGCGGGGAATACGAGTTCGGTTTGCGACCACCGACGCCCAGTTACAGGCGCGGGACCTGTTGGAGTCTCGCCTTGCCAGTGGCACTACTGTTGCTTTAACGCTGTTACCGGCTGCGCCTGACTGGTTGTCACAGGTTGGCGCATTGCCAATGTACCTCGGCCTGGACTTGCGCGGCGGCGTGCATTTCCTATTGGAAGTCGATATGCAAAGTGCCGTTCGACGGGCCGAAGATCGTTATATCGCCGATCTTCGTTCAACGTTGCGTGAGGCCAAAATTCGCTACCAGAAGATCGGCCGGGATGGCTCTGGCGGTATCACGGTGGTATTGCGTGACCCGGCGGTGCTAGCAGATGCCGTGGACGAAATCAGGCAAACATTGCCCGGTTTAGTTATTGCGGATGCAAAGAACAGCGCGGACGGTGCACTGCGTATGCGCCTGTCTGACAACGAGGTAGAGGAGTTATCCGAGTTCGCACTCGAACAGAATATTACGGCGCTGCGCAACCGGGTCGACGAACTGGGAGTTGCCGAGCCGGTTATTCAGCGCCAGGGCGATCGTCGTATCGTCGTGCAGCTGCCGGGAGTCCAGGACACAGCTCGCGCCAAACGGATTCTTGGGCGCACTGCGACGCTTGAGATGATGATGGTGGATGAAGAGCATAGTCTTGATGCCGCCTTGAGCGGCAAGGTGGCACCAGGTTCCAAGATTTTCCGCTTTCGGGATGGCCAGCCTATCTTGCTCAAAAAGCGGGTGATCTATTCCGGTGAAAACATTGTGGATGCTGCCGCGAGCATCGATACCCAAAGTGGCGGGGCAATCGTCAGCATCACCCTGGATGCGATCGGCGCTCGAATCAACCAGAAAATCACAGGCAAGAACATCGGCAAGCGCATGGCCGTGCTTTACATTGAGAGCAAGTCCACGATCAAAACCGATGCGGATGGTTTGTCGGTGAAAGGTTCCGACGGTCGGGCGATACGTGTCAAGCAACGCATTGAGGAAGTGATTACGGCCCCGGTAATTCGGGACCAGCTCGGCAAGCGTTTCCAGATCGAAGGCCTCGATAGCGTCGATGAGGCGCGCGATCTTTCCTTGATGCTGCGAGCCGGTTCGCTCGCGGCACCTGTAGAGATTATTGAAGAACGGACCGTGGGCCCGAGCCTGGGTCAGGCCAATATTGATCAAGGATTTCAGTCCGTGATTATTGGGTTTGCCCTGGTTCTAGTATTTATGGCGATCTACTACCGGGTTTTCGGCCTTTTTGCCAACGTGGCATTAGCACTTAATCTAGTAATGATCGTCGCCGTTCTGTCTTTACTACAGGCGACTTTAACCCTGCCGGGTGTAGCTGGAATTGTGTTGACCGTAGGTATGGCAGTGGATGCCAACGTGCTCATTTTTGAGCGCATTCGCGAAGAACTTCGCAATGGCAGTACACCGCAGGCGAGCATTCACACCGGTTACCAGCGGGCACTTTCAACCATCGTTGATGCCAATCTCACAACGTTGATTGCAGCAATTGTGCTCTTTAATTTTGGCACCGGGCCAATTAAGGGATTTGCGGTCACTCTTAGCATCGGTATTCTGACGTCGATGTTTACTGCTATCGTCCTAACAAGGGCTCTGGTTAACTTCTTTTTTGGCGGCCGACGCCTGAAAGACCTGGCGATCTGAGACGGATATGCGTTTTTTTGAAAAAGTCACCGATTTCGATTTTCTGGGTAAGCGGCGCTCAGCTCTGCTCGTTTCTTTGGTGTTGCTCGCTATCAGCGCAGGCTCTCTGGGAATCCGGGGTCTGAATTTCGGAATCGATTTTACCGGTGGAACACTGGTAGAGGTCTCTTATGCCGAGGCTGTTGATCCGGTCGAGGTGCGCTCTGTCCTGGTTAAGGCGGGCATTGACAGTGCGATCGTCCAGTATTTTGGCACCTCAAAAGATATTCTGGTGCGCCTGCCTGTTGTTGCCGAGCAGGCATCTGCTGAGCGCAGCACCGCTGTTGTGCAAGCTTTGCGCGCGCCAATTGGTGAGGTGCTCGCTGAGAGCCCCGAAGGGGGTCTTCAACAGTGTCGTTCCACGAACGGTGGGTTAGTTGGCGATTGCATGGTCCAGATGCGAAGAGTAGAGTTTGTGGGCCCGCAGGTTGGCGGTGAGTTGACTGAAAAAGGCGGCCTGGCAATGCTGTATGCGCTGATCGGCATACTGATCTATGTGGCGATACGCTTTGAGTGGCGTTTTGCCATTGGCGCTGTTGTCGCTTTGGTCCACGATGTCCTTATTACGCTAGGTGTTTTCTCGGTGCTCGCACTTGAGTTCTCGTTACCCGTGCTGGCCGCGGTGTTGGCGGTAATCGGTTACTCGCTGAATGATACGATCGTTGTTTTTGATCGCGTCCGCGATAATTTCCGGAAAATGCGTAAAGGCAGTGTCGTTGCAATCATGAATAACTCAGTCAACCAGACACTCCCACGCACTGTTCTCACCTCGGTTACAACCCTGCTGGTGGTACTGACATTGTTGCTGGCCGGCGGGGAAATCATCAAAGGATTCGCATCCGCGTTGTTAGTCGGGGTAATTGTCGGGACCTACTCTTCAATCTTTGTGGCCAGTCCTGCGGTGCTGATGCTCGGCATATCCCGTGAGGACATGCTTGAAGTGCCTAAAGAAGGCGTTGAAGGCGACCCCTTACCCTGAGTGAGTTGCCACTGCTGGCCTTTTTCTTATGCGTTGCCCTGCTTGCTCCAACGAGGATACTCGAGTAGTCGACTCGCGGATCAGTAATGCGGGGGCTACGGTGCGGCGCCGGCGGGAGTGCCAAGCCTGCAGTCATCGTTTTACCACTTTTGAGCGTTTTGAGCTTGAGCAGCCTCGGGTTATTAAAAGCGATGGCCGTCGTGAGCCCTGGGATGAGGAAAAGCTTCGCCGAGGCTTGTTACGAGCGCTCGAGAAGCGCCCTGTTGGGTCGGATAAAGTCGAGGCATTGATTAATGCCGTCAGCCGCCAGATGCAGTTGAGCGGTGAGCCCGAGGTGCGATCCGCCTTGATAGGACAGGCCATGATGGATCGACTGCAGCGCACAGATGAGATCGCCTACGTGCGTTACGCATCGGTCTATCGGAGTTTCGAGGATGTTTCCGCATTCAGTAAAGAAGTGGACCGACTGCGCCGGGAGAAGGGGGCCGCTTCCAATGTAACTCAGCTGTCACTGTTGAGTGAAAAGGCTGCAGAAGAAAAGTGATAACTCCAACCCAACTAACGGACCGCGATAGTGATCTGATGAGTCAGGCAGTTGCGCTTGCACGAAAAGGACTTTACACAACAAAACCGAACCCTCGGGTCGGCTGCGTGATTATTCAGGATCACACGATTGTCGGTCAGGGCTGGCATGAAAAAGCGGGTGAACCCCATGCCGAGATTCATGCTTTACGAAACGCTGGCGTGCGGGCTCGAGGCGCGGAGGTGTTTGTCAGTCTTGAACCTTGTGCTCACCAGGGGCGAACCGGGCCGTGTGCACAGGCGCTGATCGACGCCGGGGTTCAGCGGGTGGTTTCAGCCATGGGCGACCCTAATCCCAAAGTCGCGGGGCGGGGGCATCGGATGTTGGAGCAGGCGGGGATCGAGGTGATTCTCGCTGATGACGAGTTAGGTGCTCGGGAGCTTAATTCCGGTTTCTGCCGTCGGATGGAGGCAGAGCGACCTTTGGTCCGGCTCAAGGTTGCAGCAACGATGGACGGGCGCACCGCGGCTTGGGACGGCAGCAGCCAGTGGATTACCAGCGAGGAGGCGCGTAATGATGCCCATCGTCTTCGCGCCCGAAGTTGCGCTGTGGTGAGCGGTATTGGGACCATTCGCGCTGACAATCCACGACTTAATGCGCGGCTTGATGAGCCTGTGGTGCAACCATTGCGGGTAGTGCTGGTTGGTCGTAGCCAGGTTGACCCTGCGGCACGACTATTTTCTGTCGCTGGCCCGGTACTGATCGTTGGTTCCGATGAAAATCAAACAGCAAGTGAGTTCGATCAGCGCACTGAGCGGGTTTGCCTGCGCGGCTCTGGCGGACAAGTAGATCTTAACCAGTTGCTGGATCTGTTGGCCGCTCGCCACTGCAACGAAGTATTGGTCGAAGCAGGCGCGGCGGTAGCCGGCGCTTTCGTGTCAGGCGGGTTGGTTGATGAAGTGTGGGTCTACCAGTCGCCAGATGTGTTGGGCTCGGGCGGTCGCGGTATGTTTGTCATGCCCGGAATAGGATCCATAGACGATAGATTGCGTTTCGAACTTAGCGATGTTTGCCAGATCGGGCGCGACCTTCGTCTGGTCTACCGGCCCCTTAGCTCGCATTGAATATGTTTACCGGAATCGTTCAAAGTGTTGTTGCTGTCCGTGCGGTGTCTACCCGCGATGGTGAGCTGACAATAGAGTTGGGGCTCGAGGACCTGATCGGTGAAAATATTTCGATTGGAGATAGTGTGTCCGTCAGTGGAGTCTGTTTAACCGTTGCTCGGCTTTCAGATCACTGTTTGGCTTTTGACGTATCGCGAGAGACTTTGTCGCGGACCCATCTGGGCAAGTTGTCTGAAGGGAGTCGGGTAAATATTGAACTTGCAATGAGTGTTGGAGATCGTTTTGGCGGACACCTGGTGAGCGGTCACGTCGACGGCTTGGGTACGCTCGTCGCCAAAGAACCCGCAGGACGCTCTACACGGATGCGGTTTAGAGCCCCGCGTGCGCTTGCCCCGCTTATCGCCGAAAAAGGGTCGGTGACGGTTGATGGCGTCAGCCTGACCGTGAATCGGGTTGATGACAACAGCTCTGCTGTCGAGTTCGAGTTGAATTTGGTACCTCATACTCTCACAGCGACCACCCTGGGGGAATTGCAGATCGATCACTTGATTCATATTGAGGTGGACCTGGTGGCACGCTACCTTAAACGGCTGCAGGAATGTGATGATTGAGCCAGAATGGACTGTGATGCGCTTAACTATTGTTGCACCCTTTAAAAACCAGACCAGAGTTACCCGATGAGTACCGAAAAGTTGCCCGGCACAGTTAGCCCAATCGAGGACATTCTCCACGATTACCTTCAAGGCCAGATGGTGATCTTGGTCGACGATGAGGATCGCGAGAATGAAGGTGATCTGATCGTCGCGGCCGGATTCGTTACCGCGGAGCATATCAACTTTATGGCGGGGCAAGGCCGTGGGCTGATTTGCCTGACCCTCTCTGAGGATCGCTGCCGTGATTTAAAACTGCCGTTAATGGTCAATGATAATAATGCTCGTTACTCGACCAATTTCACTGTCTCAATCGAAGCCGCGTCCGGAGTAACTACCGGTATCTCGGCAGCGGACCGCGCGCATACGATCCGCACTGCCGTCAGCGAGAATACGTCGGCTGCCGATATTGTCAGCCCAGGACACGTTTTTCCGATTATGGCGCAGCCAGGTGGGGTGTTGACCCGTGCTGGGCATACCGAGGCCGGGGTGGATCTGGCCCGACTTGCCGGACTCGAGCCCGCCAGTGTTATTTGCGAGATATTGAACCCAGACGGCAGTATGGCGCGATTGCCCGACCTTCTGGAGTTCGGACAGGTACACGGGCTGAAAATTGGAACCATTGCAGACCTCATCCGTTACCGGATGCGAACAGAACCGACGGTATGGAGGGTCTCTGAAAACCTGATCAATACCCGACACGGGGACTTTCGCGCGGTGATCTACGAAGACGGTGAGCTCAAGCAGGTGCATATGGCACTGATCCATGGTTCGATCAAATCTGACGAACCGACGGTGGTTCGTGTGAATGCCCACCGCGGCGCTTTTGACATGTTGGCGCAGGCGCGTGACAGCCAACGCTGGAGCGTTGATGCGGCATTAGCGCGAATCTCCACGGAGTCGGCCGGTGTACTCGTGCTTTTGGAATATTCGGAAGACGCGGCACAACTCGACCGGCGCTTGCGCGGCGAGGTCGACAGTGATGGCAAGGAGCGTGAGTTGCGAATGCTCGGCGCGGGAAGCCAGATACTCGCCGATTTAGGAGTAGGAAAGGTGCGAGTGCTGGGTACTCCGTTACGCACCCATGCATTGTCTGGTTTCGGACTCGAAGTGGTGGAATACATCAGCGCTTCAGGGCCTGCCTGACGTGCCTGCCTCTCCACGTCATTTGGCCCGGCGCAACGCGACCCAAGCGCTGTACCAATGGCTGGTGACTGGTCAGGCCCCAGGTGATATCGAGTCGAAGTTTATCAGCGACGAGACTTTCGCCAGCGTGGACCTGGACTACTTTCGCCACCTGATTATGCAAGTGCCTCGTTATCAGGATGAACTGGAGCGGCGCTTGGAGGCCTTTTCGGAAAGAGCGTCCAAGAAATTGGATCCGGTAGAACGGGCTATCGTGCTGGTGGGCGCGTACGAGATTCTCTTTCGCCCTGACGTGCCCAAGAAGGTTGCTATTAATGAAGCTGTGCAGGTTGCCCATGTATTCGGCGCTGAACAGGGCTATCGTTTTGTCAACAGCGTTTTGCACCAGCTTGCGAAAAGCGCCCAAAGCAATGGTGATGATGAGCCGCCGGGTTAATGGATGAATTTGAACTGGTGGCTCGGTATTTCGACCATCCTCAGGCAGAGCGAAACCAGGTCACACTTGGCATCGGCGATGATGGCGCAGTGCTCGCTCATATGCCGGGCACTGAAAGTGTGATCGTCACCGATACACTGGTTTGTGGTACTCATTTCCATAAGGAGCACTCAGCCGCATCAATAGGACACCGGGCGTTGGCCGTTAACCTTAGTGACATCGCAGCCATGGGCGCGAGCGCTGAGTGGGCGACACTTAATCTCACTTTACCGTCGTTTGATGAATCTTGGATAGAGCAGTTTGCGGCCTCACTGCTGGCTCTGGCGCGGCGCTACGACGTCGCGCTCGTCGGGGGCGATACCACCCGCGGGCCGCTGTCGGTGACAATGACTGTGGGCGGCCGTGTAAACACAGGGGCAGCGCTACGCCGCAATGGGGCACAGCCAGGAGACAGTATATATGTGAGCGGTCTCCTGGGCGGCGCGGCTGCTGCACTCGAACGCGATGATGTGCATTCAGAAGACGCGCTACTGGATGCCTTGTGGTATCCGCAACCCAGGCTTGCACTCGGAGTCGCACTGGTCGGGCTCGCGCACAGCGCTATCGATATTTCTGACGGCTTGTTGAGCGATCTTGGTCATGTTCTTCATGCGAGCGCTAACCTGGGCGCGGATATCGATGCCGCCAGAATTCCGCTTTACCCGCAGGCCGAACGTGACCTTGGCCATCGCCGTGCCTTGGAGTTAGCGTTGGGAGGTGGGGATGATTATGAACTCTGTTTTACCGTGCCCACGGCGCGGCGAGGTTCGGTTAGCGTTCTTGAAGAAGAGCTCGCTCTCCCGTTGACCTGTATCGGTGAGGTGACTCCCAGCGGGGCTTGTCATGTGCGCCACAACGGCAGGATTTTGACTGAACTGGTGCCCGGCTACCGCCACACCTGGAGCGGGTAAGGCGCAGTGGCAAGAACCCTTTCGGTGTTTGAACGCTTCATCTGCCTGATCGGGCAAGGTCTTGGTACTGGCCGCAGCCCGTGGGCGCCGGGTACGGTCGGTACGCTACCGGGGCTCGCCTTGGCCTGGCTTTTGTGGCACGCCGGGCCCGCGCCTTATCTTGTGATCATGACCCTGGTTGTGATCATCGCTATCTGGGTGTCGGGGCGTACGGCGAATTTACTCGGGGTTCATGATGATCCCCGCATTGTCATTGACGAGATCGTGGGCATTCTGGTAACACTGGCACTGGTGCCCCCATCGGTACCGGCGCTGTTGACCGGGTTTGTTTTATTCCGGTTATTGGATATCTCCAAGCCACCCCCGATTTCAACGATTGACCGACACCTGGGAGGTGGGTTAGGAATTGTCGCAGACGATGTTGTCGCAGGGCTTGGCGCCAACCTTTGCCTGCAATTACTGTTTCGCTGGGGAAGCGCTTTTGGTTGAGGGCGAATATGTGTGGATAACTTGCGCCCTATAGGCAGGTTAGCGCTCCAGGTGGTCTAGTTTTCCGCTAATTTCCTTCCAGTCGTCGGCGTCCTCAGGCGCAGGTTTCATCGCGGTGATTACCGGCCATTTCTGGGAGAGCTCGACATTAAGGGCCATGAATTCCTGCTGGTCATCCGGAAGATCTTCTTCAGCAAAGATCGCATCCACCGGGCACTCCGGTTCGCACAGGCTGCAGTCTATGCATTCTTCGGGATCAATAACCAGAAAGTTCGGGCCTTCGTGAAAGCAATCCACGGGGCAGACTTCAACACAGTCTGTATATTTACAACGGATGCACGAATCGCCAACTACGTATGTCATTTATCTTCTCCGGGTCACTTGAATCGAAATGGTCTGGCACAGATTCTATGGAATCTAGAGGTTTAGGTAAATATCAAAACGCCCTTTGGGCAACGATTTTTCGTAATGCCTCGAAAAGATGAGTGTTGGCGGCCACCACGTTGCCGTTAGCGAGGAAATCCTGGCCACCGGAAAAATCCGCAACTAAGCCCCCGGCCTCACGGATCAGTAACGCACCTGCTGCAATGTCCCAGGGTTTGAGCCCAAATTCCCAGAATCCGTCCAGTCGACCGGAGGCGACATAGGCAAGATCAATCGAAGCGGCACCCGTTCGGCGGATTCCTGCCGTTTTCGGCAGTAAGGCCTCGAAGGTGCGCATCCATGGCTCGATAACTTTGAGTTCGCGAAATGGAAATCCGGTGCCTAGAAGGGCTGGCGCAAGGTGCCGGGTGCTGCTCACCCGGATTCGCCTGCCGTTCAGTTGAGCGCCGTCTCCCCGACTAGCGGTGAACATCTCGTCCCGTAGTGGATCGTACACAACCCCGTGTTCGATAATGTTGTTTCGGGTAACTCCCACCGATATACCAAATACTGGAAATCCGTGGAGGAAATTGGTTGTACCATCGAGGGGGTCAATTATCCAGGTGTAATCGCCCCCTTCCTGAGCGCCGCTCTCTTCGGCCAGTATTCCGTGGTCAGGGTAGGCTTTGGTCAGGATTTCGAGAATCGCCCGTTCGGCTTCAATGTCAGCCTGGCTGACAAAATCGTTACGGCCCTTGGAACTGACTTCGAGCCGGTCGAGCTGGTCCAGGTACATTAAAATGACCCGTCCGGCCTCGCGAACGGCGCGTACCGCGGTATACAGCATCGGATGCATGGTCGATGCAAATCCTCCCAAAGTGTGACAAGTGGATCCCGGGGACGTCTCGCAGTGTGCGGGTAACCGCAAAGCCGCCAAGCGCAGCAATTGGAGCGAAACTCGGGTCGGGACGAAATCGTGGCGCGAATTCTAACGTATGGTAGGCGGCGGGGTGTCGGATATTCGGCTTACCGTCTAGGAGTACAAATTTGATAGAAAACCTAAGGATCGTGATGGTTAAGACAACCCATCCCGGAAATATTGGGGCGGCAGCACGGGTAATGGCTAACCTCGGCCTGGCAGACCTGCGACTGGTGATGCCCCGGGTTTTCCCCACCCAAGCCGCTACGGCGCGCGCAGCAGGTGCCGAGCATATTCTTGAACAGGCAACCGTTTGCGACACCCTTGAGGAGGCGACCGCTGACTGTAGTTTTGTTATCGGCGCTACAGCGCGCCGTCGGGCCATTAGCTCGCCTTTGCTCGAGCCGCAAAACGCAGCATCTCGCTTAATTGAAGCCTCTCGGCATGGATCAACCGCATTGGTATTTGGTCAGGAGGCCGCAGGGTTGACAAATGAACAGCTCGATCTGTGTCATGCTCATGTACGGGTTGGGGTAGAAGATGATTTCCCTTCACTCAATGTCGCGACCGCAGTCGCCATTTTGATCTATGAGGTCCGTCGGCAGTCATATTCCCGTGCGCCCAGTGAGGATAACGGGTGTGAGATCGATCCACGATTGAAAGGAACGGTTCCGATGACGGTGTTGGAGTTCGAACGTCTGATGGAACACCTGGAGCGGGTCGGTCATCGCACAGGTTTCCTAACGGGCCCTCGTACGCGGCTGCTTCGAAAAATGCGTCGACTCTTGCGACAGGGACTGTGCTCCCAGGCGGATATCAACATTGTCAGGGGTGTTCTGACCTCAATTGAACAGACGATCGAAAAGGGCAAAGCTACCGGTGAGCGGTAGTGAGATTGGGCCGAACATGGTAAAATCGCCCAGCAAAATCCGCCGCCAACCTGTGGCAAAGGCGCACGGATAAAAAGGACCTTGTCGAGCGAACATTATGGCAATAACACTTACCGACGCCGCCGCAGAGCGCGTGCGCACACACCTTCAGTCGCGGGGCCGAGGCGAGGGCCTGCGTCTGGGAATCAAGACCACCGGCTGCTCCGGGCTTGCCTATGTGGTGGACTACGCCGACGAAGTCGGTGCCACCGACAACGTCTATACCAGCCGCGGTATCAAAGTCATTGTGGACGACAGCAGCGTGGCCTACCTGGATGGGACGGAAATTGACTTTGCTGCCGATGGGCTTTCTGCTGCGTTTTATTTCAACAACCCCAACGTGGTCGATGAATGCGGCTGCGGCGAAAGTTTCACTGTGAAATCGAGCTAAGTGGGATCGGCTCTCGAGAGGGCTGCTTGCGAATCGACTATGGTCGTTTCGGATTTCGTAAGAGCTCTGACCCCGGCGACTCCTCGGCGGGCGGCTGTAATAACCCTGGGCTGTAAGGTCAATACCTTTGAATCCGCAGTTATGGCTCAACGGTTGGCAGAAGACCGCTGGACGGTAGTTGACCCCCGTGATGCCGCCGATCTGTACGTTATCAATTCGTGCACGGTTACAGCCGAAGCGGATCGTCAGACCCGCCAGGCGACACGCCGTGTGCTGCGGCAAAATCCGTCAGCTCAGGTTATCGTAACCGGCTGCTACGCGCAGAACGAGCCCGCGGGGTGCGCTACGATCCCCGGCGTCTCACTGGTGCTTGGAAATGATCACAAATTGGCAGTTGCCCAGGCCGCCCGGGAGTTGCCGAGGGGTTCTCGGCCGGACCAGGTTCCGGTGCGGGTAGATAGGCTTAGTAGTTTACCGGCGGCTTTATTGAACGGATACGAGTCACGTACCCGCGCTTTTGTC
>CAJWEF010000071.1 GCA_913031305.1 uncultured Acidiferrobacteraceae bacterium
AGGTCGCGCGTGATGTGGTCGGTGCCCCCGAAATCGTTGATTTCTCGGCGCAACCCAACTGGAAGCTAAAGCTGCTGGATCAACTGGAGTTAAGGGTTATGAGCGTTTTAAAGGCAAGCGCGTCTGGTAGCGATTTACGCCTTTATTGAATCTGGCTCTGGAATCACCTGGACCCCTTCCGATTCCAGCATCTCGACAAGACGAATCAAGGGCAACCCAATCAGGGCACTGGGATCATCTCCAGTGAGGCTTTCGAGCAGGGCGATGCCCAATCCGTCAGCTCGCAAACTACCGCAACAACCAAAAGGTACTTCCACATCGAGGTATGCCTCAATCTGGGGTAGCGTCAGTTTTCGGAACCGGACTTTGTATGGGATAACGTCTACTTGAACCCGACCACTGGTCGAATTAAGGAGCGCAAGGCCGGTCTGCAAAGTTATCTCCCGCCCCGACGCTTCGCTCAGCTGCCGGATTGCATCCTGTCGGTCGCGCGGTTTCCCCTCAATTTTGTCTCCCTGGACTGCAACCTGATCTGATCCAATAATGAGGCCGCCTTGGGCATCGGCTGAAATCGCCAACGCTTTCTGGGTCGCCAGCCGGCTGACCAATTCCCTGGCTGTCTCACCGGGAATCGTGCTCTCGTCGATATCAGGGTGGTGGACCTTAAAGGAGAGACCCAATTGACTCAGCAATTGGCGACGATATGGGGACGAAGATGCCAAAACCAGGGCTGGCAATTGTTTTATTTTTGACACGAAACCGTTGGCAAACTAAAATTATAGCCTAGCGGTCAGGTTAATCTGACCGCTAAAACCCTCTCGTTTCAATCAGTCAGACCCTAGGCGCTGGCCGGACGATCCCTTTATTCTAAACAAAGAGAAAGCACATGGCCGTACAAAAAAATAGAAAGACCCCTTCCAAGCGCGGAATGCGCCGCTCCCACGATGGGCTCGGCAAGCCAGCCTTGTCGACCGACCCAGTGTCCGGGGAACTTCACCGTCGCCACAATATCACGGCCAGCGGCTATTATCGTGGCCAAAAAGTAACTCAGGATAGCGAAGAAGCGGGGTAGACCTATCACCGCGCCTGAGGCCCGGGCTGTTTTCACCGTGACTTAAACTCAGGGTCACGCGTGAGTATTAGTTTAGCTATAGATATGATGGGTGGCGACAACGGTATGACTGCTACCGTGCCCGGTCTGGCCCAGGCATTGACGCGCTACCCGAACCTGCGGTGCCTGCTGGTCGGCGACTCGACACAGATTCGCACCGCGATCAGAGATCTCAAAAATACCGATCAGGTGCAAATTGTTCACGCGTCCGAATCGGTCGATATGCATGAGTCTCCCGCAGCCGCGCTTCGATTCAAAAAAGACTCATCTATGAGAGTCGCTATCAACTTGCTGGCAGAGGGCAAGGCAGACGCTTGTGTCAGCGCTGGAAACACCGGGGCACTGATGGCGACCGCGCGGTTTGTCTTAAAGATGCTCCCCGGCATCGATCGCCCGGCAATCATCAGCGCACTACCTCGAGCGAATGGGCACGTGCACGTCCTTGACCTTGGCGCAAACATCGATAGCTCTCCAGAAATACTGCTACAGTTTGGCCTTATGGGCGATAGTATGGTGCGTACACTCGAACAAGTTTCGAAACCAACGGTTGGGCTGCTCAATATTGGAAGTGAAGATATCAAGGGAAGCGACACAATTAAACAAACGGCTGAGCTTCTCAAAGACAGTAGCCTTAATTACGTCGGCTACGTTGAAGGCGATGATATCTTTAACGGATCTGTCGATATTGTCGTTTCCGACGGGTTTTCAGGAAACGTCGCGCTGAAAACCAGTGAGGGGCTAGTTCAGATGCTTACTGGAGTGATGCGAGAGGAGTTTCGCCGGAACATTTTTAGCAGATTATCTGCCTTGATCGCGGCGCCGGTGTTGCGGTCGTTTCGGGATCGAATCGATCATCGGCGGTATAACGGCGCCATGCTGCTCGGCCTTAACGGTACAGTGGTTAAAAGCCATGGCGATGTGGACGGGTTGGCGTTTTTTCACGCGATTGAAGTGGCCCGCCTTGCCGTCGAGAAGGACCTCGTTTTCCATATCCGCTCGGATCTCGCCGAGCCCGCAGCGCCGGGCGGCACCCCGGTGTGAAGTTTGCCCGTATTACCGGGACGGGAAGTTACCTTCCAGAGAAGATTCTCAGCAATCGCGAGTTGGAGAATCTTCTCGACACTACCGACGAGTGGATTTATTCGCGCAGTGGAATACGTGAACGCCATATTGCAGCGGATTCCGAGTTTACTTGTGATCTTGCAGAACACGCCGCCCGCCACGCTATTGAAAGCGCCGGTCGAAAGCCTGCAGACATCGATCTCATCGTTGTAGCCACCACTACACCAGATCAGGTATTCCCCAGTACGGCCTGCCTTCTTCAAAGTCGTCTTGGAATTCATGGTTGCCCGGCGTTTGATGTCCAGGCAGTCTGCGCAGGATTCATCTATGCGTTAGATGTTGCTTACCGTCAGATTCAAACGGGCGGCAGTAAATGTGCATTGGTCGTGGGTGCGGAAACGTTCTCCCGAATTCTCAACTGGGAAGATCGATCAACTTGCGTGTTGTTTGGCGATGGCGCCGGCGCCATGATCGTCGAGGCGTCGGACCGGCCAGGGATTCTGTCAAGCCACCTTCATGCAGATGGAGCGTTCAAGGACCTGTTGTGCGTGCCCGTTGGCGTTTCGACGGCTTACCAGGAAATCCTTGCTGGCAGGGCGTATACTGAAATGCAAGGAAAAGAAGTATTCAAGTGGGCAGTAACCGCTCTTGGGGATGCGGTCCTCGAGGCGCTACAGGCCAACGACTGCGACCAAAGCGAGATCGATTGGCTGGTTCCCCACCAGGCAAATATTCGTATTATCCGGGCAATTGCACGGCGTCTTGATCTGAGTATGGACAATGTCATCGTTACCATCGACCGGCACGGTAATACTTCTGCCGCATCGATTCCACTGGCATTCGACGAGGCGGTTCGCGACAATCGCATTAAACCCGGACAGAAGGTTATTTTCGAGGCATTCGGCGGAGGCTTTACCTGGGGCAGCATGCTGCTTGAGTATTAATTAGGTTTTACTAAGGAGGCGGCACATGACAGGAGATAACCAACCGAAAGTCTGCCTAGTGACCGGGGCCAGTCGAGGTATCGGTCGCGGGATTGCGCTTGAGCTTGCCGACCTTGGCTATACGGTCGTGGGAACGGCAACCACAGAAAGCGGAGTCTCAACCTACGATGCCTTATTGGCTGAAAATAAAGGCAAAGGCCGCGGTGTGGTTCTAGATGTCACTAAACCAGAGATGGTCCAGGAAGTCGTCGCAGGGGTTACCAGAGACTTAGGTGCAATCACAATCCTGATTAACAATGCCGGGATCACGCGAGATAACCTAGTACTTCGGATGAAAGATGCCGAGTGGGATGAGTGTGTTGATGCTAATCTGAGATCTGTATTTACGGTTTCAAAGTGTTGTCTTAGAGGAATGACCAAGGCACGATACGGCCGCATAATTAACATTTCATCTGTGGTTGGGGCAACTGGGAATGCCGGTCAATCCAACTATGCGGCGACTAAGGCTGGGATCATCGGGTTTACTAAATCCTTGGCTCTTGAGGTCGCCTCGCGAAGCATCACCGTCAACGCCGTTGCCCCAGGCTTTATCCAGACTGATATGACTGCCGAACTGACCGAGGAGCAAAAAAACCGTTTATTACAGGCGATACCCCAGGGGCGGCTCGGCCAGCCCAGCGATGTCGCTAAGGCAGTCGGGTTTCTGGTCTCCGATGCAGCTTCGTACATCACGGGCCAGGTTCTGCATGTCAACGGCGGAATGCACATGTCATCTTGAATAATATTGTGTATCTAACTGTTTTAGTTTAAGAAACTCTAGTTTTTGGCACCTGACAGAGTTCAGCGGTGTTAACGGCCGCAGAGCAGGAATATTGGACTTGGCCGGGCGAATACGGTTTAATTCGCGCTCTACACTACAGGCAATAACATTCTAAGCCCGCGTAGCCGGTATCAAACGGCGTTAGCATATAAAAACCAGGAGGTTAGTGAATCGATGAGCAGTATTGAAGAACGCGTTAAAAAAATCGTGGTTGAGCAACTCGGCGTAGGCGAAGACCAGGTAACGGCAGACGCATCCTTTGTCGATGACCTCGGTGCCGATTCGCTTGATACGGTAGAGTTAGTTATGGCTCTCGAAGAAGAGTTTGATGCCGAAATTCCTGACGACGAAGCTGAGAAGATCACAACGGTAAAGCAGGCAGTCCAGTTTATCCAAGCTAATACCAGCGGATAAACACGATTGCAAGCATCCTTTTAAATCCAAAGCAAACGGCCGTCTGATGCTCTTGCCCCAGACGGCCGCGTCGTTTTATCGCGCGATGTTATGTTGAATGCCCGCCGAGTAGTAGTCACTGGGATCGGGTGTATCTCACCCGTAGGTCTGACTGCCGGCGAGACCTGGAGCGCGTTTCTGGCAGGGCATAATGGGATCGGCCCAGTAACCCATTTCGACACCGAAAAATTACCCGTTTCCATTGCTGGTGAGGCCACCGGGTTTAACCCGGAAACTCGGCTGTCCGTCAAAGATGCGCGCAAAATGGACCGGTTTATTCAGCTTGGACTATGTGCCGGCCTTGAGGCAGTCGAAGACAGTGGAGTCGACCTCGACACAGCAGACCTAGATCGGATCGGGGTTTTGATTGGTGCGGGGATTGGAGGGCTTAAGACGATTGAGGATACCACTCAGACGCTCCTGTCTAAGGGCGCACGAAGAGTTTCTCCTTTTTATATTCCCAGCAGCATAATCAACATGGTCTCCGGCAATCTTTCGATAATGCTCGGCCTGCGGGGCCCAAACCTTGCCATTGTCACGGCTTGCACCACCGGCACGCATTCGATTGGAGAGGCCGGTCGGATGGTGGCATTCGGCGACGCCGATCTGATGGTAGCGGGCGGTACGGAAGCTGCAATTACACCAACTTCGCTGGCCGGATTTGCCGCCGCAAAAGCCCTCAGCCGCCGTAATGAGGAACCGGGCCAAGCGAGTCGCCCATGGGACCGCGGACGGGACGGGTTTGTAATGGGTGAAGGCGCGGGAGTTCTTGTTCTTGAGTCTTTGGAGCACGCACGTGCCCGCAGGGCCCAGATATATGCGGAACTGGTAGGTTTTGGCATGAGTGGCGATGCGCACCATATGACTCAGCCAGCCCCCGGCGGGGACGGCGCCGCCAGGTGTATGGTAAACGCACTTAAGAACGCAGGGCTTAACCCAGAGGACGTTGATTATGTTAATGCTCACGGGACCTCAACGCCGCTTGGCGACCTCGCCGAGACCATAGCACTGAAAAAGACTTTTGGAAGTCATACTTCCGATCTGAGGGTGAGTTCTAATAAGTCGATGATCGGCCATCTGCTCGGCGCAGCCGGCGGCGTCGAAGCGGTGTCCACTGTGCTTAGTCTTCATCATCAGGCGCTTCCACCTACTATCAATCTGACCGACCCGGACCCGGACTGTGATCTGGATTATGTGGCCAATGAGGCTCGCCAGACCACGACCCGCATCGCCATATCAAACTCTTTCGGTTTTGGTGGCACCAACGGAACGCTTGTGTTCGCGGCTTTTTCTGAGTAAATCGTCTCCGGCGGTAGCGTTTTGAGTAATCAAGGCCCCTCCGGCGATACAGCGCGACTCCGGTGGCCACTTCCGGCCCTGGTAACGGTCTTCACTGGCGTTACCCTGTGTTGTGCAGGAGCTTTGTTGCTCTATCTTCATCAGAGTGTCCGAGCCCCGTCCGATGCTCCCCGGCAATTCCTTGTAGTCGAGCCGGGCACAGGTCTTTACGAGTTTGCGGGTTTAATGGTCAAGCAGGAGCTCGCCCGTGAAGAATGGCCCGTTGTTGCGTGGGCGGTCTTAAGCGGGACGGCTAATTCGCTGAAATCCGGGGAGTATCAAATCGAACCCCACGAATCGCCGGCCCGTATTCTTGGGAAAGTTAGCCGTGGGGATATTTACCAGCACAAGATCACCCTCTTGGAGGGGTGGAGCTACCAGGATCTAACTGGCAAACTTAGACAGCAAACTAAGCTGTCCCAGCAATTGACCTCACTTACGCCCGGGCAATTTCGTGAGAACCTCTCTTTGATGGCAAACTCACCGGAGGGGCTTTTTTTCCCTGATACCTATTTTTTTGTCATGGGCGAGTCGGATCTGGACCTTCTTGACCGAGCGGCACGCAAAATGGAACAGAACCTAAAGGAGGTGTGGGCGCTGCGAGCATCAGATATCACGCTAGATACCCCATACCAGGCTCTGATTCTTGCGTCCATCATTCAAAAGGAAGCTATGCGCTCATCAGAGATGCCACGGATCAGCGCGGTCTTTCACAATCGCCTTAAGCGAAAGATGCGCTTGCAGGCAGACCCCACAGTCATTTACGGCCTGGGCGACTCTCTCAAAGGCCCCTTAAAACGTAGCCACCTAAAGCAGGACACCCCGTACAATACCTATACCAGAGCGGGGCTCACGCCAGGACCCATCTCCATGCCGGGCCGGGCTGCGCTGGAAGCTTCCGTAAGGCCGTTAACAACCCAGGAGCTGTATTTTGTCGCCAGAGGTGATGGTACCCACCAGTTTTCCAATACCCTTAAAGAACATAATGCTGCCGTGCGCCAGTTTCGGAACTAGGCAAAATATCAACGCTTTGTTTCTACGAAATTGACGGGAAAGTTCATCAGTTTTGAGGGCGGGGATGGGGCAGGGAAGAGCACCCAATTATCTCTTTTGTCCGGGGATCTTGAGGCGCTGGGCAGACGTGTGATTTTAACCCGAGAACCCGGCGGCACCAGGCTCTCAGAGCAGATTCGAAGCTGGGTGCTGCATGAATCCGGTGCGCTCTGCAAACAGGCCGAACTACTGCTTATCTTCGCGGCAAGGGCGCAACATATCAGTGAAGTCATCAGGCCCGCTCTCCTGCGCGGCGACTGGGTGCTTTGTGATCGTTTCACCGATGCCAGTTACGCCTACCAAGGAGGGGGCAGGGGAATACCTGTGGGATTAGTTCAGCAGATAGAGGCTGTGTCTACAGAGGGGGTGCGGCCCGACCTTACTTTGTTGCTGGATCTTCCTGTCATACAAGGAATAGAACGAAGTGTTGGTCGCGGTCAAGGCAGCGACAGATTTGAAGAGCAGGATCTTGAGTTTAAGCAGCGCGTCCGCCAGGCCTATTTGGATCGCCAAAGTGATGAACCTGATCGGATTCGGATCATCAACGCAACTAAATCTGTTGAAAGCGTTCACACTCAGATCTGGGATCTGGTTTCCAACCTGATCGACCGCGAAGATGATTGAGTTTCAGGAGCTCTCATGGCTTAGGCCGGCCTGGGATCAGGCGAGTGCACACTGGAAAAGCCTTTCGCACGGAATCCTGATTACCGGCAATTCAGGAATCGGAAAGGGTCACCTTGCACTAGAGCTCAGCCGCCTGCTGCTGTGCACAGAACCAAACGAGCATCAAGCCTGCGGCCAATGCGCCAGCTGCCAACTATTGGAAAACAGTGTGCATCCCGATCTTCACGTGCTTGTGCCCGAAGCGCAAATTGACAACCAACCTGAGCCCGTTCGAAGGCACGCCAGTCGGTATTTTTTGTCCGAGAAAGGGGCCAGTCCTACCCGCAAGCCCAGTCGGGTGATTGGCGTTGATGCTGTTCGCCTGCTTAGTGACTCCCTTGCTACCAAGTCCGGTCAGGCGGGGCGTAAACTGAGTTTGATCGTGCCCGCTGACCGACTTAACTCGAATTCGATGAACGCGCTACTCAAACTGCTTGAAGAACCCACTGCCGAGACCTACATCATTCTCGTGAGTGCTCGCCCTTACAGGCTCGCTGCAACTATACGGAGTCGGTGTATTCAGCTCGAGTGTCCCACACCAGATCCCCAAGTGGTCAGATCGTGGTTGGGTGACCGGTATCCCGAGGCCTCAATTGATGTTTTGCCTTTTGCCCGCTGTGGTATTGGCCCACTTCAGATTAACGAGATCGTTGCCGCCGGCGAGCATGGCCTTTTTCAAGGGCTTATTGAGAAACTTCATAGGCCTTCGCTGGCAGGAGATAATCCATTATTGCTGGCCCAGGAATGTTCGGCGGTCGGTATCCAAACAGCACTACGGATACTGCAACACCTCGCGTTGGCCCAAATTCGCCAGCGTGCAACTGGCGTTGGGTCTTCTCGTTCTTGTAGTAGTGAATCAACCTTTTCCGGTAGAGAATCATGCATTCAGACGTTTGCAGAAATAGGGCAGTTCCTGCTTAATCCAACCGGCGCGGTTGACGAGCAGTTGTTTCTCGAGGATATTTGTACCCGGATTTGCGAGGAGAGGGAGTCATGACGGAAAAATCGAAGGACCAGGTCGCGAAACTGGCGGCGGATTTTCCAACCAAGGTGGCCCGTCCTCGTGTCCTTTCCGTTTCTATTAGGGACGTTCGTACACTGACAGCCGCCTTTATGCCTTTTTTGAAAAAAGGGGGGTTATTTGTTCCGACCGAAACCGACTACGCCATGGGAGACGAAGTCTTTTTGGTCCTAAAACTTCTCGAATCCGAGCAGTTTGCAGTCGCTGGGACAGTAGCCTGGCTAACCCCGTCCGGAGCTCAGTCAAGTCGTACGAAAGGAATTGGGGTCCATTTCAAAGGGGCCGACGGCCAGAAGCTCAATGAGCGAATTGAAGAACTGATTAAGAGCGTTGCCCCGCGACGTGGTGCGACCCACACCCTGTAAGCCTGCCTTGTTTAGATTTTTGTCTTGTGCCGACGGCTCACCGTATGCTAGTTGACTCTCATTGTCATGTTGATTTTCCTGAACTGGGCGATTCGCTCTATGATGTTGTAGGGCGTGCCGACGCAGCTGGGGTGTCGCACCTACTTTGTGTATGCGTCAACCTGGAAGATTATCCGAATCTGCTGCTGCTTACGGAGCCTTATTCAAACATCTTTGTAACATTTGGGATTCACCCCAACACCGCTTTTGTCCCCGCACAAGAGCCAGAACTGGCCGACTTGATTGAGCTCGCCGCCGATCCGAGGGTGGTTGGCGTCGGGGAGACCGGACTTGACTATTTTCGAAGCTCGGGGGATCTTGGCTGGCAGCGACACCGATTTGCAAAACATATTGCTGCTGCGAACAGTATTGGGAAGCCCCTTGTGATCCATACTCGAGATGCCCGTAAGGACACAATTGACTTAATGCGGTCTGAGAATGCGGCTAACGCCGGGGGCGTTATGCATTGTTTTTCTGAAGATTGGACAACCGCAAAGGCGGCTCTCGATCTTGGCTTTTATATCTCCTTTTCTGGAATTGTGACATTCAAGAACGCCCAAGCGCTAAGGGAGATCGCCCTTAAGGTGCCAGACGATCGAATACTGGTCGAAACTGACGCACCGTACCTTACGCCCGAACCCCATCGTGGGAAAACTAACGAGCCTGCCTTCGTGTCCAGTACGGCTGAACGAATCGCGGATTTAAGGGGGGTTTCAATAGAAGCCTTTGCCGAGCTCACCTCAAATAACTTCTTTGGGCTTTTTCAATGGGCGTGCCGACACCCGGCTTAGCCTGGAATCCGGCTCAAAGAAGCGTCTGCAATCATGGTTTAATGCAACACCTCGGTTTGACTATGGTTACAACTCCTGTGAATATGATTCGTATAATGTATATTATGTAAAGTAACAGATAGATCTGCCAAACTGGCATGGCACGCCAAACCTGGAGTAAACCGTTTGACCCTTCCCCCGGGCTCAGCCAGAATCAGGCCGTAGACGCGGAAAACCACTATTTCGAACCGCGCTCAAGGGCTTTCAAGCGGTCCGTTTCCAGAAAACTAAACCGAGGAAAACGTTGTAATGACACAAAAAGAAATTAGCGGTACAGCCGCCCCGCAGGACAATTCCACCGAGGCGACCCCTCAAAAAGTCGCTACCAAGGCGCCTTCAGGCAACCGTAAACCGGCTACGATCGGGTCGTCAATTGTCATTCATGGCGACGTCGCTGGGGAGGAGGATCTGGTTGTCGATGGAACTATCGAGGGCACGGTTAACTTCAAGGACAACAACCTGGTAGTCAGCGTCAACGGCCGGGTGACAGCGAATATTAACGCGCGCATTATCCGTGTTGACGGCGAGGTAAAAGGCGAACTGCACGGCAGTGAACAGGTCGTCATCAGCCCCAGTGGCAAAGTAAAAGGGGACATCCGTGCACCCAGAGTGGTCCTCGAAGACGGCTGCTCGTTTAAAGGTTCCGTCGATATGGAAACCGATAAGGCAGGAGGGGCTGACCGCGCGACAACGCCTCGCTTGCGCCCGAGCGCCGGACGCCCGGTTCGACCAGGTCGTGAATCATCAGAATCCGGAAGCTTGCGCAACTAAATGAAAAACCGCGGCATTTGCCGCGGTTTTTTTTCACCTGTTAAAGTGACACGATCAACGGTAGTAGTGCGCCCCTGCCCTATCCGCGGGTGTTTTGGCTATTTTTCGTTCCGGGCGCCTTGCTGTAGAAACTAGGCGGTCACTTTTCCCCCTTGGGTCGCACGATCCTGAATTTTGCCGGTTGGCAGGGTCAAAAGCCGTGATCGGCCCGAGGATGAGCTCTGGGTGCTCATAAATCAGATCATCACTCAGCGGGATAAAGACTTTATTAGCCACAAGCTTGTTTCTCTTACTGTGAGGTGCTTTCGCGCATTGGTTGCAATAATAAGCCCCCCAAGGGGTCTTTCCGGGCGTAACCTATGGTAAAAGGGTGGCAACAAAGTGGAGACTTGGCCTCATTGGGCCAAATTTAGCTCCGAGGACTAAAACTCCCGAGGTTTTTCTGTCAAGGAGTCCATATGGCAACCGTAATAGCCGTAGTCGAAGATGATCGGGATCAACGAGATAACTACGTCGATGTCCTCACCGCGCACGGCTATGACGTTCAAGCCTATGCGGATAAGCCAAGCGCCGAGGCTGGTTTCGAGCGTGAGTTGCCTGACCTTGCACTGCTCGACATCATGCTCGGGGAAGACATGGATGGCGGCTTCGACCTTTGCATGGAGTTACGAAAGCTCAGCCCTACTCTGCCAGTGATTTTCCTGACAGCGCGCAACAGCGATGCGGACCGAATCTCCTCGCAAAGAATGACGGCATGGGACTACATTACCAAGCCTGTTAGCCTTGAATTTTTGGTGGCCAGGGTCCACGCACTATTACGAATCTCCGAACAACTGCAACACCACTCACCTGAGTCGTCAGTATTTTCAGTCGGTGATCTGGAGCTGAATGAAAACAGCATGTTGGTGCAATGGCGGGGTCAACCAGTAAGTCTGACGTTGACAGAGTTCTGGATTATCGAATCACTCACGCGAAATCCCGGTCATGTGAAAAGTTATGAGACACTGAGTGATGTCACTCGCCAGGGGTTGGTCGAACGAAATACCATCAACGGGTACATCCGGCGAATCCGTAACAAATTTCGCGAGCTGGATTCGACCTTCGACCGGATCCAGACAGTCCATGGGACCGGCTACAAATGGGAGCGCGATCCCGAGTGATTGGCCGCAAAGCCCTCGGAGAATCAACGAAGCGGGTCGGCCAAATGAAACGCCGTCCGGGGCCTGGTATCCGACCCGGACTTAAGATTCGTACTAAGCTCTTGCTGCTGGTCGTCTCCTTGTTGGCTATACCCTGGATGGGCTACGAGTCGGTTCGGGAAATGGAAAGATTCCTGCTCGAGGGTCAAGAGCAAGCGCTGGAATTGACGACTCAAGGTATCTCAAGCCTGCTTGGAAACCGAAGCGATCTTTTCGACCCGGGAGTTGGAGTGCCAGAGGTCATTGGGCGAGCATCCAGGCCTTTGCCCACTGAGATCGAGCAATCTTTATCTATCGACGCTACAGCCTCCGGCTGGGTGTCAGCGATCGGCGAAC
>CAJWEF010000072.1 GCA_913031305.1 uncultured Acidiferrobacteraceae bacterium
GTATTGGACGACTGATCGCGCAGTTATCGACGTTGCGGCAGATGTCCCTTTCAGTGGCCGGCATGTTGAGCGATGGCAAGGTGCCCGAAGTCGAAGCTGCTGTCGTCAAGGAGATGGGCACCAGTTGGGAACAGGCATTGCCGGGCGTCGCGCGCAATCTGGTGCCTGATATCATCGGCGAAGCGGGTGGGCGCGAGCACCTGGAGGCGTTGATCCACCAGGCAACGTTGTTTGCCCCCAAACTGACTATTCAGGGCGGCACCCGCGAAATTCTTCGCGGTATCATTGCCCGCGGTCTTGGACTGCGTTGAAGCACACGGCAACAGACGCCCTGGAGGCACTATTCTGGCCAAAGTCGATCGCACTGATCGGCGCTTCCTCCGATGCGAAAATTATTCGTGGGCGAATGGTTGATGCGATTCTGGAGCACGCTTTTCCCGGCCCAATCTACGCAGTCAGCCGCAGCCACAGCAAAATCCGCGATCTTGCCTGTTACCCGAGCGTGAGCGATCTGCCACAACCTGTCGACCTCGCAATCATTACCATCCCAGCGAAGCACGTGATTGACGCTTTGCAAGCCTGCGTGTCTAAAGGAATCCACGCCGCAGTCATCATTAGCTCAGGCTTTGCAGAGGAGAACAGTGACACTGGCCGGGTGCGGCAACAGGCCATCAGCGATATTGCAGTACGCTCTGGTATGGCCATTATCGGCCCGAATGCGGAAGGCTTTCTCAATGGACAGATGCCGCTTGCCGCGAGTTTCAGTCCGACAGTAGTTCAGGTAGAGGGCGGCCTGCATGCCAAGGGCACTCGCAGTGCTGGCATAGCGGTGATCTCACAGAGCGGCGGCGTCGGTTTCTCATTTTTTAACCGCGGTCGCCCCAAAGGGCTGGTTTTCAGTTTCGTTGTGACAACGGGCAACGAAGCGGGCCTTGATGCACTGGATGTCCTGTCATACCTGATTGACGATGATGCGACCAAAGTGGTGCTGATGTTTATTGAGGGCTTTGCCCAACCACGCCGGCTCGCCCCCATCGCTTCGCGAGCAGCGCGTTTAAGAAAACCGCTGATCATTGCCAAGGTTGGACATTCCGAGGCAGCTGCGGCGGCGGCGGTTTCACACACAGCTTCGTTGGCTGGATCACATTCGGCCTACAGAGCGGTGTTTTCACGCTATGGCATCATTAACGGCAACGACAGTGACCATATGATAGATGTGGCTGCGGCGTTCGCGTATTTCCACGAGCACCTGCCGCGCGGCACACGTGTAGGCATACTCACACCTTCGGGTGGTGCCGGTGCCTGGCTTGCAGATCAGTGCGACATGCACGGGCTTCATGTGCCGGAGCTCGACTGCGTAACCCGCGCAAAAATCGATGCCATACTGCCGGCGTACGGTGCTTCGCGAAACCCGGTCGACGTCACTGCCCAGGTTATCTTTAAGCTCGGTTACGCACCGGTGCTTGAAATCTTGGCGGCGTCGCCAAGCATTGATGCACTACTGGTTGTGGGGTCCCTCGCCCATCCCACCTATATAGAATCTGATTTCGACGCGTTGGTCCAGCTCGGCCAAAGCCTTGAAAAACCGATTATCTTTTGTGCTTACACCCGGGCTCATCCGCGTGCAGTCGAGCTGCTGGCTCAGGCCGGTTTTCCCTGTCTAGAGAACATGTCCAACACGGCCCAGGCAATTAAAGCCATGGCGGACTATGCGGTGTTCCTGGATAATTTTGATCCGCACGAGAGCGTGATCGGCGAGGCAGATTCGCAACATGCAGTTCTCGATCCAGAAACTGCAATGTATACCGAGCACCAGGCGAAGGAAGTTCTGGCCCGGGCAGGGGTCGACTGCCCTTTGGGAGTACTCGCGACTTCGGCCGCAGGCGCGGTAACCGCGGCAGCGGAACTTGGTCTGCCGGTGGCATTGAAATTGCAGTCACGCGATATTCCGCACAAAACAGAGTCCGCAGGGGTTGCGCTCAATCTGGTCGAGCCAGCACTTATCTCGTCAACCTATACCGCGATGGTTCAATCGGCTCATGACCAGTTTTCCGATGCCCGGATTGATGGGGTTCGCGTGGAGCGCATGGCCGGCTTCGGTATCGAACTCATTGTCGGAGTGCACCACGATCATGACTTTGGACTGCTATTGTCTGTAGGCAGTGGTGGCATATTGGTCGAGGTGCTCAACGACATTGTGACCACCCCACTGCCTGTGAGTCACCGCCAGGCCAAGGCCTTGGTCAGCAGGTTGCGCTGCATGCCTCTCCTCAAAGGCGTGCGCGGGCAAAGCGGCGGCGACATGGATGCACTGGTGAATTTGCTGGTAACTGTCAGCCAATTCAGCCTCGCCAACGAAGCAGTGCTGGGCACGCTGGATCTTAATCCTGTAATAGTCCATGCGCCGGGCAAGGGCATCACTGTAGCCGACGCGCTGATTACTACTCGCAGCGCCGATGCACCGCCCGACAGCAACTGATCCACTCCTGACATCTTTGTAGAAAAATAATCTGGAGAACTGACAATGTCCGAAGCGATACGCGAAGAACTCAGCGTCACAATCACCGACTACGTGGCGACGGTTGAAATCCACCGGCCACCGAATAATTTTTTTGATCTCGAGTTAATTCGTCAGATTGCAGACACATACGCAAAGCTTGATCAAGACAGTAATTGCCGAGCCATCGTGCTGTGTTCAGAAGGCAAGCATTTCTGTGCCGGCGCCGATTTCTCGGCTCGGGACTCGTGGGGGCAAGAACAACTGGATACTCAGGCGGGCAATATCTACCGCGAAGCCGCGCGCATTTTTCAGGCCGAAAAACCTGTAATCGCCGCAATCCAGGGTGCGGCTGTCGGTGGCGGCCTGGGGCTGGCCTGTTCGGCAGACCATCGCGTGACCTGTGCAGAAGCCCGTTTTGCGGCTAATTTTTCCCGCCTGGGCTTTCACCAGGGTTTTGGTCTTAGCGTGACGTTGCCGCGCCTGGTGGGTACGAGCCATGCCAGCTTGCTGCTACTCACCGGGCGGCGGATTTCCGGAGCCAAGGCACATGCCATTGGGCTTGCCGATGAACTGGTACCACACTCTGAGGTGCGCCAAAGTGCCTTCGCATTGGCCAGCGAGATTGCCATGTCCGCTCCATTAGCAGTGCACGCTATCCGGCGGACCTTGCGCGAGGGTCTTGCGCAAGCGGTTGTCGGGGCAACCGAACATGAACTGGCAGAACAAAGTCGATTGCGTGCGAGTGCGGATTTCCAGGAAGGCGTGCAAGCAATGGCGCAACGCCGGCCACCCAATTTCAAGGGCTGCTAAGATAATCTGTACTGCAATGATGACCTGATCAGGAACCCCAATTGGCTTTTACCAGATGCGGCGCCTCGCGCATCAGCAGGGCTAAAACCATGGTGTTGCCTGTTTCATATCGCAGTTGTTATCTCTAATTAGCCAGTTCGCTCTTTTTTCTGTATTGAATCCGCGTTGCGCGGCGTCACCTGTGCTGTCGCTTTTTGCAAGCGCCCAAGCCACCCGGCAGTCACACGATACCCTGCGCTGCTCGCAAAAGTGACAGCCACAAACATGACTCCACGTGATGGCAGGAGTGCCCTTGTCACAGCCCGATCACAGCGGGCATTAAGCAACCATGTCGAAAATGATTCTGCGACAACAGTTGATACAACACCAAATGACTGTTTTGCGCCGGTTTAGGTCCCGCCTCCAGTTCCAGATTCCTGCGGGTTACCCAGGTCTTGGGAAAAAAAGTCGATTAATTTGGATTTCAAGATCTTTCCAGTGGGCGCTGCAGGCAGATCTGGCGCCAGAATGATTCGCGACGGACGCTTGTAGGGAGCAAGCTTGTCGTGCACAAAGGCTTTTAGATCTGCCTCGGTCAAAGTGCAGTCAGGGGCAATCTTGACAAAGCCCAACACCTCTTCGTTCCCGCTTACTGCGCGCCCCACAACCCCGGCAACAATAACTTCGGGATGATCTGTCAGCGCGGCTTCGACCTCAACCGGATAAACGTTGAAGCCTGATCGGATGATCAGCTCTTTCGAGCGACCTGCAATATGCAACCTTCCTTCTTCGTCACAGCGCCCCAGGTCGCCGGTGCGAAAAAACCCGTCATCCGTCAGGACTTTTGCGCTCTCGTCAGCGTCCCGGAAATACCCCTTCATCACCTGAGGGCCACCAACGAGGATCTCGCCTATTCCCTTGTCTGGCTCTGCCCCCACAGAGTGCATATCGAGTTTCAGGACGCATCCCTGCATCGGCCGGCCGGCGCTGATATCCGGGTCGCCCAACTTGTTGACCGTCAGGCAGACACCAGCAGCTGATTCGGTGAGGCCATAGCCGTTTTGTAGAGCCAAGCCATAAAAAGCCTCGGCTTCACGTTTCCAGACAGGATCCAGCGGTGCGCCGCCGGAGGAGACGTAGCGCAGCACGCCGCGGTTGCAGGCGGGTTTGTTTTGTTCGTGGACATAGTGAAACAGATGCGCGTGCATCTGCGGTACCGCCGGCAGATGGGTCACATTACTTTGTAAAGCGTCATACAGCCGCTCAACAGAGAATTTAGCCTCCAGACGCATTGCCGCTTTGGCCGAACACACCGCAAGAAAGGTGACCAGACCGAAAATATGCGACAGTGGCAACGCCAGATAACACATATCGGTAGCCGCCATGTCGCGCACCTTGGCCGAGGCATGGGCCGCCGCGATCAGGTTTCCATGGGTCAGCATTGCCGCCTTTGGCGCCCCAGTCGTACCCGAGGTGTAAAGCAGGATTGCAACCTGTTCGGACGGTGCGGAAAAAACCGGCTCAGGCGTGCTGCTCGCACGTTTGAATATCGCCGCCTCTACGAAGGCGCCGTACACCTTGGTTGCACTACATTCGACGCTATGCGCCTGAGCCGTGTCGGAGGCTTGGGTGCAGAAAACAACGGCGCTGGGATCACTATGGGCAATTATCCTTTCCAGCTCCGCCCCGGTCAGCCGGGCGTTCACGACTACGACAATGGCGTCCATGCGACTTGCGGCAAAAATAAAGGCCGCGACTGAGATGCAGTTTTCAAAGACCAGCACGACGCGGTCACCGGGCCGTAGCCCAACCTCTTTCAACTCAGCTTCGGCATCATCGACCGCAGTTTGCAGCTCGTCCCAGCTATACGTGCGATCTGCAAAATCGATCAGGGCCTGTTCCGCACCTTTGGCTGTGACCGCTTCGTTGAGAAAATCATGTATCCGGGTTTGCACCATTACCCCCCAAGACTGTCAGAGAGCGTCATTCAGACGGCCAAGTGCCAAATGCGGCCGGCTTCGACACACGCAATAATCTCGATCATGGACTCGGCCTTGTAGACAAAACCAAACGCGTGCCCAGCCGACAGGATCCCATGTGTGATGTCGCCCGTTGCACAGGCATTGCACCCAACAGCGCCAAAGGCTGTTTGATCAGCACCTGAATATCGATACCTGGGTTCTCCAACTCCAGAGGCGACGCCAGATCGGTCGTTTCACTGCGTAACGAGCGGATGGTATTGCGCAGCGACTGCCTGCGCAATGCGGTATCGATTTCGCGCGCGTCGAAAGCGCTTACTCATGATGTTTCCCCCTGTCGCTCGCGCAAACGTTTGAACACACCGGTGGAGGTAGCGATCAGTCGACCCTCGGAATCAGTCAACGTACCTTCAACAAAGGTCAACACCCGTCCGCCGCCGGTAAGGCGACCCTCGGCGCGTAACATACCGGGGCGCGCAGCGGCTATATAGTTGATGTTCAACGAAACGGTGGTAAACGGGGCGAGTCCGCTGTCATCCACGGTCAGGCTTGCAGTGACGCCGCTGGCCGTATCCAGCAACGTTGCCGATATACCGCCATGCACCACGCCACTGCGGTTTACATGCACTTCGGAGGCGTCCAGCAGGCAATGCGCCTGCTTGTGTTCGGGATAGACCTCTACGCGAAAGCCCAACAGGCGCGACAGCGCCAGCGGCTCACGGCGATGGTTTGCCTCAGCCATGGATCAGGCCGCGCTGAGCGTGATGAAACGCTCCAGGTGATGATCTACATCTCCAAAAAGATGATCGATCATCGTCAGGCGTCGGACAAGGTGCGAAAGCGCATATTCATCCGTCATGCCGATGCCGCCATGCATCTGGATGCTTTCTTCGGCCACCAGGGCACCGACCCGACCGATCAGGTTCTTTGTCGCGCTGACATGACGCTCGCGAATATTGCGCTCGGCCTCAAGGTTCCCGGCGAGATTGACCACCGCAGACCGCGCCTGTTCGATCTCGATCAGAACATCCACCATGCGATGCTGCAGCGCCTGGAATTTTCCGATCGGCACACCAAACTGCTTGCGTTCCTTCAGGTACTGCACAGTCAGCGCCTTGGCCGCCTCCATGGCCCCGACCGCTTCGGCGCAAACCGCCAGGGTCGCGCGGGCGGTTGCGGTCTCGAGCGCAGCAAATGCATTGCCTGCCTTTCCCAGCCGGTCGCTTTCGGCAAGGCGCACATTGTCAAAGACGATCCGCGCGCCCGAGGTGTCGTCAACATTACGATGATCGATACAGGTCACGCCTTCAAAGGCAAATGGCACAAGGAACAAGGAAATCCCCAGCTCATCATCCTTTGTGCCGTTTTCCCGTGCAGACACCACCAATGTTTCGGCCTGAGCCCCGTTGATCACATGGGTCTTGGTGCCATTGAGGACAATCTGACTGCCATCTGCCTGTGCGGTGGTGTGGACATGGCTGAGGTCATATCGCGATTGCGGCTCACCATGGGCCAGCGCCAGAACAGTGGCACCACCGATCACCTCATCGATCAGAGTTTTCTGTGATGCGTTGCCGAGCTCGGCCAGCAAACCACCGGCCAGAACAGCCGAGCCCACTACAGGTTCGATCGTGCCTGCGCGCCCGAGCTCTTCGAAGACCACCAGCAGGTCGAACCCCGTGCCGCCAAAGCCGCCGTCATCTTCGCTGAACATCGCACCGAGAATGCCCAGCTTGGCCAGTTCGGTCAGGATATCCGTATCATAGGCCGCACCCGAGGCGATCAACTTGCGGCGCGCGTCGTGGTCATAGCGCTCGCCAAGAAACCGCTGCAGCATGTCGCGTAACATGGCCCGTTCTTCTGTCAGGTTGAAATCCATGTCTACCCGCCTTTCACAGTTCGAGGATTGCTTTGGCAATGATCGTGCGCTGAATTTCGTTCGCGCCGCCGAAGATCGACAATTTACGCATGTTGAAATAAGTCGGCGCGGCTGAAGGCGCGTGCTCTGGCCCAAATGGGTCGGTGTTGTCGCCACCTTCCAGAAACTCGGGCAGATAGGGCATCGCATCAGGCCCTGCCGCGCGGCGCAACAGTGACGTCAGCTCCTGGCGCAGGATCGTGCCCTTGATCTTGAGCATCGAGCTTTCGGCCCCCGGCGCTTGTCCTTTGGCAGCAGCGCTCACCACCCGCAGGTTGGTTGTGCGCATCGCCATCAGGTCGATTTCCACCTGCGCCATCCGGGCTGCAAAATGCGGGTTTCGGTCCAGCGGACTGCCCCCGGCCATGGTATGCGCGGCGACATGTTTGAGCGTGGCCAGTGCCGCATCCGAAAAGCCCACGCCGGCAATGCTGGTGCGCTCGTGGGTCAGCAGATATTTGGCATAGGTCCAGCCCTTGTCCTGTTCGCCCACCAGGTTTTCGACCGGCACACGCACGTTGTCGAAGAAAACCTCGTTCACCTCTGCCTGGCCATCGATCAGGACAATCGGTCGCACGGTGACGCCGGGCGTTTCCATATCGATCAGCAAGAAGGAAATGCCCGACTGTTTCTTCACATCGGCACTGGTGCGTACAAGGCAGAAGATCCAGTTCGCGTGCTGGCCCAGCGTAGTCCAGGTCTTCTGGCCGTTGACGACATAATGATCGCCATCTGGCACCGCGGTAGTTTTCAGGGCGGCAAGGTCCGACCCTGCGCCCGGCTCGGAATACCCCTGGCACCACCAATCCGCGCCACTCAGGATGCGGGGCAGAAAGCGCTGGCGTTGCTCCTCAGTACCAAAGGCCAGTAGAACCGGCGCCAGCATCGTCAGGCCAAAAGGTACCAGACGCGGTGCGTGAGCCAGACACGTCTCTTCTTCAAAAATCTGGCGCTGCACGGCATCCCATTCTGCGCCGCCATATTGTTTGGGCCAGTTGGCCGCCAGCCAGCCACGCGCGTTCAGCATGGCGCTCCATTCTTGCGTATCACTCTTGACCAGGCGCTTGCCCAGGCGCACTTTCTCACTGATACGAGACGGCAGATTTTCTGCCAGAAATTCGCGTACTTCCTTGCGGAATTCTTGCTGTTCCTGGGTATAGCTTAAATCCACGCTCAGGCCCCTTAGAAAATCTCAAACAGACCAGCAGCACCCATACCACCACCGATACACATCGTCACCACACCCAACTTGGCACCGCGACGCCTGCCTTCTATCAGAAGGTGTCCGGTCATTCGGGCACCGGTCATGCCAAAGGGGTGACCGATCGCAATGGAGCCGCCGTTGACGTTGCAGACATCGGGGTCGATCTTCAGGTGATCCCGACAATAAAGGGCCTGGCTGGCAAAGGCTTCATTCAACTCCCATAGATCGATATCGTTGACCTTCAGTCCGTGACGCTCCAGCAGGCGCGGGACGGCAAAGACCGGGCCAATGCCCATTTCGTCGGGCTCGCAACCGGCGGCGACAAAGCCCTTGAAGGCACCCAGCGGTTCGATCCCTTCGCGTTCGGCCACGTTGGCATCCATCACCACCAGAGCCGCCGCGCCATCTGACAATTGCGAGGCGTTTCCGGCCGTCACGAAGTATCCATCGCCCTGCACCGGTGCCAAGCCGGCGAGCGCCTCAAGCGTTGTGTTGGGACGGTTGCAGTCGTCCATACCAAAGGTGACCTCCTTACGGGTCACCTCGCCGGTTTCCTTATCCTTGAAAGCCTGGGTTACGGTAATCGGAACGATTTCATCATCCAGCTTTCCGGCGGACTGCGCGGCGGCGGTGCGCTTCTGGCTCTGCAGCGACAGTTCGTCCTGCGCCTCGCGGCTGACATCGTAGCGTTTGGCGACGATATCGGCGGTCCGGATCATCGGCAGATAGATGTCCGGTTTGTTCTGGACAATCCAGCTTTCCTGCGCCTGCGGCGGGCGGCTGGGAGGCATCTGACTGATGCTCTCGACCCCTCCGGCAATCGCTGCCGGCGCACCTTCCTGCACGATCGCGTGCGAGGCCATCGCTACCGCCTGCAGGCCGGACGAGCAGAACCGATTCACCGTGGTTGCCGCCACACTGACAGGCAATCCGGCCCGGATCACCGCCTGGCGGGCGATGTTACTGCCAGTCCAGCCCTCGGGATAGCCACAGCCGAGAAAGGCGTCCTCCAACAGGTCCGGGGTGATCCCGGCACGCGTGACAGCATGCTCGATCGCATGACCGGCCATCGTGGCGCCGTGGGTTTCGTTGAAGGCGCCGCGATAAGACTTGGCCAGCCCTGTGCGTGCGGTTGAGACGATGACGGCTTGTTTCATGTGTTTGGTCCTTATGGGTTCACTCTTATGGGTTCAGGCTGGCAAAGGTCTCACCCTTCGCCACCAGCCGCTGTAACAGCGGCGCGGGTTTCCAGAGAAAATCGTCCTCTGCGGCAAATGCCTTGATATCGTTCAGGATTTTGTCGAGGCCCACGGTATCTGCATAGTGCATCGGCCCGCCACGCCAGCGCGGATACCCATAGCCGTTCAAAAAGACCACGTCGACATCCAGCGGGCGCAGGGCAATGCCTTCTTCCACCACGCGCGCGGCCTCGTTTACCATCGCCGCCATATAACGGTCGACGATCTCCTGGTCAGAAATCGACCGGGCATCGATCTTTTTAGCGGCGCGTTCTGCGACAATGATTTCATCCACTTGCGGATCAGGTGCAGATTTCCCATCTTCGTAGATGTAAAAACCCCGGTTCGTTTTGCGTCCAAACCGGTTCATCTCGCAAAGACGATCAGAGAACTCGGCATAGGCTTCACGCGGATCGCGCGTGGGGGCCAGGCGTTTGCGCGTTGCCCAGCCGATGTCGAGCCCGGCCAGATCGCCAACGGCAAAAGGCCCCATGGCCAGGCCAAAATTCACCAGGGCGCGATCAACATCGAAGGGGCTGGCCCCGGCCATCACCGCGCCATCAAGCGCCTTGCGGTAATAGGACAGGATCCGATTGCCGATAAACCCGTCGCAAACACCTGAACGCACGGCAACCTTGCGCAGAACCTTTGCCAGAGCAAATCCTGTGGCAACGACCTCGGGCGAGGTCTTGTCGGCGACCACGACCTCCAACAGCTTCATCACATGGGCGGGTGAAAAAAAGTGCAGCCCGATGACATCTTCGGGCCGCGATGTCATGGCTGCGATTGCATTGACGTCCAGATAAGAAGTGTTGGACGCCAGGATCGCGCCGGGTTTGCATACCGCATCCAGCCTGGCGAAGACCTCCTTTTTAACCTCCATGTTCTCGAACACCGCCTCAATAACCACATCGGCATCGGCAAAATCAGCATAGTCCGTTGTGCTCTTGAAGCCACCGGCCATAATGGCATCGTATTGGCCCTGGCTCAGTTTGTTGCGTTTGACAGATCCCATCAGCAGTTTCGAGACGGTCGCACCTGCGCGCTCGCGGGCATCTTCATCGCGCTCGGCGAGGGTTACACGCAGCCCCGCCAGCAAGGCGCTGACCGCTATGCCTGCACCCATCGTGCCGCCACCAACGACCCCGACAGTGGCGAGTTGCCGCGCCCTCACGCCCTGGATTTGGGGAAGCTTGCCGACCTGACGTTCGCAGAAGAACGCGTGGATCAGGGCCACGCGTTGATCCGAGCGCATCAAATCCTGAAACAATGCGCGTTCCTGCGCAAGCCCTTCGGCAAAGGGCAGTGTCACCGCCCCCTGAATGGCGTCGACACATTTCTGCGGTGCGATTTGACCACGGGCCGATTGTGCGAGCTTGGCCCGTGCCGCATCAAACACTTGTGCATCAACCGCATGACACGCAAGCGCGCTCGTCGGGCGTACGCCCTTTCCCTGGGCGATCACTTCCCTGGCAAAATCGATGCCCGCCGTGCGCACATCATCACCATCGGCGATCCTGTCGATGATCCCCAGTTCCAGTGCTTGTTTCGCATCGATCTGACGGCCTGTTGTGATCATCGCAAGTGCTTTATCTACAGGAGCCAGCCTTGGCAGGCGCTGGGTCCCGCCGGCGCCAGGCAACAAACCAAGGGTGACTTCGGGAAGGCCAAGCCTCGCACTCGATAGAGCGACCCGATAGTGGCCACCCAGAGCCACTTCAAGCCCGCCGCCAAGCGCAGTTCCGTGCAAGGCAATGACAACGGGTTTCGCCGTGGCCTCAATCCTGTTGATCACCTCGGACAGGTAGGGCTCCAGCGCAGGTTTGCCAAATTCACGAATGTCAGCGCCAGCGATAAATGTTCGCCCAGCGCCGTAGATGACGATGGCCTGAACGTCTTCTGTCTTGGCCGCTCGCGACACACAGTCCGCCAGTCCGGCGCGTACCGCTTGCGAAAGGGCATTCACAGGCGGGTGTGAAACCTCGATCACAGCGATATCGCCCGCAACATTCAAGGAAACGGGTGACGCCATTTTGAAGTCCTCTTTCATTCCGATGCATCCTTTGGGCAGGTGATGAAGGGTTCGCGAAAAAATTTCACTATGTAAAATTTAATGCTTGTATATCGAACTTGTAAGTTCCCGGATGGGTATTCTTTAAAGGGTGAAATGGAATTTGCCACAACAGAGCCTCGAAAACTCAACGAGGGTCTTTGAACGCAAAGGGATAAGGAATAGCAATTTGCTTATTAGTAGATGCAACACCTGGTGCCATCAGTACCCCCAAAACCTTGCCCTTGTCTGTTTCACATCAGTGCTGTTATCCCTGATAGCTATTTGACTCTGT
>CAJWEF010000073.1 GCA_913031305.1 uncultured Acidiferrobacteraceae bacterium
GCTGGTGGTCGGAGTCGGCGGCCAGGGCGTCATCATGGTATCCAAGGTCATCGCGCTGTTGTGTCAACAGCACCAGCTGCAGGTCAAACAGAGTGAGGTGCACGGGATGGCGAAACGAGGTGGCGTGGTTTTTAGCCATGTCCGATTCGGCGAGCAGGTTTATTCCCCAACCATCCCCACTGGTGAAGCGGATGTCATTCTGGCGTTGGAATGGGCAGAGGGGCTGCGCTGGCTCAGATACCTGAATCCGCACACCGGCACTTTTATTGCTGACACCCAGCAGATTGTGCCACCCTTTGCCTGCTGTAACCGCCAACCTGGCGGCCTCTCTGGGTACGACCAGCTGACCGTGAACGAGATCCGCTCACAGTTGCCTGGCACCTTGGCGCTCGATGCTGGCGGAATTGCCGCTGAGTTGGGTAACTCAAAAGCGGCGAACACCGTGCTGTTGGGAGCCTTGTCCACGGCGCTTGAATTCCCAGTCGAGGACTGGCAGAGCCTGATTGCAGCCGCTGTGCCGCCTCAGACCGTTGAGGTCAATCGGCGGGCGTTTACCACAGGCCGGGAGTGGGCGCTAAACCCTCCCGCTTCAAATGCGGCCGAGTCGGTTACTCCTGTGGTGCTGGAACCGGTTAGGGCGCCCGCTGAGCTTGAAATTACCGAAGCCTGGTGCAAGGGCTGTGATATCTGCGTCAAGGTCTGTCCCGAACGCTGTCTGCTGTTGAACGAGCGAGAAGTCGTCGAGATATCTGACCCTGCAGCCTGTACTGGTTGCCGGTTGTGTGAGTGGTTGTGCCCGGATTTTGCAATCCGGATTCATATCCAGACGGTTGAAGCGCAGGTCTGAATGTCTGCAAGCGCCCAAACCCAGATGCGCAACCTGCAAGGCAATCACGCCTGTGCGCTGGCGGCAGTCGCTGCTGGCTGTCGTTTTTATGCCGGTTACCCGATTACCCCTTCCTCGGAAATCGCCGAGCGAATGGCAGGGGAACTGCCGCAAGTGGGTGGCGTTTTTATCCAGATGGAGGACGAGATCGCATCTATCGGCGCGGTACTTGGCGCCTCGATCGGTGGGGTCAAGGCGATGACAGCCACCAGTGGCCCGGGATTCTCTTTGAAACAAGAGAACCTGGGTTACGCGATGGGCGCGGAGATTCCCTGCGTGGTGATCGATGTCATGCGTGGTGGGCCGAGCACCGGCATGCCCACCCGCCCATCGCAAGGTGATGTCATGCAGGCCCGCTGGGGCTCGCATGGTGACACGGTGGTGATCGCACTGGTACCAGATTCAGTGGCAGAAATCTACAGTCAGACCATTCGCGCGTTTAACCTGTCTGAGCAGTTGCGGGTACCGGTGGTGGTGTTAATCGATGAGATTATCGGTCACCTGGTAGAAACCGTGGCGGTACCGGCACCGGAGTCGCTGACACTGATCGATCGTAAGTGGGCCGACAGCCCGGTGGATACCTTCAAGCCTTACGCCATCAACGGTGATGATGTTCCGCCTATGCCGCGCCCTGGAGCTGGTTACCGTACTCATACAACGGGCTTGACCCACGGCGAGGATGGATTTCCAACCCAGGACCCGGTGCTGGTAGCACCGATGATGGACCGTATCCTGGGTAAGTTGGAACGTCATCGTGACCTGGTGGATTGTTTTGAAGCAATTGATTGTGAAGATGCCGAGATTCTGGTGGTGGCTTATGGAATTACAGCGCGGGCTGCGCGTCGGGCAGTACGCCGGGCTCGTGAGCAGGGCCTGCGGGCCGGGTTGTTCCGGCCGGTCACACTATGGCCTTTTCCAGAGCAGGCGCTGCGCAGTGCCGCGGCCAGCGCTAAGACCGTGCTGGTACCGGAGATGAATGCCGGCCAGTTGTGTTGGGAGGTCGAGCGAGTCTGCGCTGGCACCCCGATTGCTCGGCTCAACCGTGTGGACGGTGAAGTGATTACTCCCCAGCAGATTGAACAACAGATTATGGATTTAGCAGCACATGAGTAGCGCTGAGCACAGCGACTTCGAGATTCGCGATTATTTGCGGACCGACCTGTTCCCGCACTTCATGTGTCCGGGTTGCGGTCATGGTATTGCCTTGCGGGCACTACTGTGGGCTTTGCATGAACTGGATATTTCCATGGATAAATTGGCCCTGGTATCTGGTATTGGTTGCTCCGGACGGACCGCGGCTTATGTTGATACCAACACCATGCACGTTACCCACGGCCGGCCTCTGGCTTTTGCGACCGGACTTAAACTGGCCCGCCCGGATTTGGAAGTGGTGGTGATCACCGGTGACGGCGATTGCCTGGCGATTGGTGGCAATCATCTGATTCACGCCTGCCGTCGCAACCTGGACCTGACCTGTGTGATGCTCAATAACGAGGTTTACGGTATGACTGGCGGACAGGTTTCACCCACCACCAGTAATGATCGCTTTACCACGACGACGCCATTGGGTAACCACGAGCCTGTATTCGATGCTTGTGAGTTGGCCGCTGCAGCCGGCGCCAGCCTTGTGGGTCGCGAGATCACCCTGCAAACCCCCAGCCTCAAGGACCTGTTCAGGGCTGCGTTATCACACCGCGGATTCTCGTTTGTAGAGGTGATATCGGACTGCACTGAAATTTTCGGGCGCAAAAATGACCTTGGAAATTCGACGGAGATGATTCTCAAGCAAAAATCAGCCATTCGCCCCGAGTCCTACGGCAATGTGGTCGACCAGCCTTTTCGTCCGGGTAACTGGAGCACCGGGATCCTGGCTCGTAATGAGCGTCCTGAATATGGTGCCAACTACCGCGAGCATATCGTGGCTAAGCTGGCAGTTGCCGTTAAGGGTCGCCGATGAGTTGGGAGCACCGCGAACTCAGACTCAGTGGCAGTGGCGGCCAGGGATTACTCCTGGCTGGTCGGATTCTGGCCGAGGCTTTGGTACGGGAGGGCCAACAGGTTGCCTGGTCCACCAGCTATGAACCAACTTCACGTGGCGGGCTCAGTCGGGCCGATCTGGTGGTCAGTGCAGGTGCGGTCGATTACCCTTTGGTTACCGCACTGGATCTGGTGGTGATACTCGACTCGGTTGCGGTTTCGTCGACCGCGGGATTGTTGGCTCCTGATGCTCTGGTACTGATCGACGAGCAGATTGAGGAGCGGCCGGAGGACACTTGCCAGATTCTGCCTTTACCGCTGGTGCAGACGGCGCGTTCGGTAGGTAGTCTGCGGGTGACCAACATTGTCGCGCTGGGTGCGCTTAATGAAGCGGCCGGCACGGTCGCGACCGATACCCTAGAAGCAGTGATCCGCCAGCGTGTACCGGCAAAGTTTCAGCAGTTGAACCTGGCTGCTTTCAGTGCCGGTGTGGCGCTGGCTGGGCAGGCCGCTAAACCTGTCGCAGTAGTTAACGCGTAGACAGGGACTGGATAGTTCTGATCTGCTGAGGGCTTAGTTTTTTTTACGGGTATCGTTCACGCGCCGCGCCTTGCCTTGACTGCGTTCAATGGTGCCGATATCAACGACATGGACGGTACTGCTGATGCCAACCAGGTCTTTGATCCGTCGTTGCAAGGTTGTCGTTTCCTTTTTACTGGCTGTGGTGCCCTCGCGCAATTCCACCAGCACGTCTATAGCGTCTAAGGGACCTTCCTGGTAGACCTCCAGGAAATAATGCGGTGATAGGCCAGGCTGCTCTAGTACCAGCGCCTCGATCTGGGAGGGAAAAACATTGACTCCGCGGATGATAAGCATGTCATCGTTGCGGCCGGTGATCTTTTCTACCCGCCGCATTGTTCGTGCGGTACCCGGCAGCAGTCGCGTCAGATCACGGGTACGGTAGCGGATGATGGGCATTGCCTCCTTGGTCAGTGAGGTGAGCACCAGTTCGCCCGGCTCGCCGTCTGGCAACACTGTACCGCTATCTGGGTCGATAATTTCCGGGTAAAAGTGATCCTCCCACAAGGTCAGACCGTCCTTGGCCTCAAGGCACTCCTGGGCGATTCCCGGGCCAATCACCTCTGACAGACCATAAAGGTCCAGCGCATCGATGCCCAGGCGCTGTTCGATTTCGGTGCGCATGCCTTCAGTCCATGGTTCGGCACCAAGCAGGCCCACCCGCAGTGAGGATGCTGCCGGGTCCACTCCCTGGCGCTCGAACTCATCAGCGATATTAAGAGCATAGGAAGGGGTTACCATGATCACTTCCGGTTCGAAGTCACGGATCAGTTGCACCTGCTTTTCTGTCTGGCCACCGGACATGGGAATGACGGTACAGCCCAGCCGTTCTGCCCCGTAGTGTGCGCCGAGTCCGCCAGTGAACAGGCCGTAGCCGAAACTGATGTGAACCTTGTCCCGGGCCCGGCCGCCGGCGGCATAGATTGAGCGGGCCATCACCTGAGCCCATAGGTCCACATCGTCCTGGCTGTAGCCAACCACGGTGGGTTTGCCGGTAGTGCCGCTGGAGGCGTGCACCCGAACTATCTGCTCCATAGGCACGGCAAACATGCCAAAAGGATATTGATCCCGCAGGTCCTGTTTGGAGGTCACTGGCAGCCGGCCCAGGTCCTCGAGTGACCTGATATCGCCGGGTTGGATTCCAGCCTGGTCGAACTTGTCCCGGTACAGGGCAACGTGGTCATAGGCACGCTGCAAGGTCTCATGCAGTCGCTGTAGTTGTAACGCAGTCAGTTCATCGCGGCTCGCCGTTTCAATCGCTTCGAGGCCAGTGCCGATGGCGGTACCAGGACTCATCTACCGTGCTCGTCCGATTGGGTACTGGCCAGCGATACCTGGGGCAGTTCCGGCACTATCTTGTTGGCGGTCTGGTGTGAGCGGCCGCGGAACTGGGCCAGCAGTTCACCGCGTTGATTGCAGACGCTGACTTCGCAGATCCCAGTACGGCCGGAGCGAGCACGCTCCTTTGCAACCGCGGTCAGTTGATCGCCACTGCGGGCGGGCCGCAAATAATCAATGCTAGCCGCGGCCGCCACGGTTTCGTGGTTGCCGGTGTTGCAGGACAAGGCAAACGCGCAATCGGCCAGGGTGAAGATCATGCCGCCATGGCAGGTTTCGTGACTGTTCAGCATGTCTTCACGTACCATCATGCACAAGCGGGCGTAGCCTGGCCTGATCTCCTCTAAGACCATGCCGAGCTGGGCGATGGCTCGATCGCTGGCGCTGATCTGCTCGGCGCAGCGCTCTGCGACCTGCTGCGCGGACCAACCGTCGGAAACTGGCCCGGTTTGCTCTTTTGATGTCATATCAATTTTCTATGGCTAAATCGTCTCTGCCGATTGTGGTACCAAGGCGGCATAATATAACCTCAATAAGTGTGCGATAAATTCCGGACCGAACATAATTGTCCATGACTGCTGATCTTTCCGACTGGATCGAAACCCACGCTGCTGCGACACCGGATAAGCTTGCACTCCAGTTCGGGGACGTGACAATTAGTTATCGCGGCCTTTGTCAGCGGGTGCACGGTGCGACCGGGTTGCTGCGACAAGGGCTGCAGGTCGGCCCTGGTGAACGAATCGCCTACCTCGGATTCAATTCCCCAGAGTTTCTGGTATTGCTGTTTGCCTGTGCCCGACTCGGGGCGATGCTGGTACCACTGAACTGGCGGTTGGAGTTACCTGAATTGGTACGGGTCGTGAATCATGCAGGCGCCTGTGTGTTATTCGCCGATCCGGCGCACCAGCAACTTGCAGCGGACCTGGTGAGGCAATGTCCGAGCTGTGCCCTGGCAGAAAGTGAAGCGCTCGAACCTGGACATTCAAGAGTCGACCCAGCGGCAGATGGTAATGACCGAGTCAGTCCGCGGTCCATAACCGCACCAGACCCTCAAGCTGGCCCCACAACACCTGTACTGCTGGTGTACACATCGGGCACTACCGGCCAACCCAAGGGTGTAGTTCTGACCCAACGAGCTCTGCTGTTCAATGCACTCAACAGTATTGATATGCACGAGTTGACATCTTCAGCCCACGTGTTGACTGTGTTACCGATGTTTCATGTTGGTGGCCTGAATATTCAGACGACCCCTGCCCTGTATGTGGGGGCAACCGTAACCTTGCACCAGCGTTTTGATCCCGGAGCGACACTGGCGGCGCTTCGGGTGGAACGACCCAGCCACCTGGTTCTGGTGCCAGCTACTATCAGCGCGCTGATCCAGCATCCGGACTGGCATCGTACAGACGTTCAGTGTCTCAAGATGCTGACTACCGGTTCTTCAAGTGTCCCCCATCTACTGATCGAAGCGTGGCATGAACGCGGTGTTCCCGTCATCCAGGTTTACGGGTCGACTGAGACTGGCCCGGTGGCGTTGTATCAAAGGCGGGAAGCTGCACTGACCTCGATTGGCTCGGTAGGACGTGGCGCAGCGCACACCCAGTTAGGTATCGTGAGTAAGGGAGTCGATGTAGCATCGGGCCAGCCGGGCGAGTTGCTCCTGCGCGGGCCTAACCTGTTTCGTGAATACTGGCAGGATCCCGAGGCCACAGCAGCGGTGCTTGTCGACGGTTGGTTTAAGACCGGGGACATCGGGTCTCGTGATCGGCGCGGCTTTGTCTTTATCCACGACCGTAAGAAGGACATGGTCATATCCGGGGGGGAGAATATCTATCCCGCCGAACTCGAGCAGGTATTAAGTGGAGTCCCCGGCATCAAAGAAGCCGCTGTCGTGGGGATGCCGGATGCGAAATGGGGTGAGGTCCCCGTTGCGGTGGTAGTGGCCGTTGCGCCGGGCACATTGACCGTGGATGGGGTCTGTAGTGCTTTCGAGGGCGTTCTGGCCCGCTATAAGCACCCGCGAGCGGTGGTGTTTACATCCGTTTTGCCACGCAATGCCATGGGTAAGGTGCTGAAAGAGGAACTGCGCGATGCACTCAGTACCGGTACGATTGAAATGGTGGAACGATCTTAGTGTTCTGTGGGGGGGCGGGCTAATTCTGCGTTGGCCGGTATCGTAGTGCCTTGATCGCATCCATGCTTGAAGGCGTCCAGGTGGTCAGCCCGCCGTTCCGGCCGGGCACTGCGTGTGATCGCTTCACCCAAAAAGTGGGCCGAAACCGGAAAGTCATCCAGGGTAGATGCTTGCCCCAGGACATACAGTGAGCGAAGCGTTACTGGCAGTTTCAGTGCGGAATCGATATGCAAGACCTGGGCGATCTGGGTGCGCAGTAATTCTATAAATGAACTGGTGTCGGGGTAACGCGCACTACCGCTGTTGACAGAAAAAGGATATACCGGGTGCGTGTCGATGACCGCGCGGCTGTCACGGTGCAGAAAACCCTGATTGCGCTGGGCTTCCAACGGCTCCAGTCCAATCATATAGTCAGCTTCACCGGGTCCGAGCAAAGTGCTGGCGGATTGGCCGAAAACCATGCAGGCATTGACTGATCCACCGCGTTGGGACAGGCCATGAATTTCGCTGGCACCCACCTGAATTCTGGCAGCCAGTGCGGCCTCGCATAACAGGTTGACGAGATACACGATTCCCTGTCCGCCGATGCCGGTGATCACCAGTGTGCGGCTGTTGCGCATCAGGCGTTACCCACCAGGATGTCATCCGAGGCAGGTGACGCTGCCTGGATCGCACCGTTGGGACAGACGGCAATACATAACCCACAACCCGTACAACTCGCTTGGTCGATGGTGATACGCCCATTTATGGGAACCAGTGAGGGGCAGCCGAAGTCATCGATGCAGTGGTTACAACTGGCGCAGGTCTGGATCAGCGCGAAATTCTTTAGTTGGCCTTTATCTTGATGTAAATCCGTGGCCAGGATGGGAGGTGCATTGTTATGTTGCAGTGGTTGCAGTGTGGGCCGTTGCAGCGTCATCAGCGCCTGCTCACCCTCGTAAGGATATGCTCGGCTTTCGAGCAGGTTCCGGACGCCAGTTGCCGCACGTTTACCACTGCCGATAGCGCCGATCAGGCTCTGATGATTAGTCTCACCTAGATCGCCGGCAACGAAAATATTGTGGCCACCCTGGCCGGTGATGCACCTTGACGGACCATCGTTCCCCTCCAGGAGTCGGCCATCGGCTGCACAGGTCAACGGTGTTCTTGTGCCGGTCGAAAAAGCCGAGGCGTGCCGGCCGATGGCGACCACAATGACGCCAACTTCAATCTGGGCCAGGGCCTCGCCACCGTCGACCGAATCCAGTTGTACTCTGGCTCCGCAGGCTGTGGGCTCGCAGGAACACAGTTCACTGTGGCCGACTATCTCGATGTCTTCGGCCAATGCGGCGTTGACCTCTTCCGTAAAGGCTGGCATGGCGCCGATTTGTTCAATGCACGACACTATGACCCGAACAACGGCCGGATGCCGGCTTGCGGCACGGGCAGCATCCATGGCTGAGTTGCCCCCACCGATCACCAGTACTGTCAGCCCCGGTGTGAGTTCGAGTGTATTGCTGTTGAAGCGGCGTAGAAAATCATTGGCAAAATACCACCGGTCGGACGCCATGGTGCTTTCAACCAGGGGAAGGCTGATAGCTTGGTCCAGGCCGCTGGCAAGTATTACGGCGTCGTAGCTGTCGACCAGCGTGGTCAGCTGCACGTCCCGGCCAAGAGCATTGTTACAATGGATTTCAACACCGAGTTGTTCGAGTAGTTTTACTTCCTGCTGGTAACGACGCTTGTCTAGCCGGTAATCTGGTATCACCTGTGTGAGCAGGCCGCCAGCCTGTGATTCCTTTTCCAGGACTGTTACCGAATAACCGGCCTGGACCAAGTCGTAGGCGGCACTAAGTCCGGCTGGTCCGGCGCCAACCACGACCACCCGGTAGGGCTGTTTTTTCGCCGATACGACCCGCTGGCGCACATTTGAGAAGTCTTCGTGGTGGTGGGCGATTGAGGAGACAAATGCCTTGAGCGCGCGGATCGGAATCAGATTGTCATCGAAACTTTCACAGGGGCGATGGCAGATCTCGCCACAAGTACCGGCAAAGACCATCTTGTCGCGGACGATTTCAAGTGCCGCCTGGTAATCTTGCGCCATAATGGCATTAAAGAACCCGTGGTTGCAGATGTTAGCGGGACACCGCTGGACATGGGCAGCAATGCGGCGCTGGGCCAGGCGGTTAGCTCGGGCCCGGGCTAGGCCAGATCCGTTGCTGGCACTCTGTGAGCAATGCAGGTCGGGGGCGTCCTGGTTGCCACAACGACGGCAAAGTGCCGGGTCGACCGTTACCGGGTGTCGCGGCTTGCTGGCCGTAGCCAGCATTACACACGGTGACTTGGAGATCAGTACCGAAACACCTTCGAATGCCATCGCCTGATGGATTGCGGTGCAGGTCTGGTTTAGGTCCAGTGGGTCCATGGTGGCGACATATTCGACACCCAGGCCACGCACCAGTGGCTCAATGGTGACTTCACTGAACGGGCTGGGACTGGCAGCGTCAGTGGCACCGGGATGTGGTTGGCCACCGGTCATGGCGATGGCCCGGTTATCAAAGATAACTACGGTCATCTGAGCCCTGGTATAAACTGCGTTGACCAACGCTGGGATACCCGAATGGAAAAAGGTGCCGTCTCCGAGCAGGGCGACAGGACGGCCCCGACCGTTGTCCTTGGAGGCCAGGGCGGCATCCAGTCCCTGGGCTATGGATAAGCTCATACCCATGTGATGGAGCGTGTCCATCATCCGCAGTGGTGGTAGAGCACCCAGACCCAGGCAGCCGATATCGCCACAAAGGATCGCATCGTGGCGGTGCTGTGATATGGCAAGTTTAAGGCCGTAAAAAGTGGCGCGATGTGGGCAGCCGGCGCACATGATGGGTGGCCGGAGGGGCAATTTGGCCATCGAGACATCAGTCCGGAGTAGGGCTCGCCCGGCATTTCGGTCAGCGCAGCCGGTGAAATCGCACAAAGCTTGACGGATCAGGGCTGGATTAAACTCGCCTACCGGCTCCAGGCCAAAATCACCCTTGCCGAAGATGTGACTGCGGCAGCGGTGTTTCTGAGCGGTAATTCGTACCTGGTTCTCAATCACCGGGTCGAGTTCCTCGATTACCAGGACTGGGTTGTACCGCTGCAGAAACTCTGCCACCACCTTCTGCGGGAAAGGTTGAATCAGGCCGATCTTGAGCACAGCCAGATGCTCATCCATGCCGAGATCTCTTGCCTGGCTAAGAGTGTAACCGGCGCTGACTCCGGCTGCGATTACGCCATAACGGGTGGCAGGTGGCTCGCTCATTATCCGGTTATGACGCTCACTGAAAGGAATAACACTTTTGCTGCCTAAGCGCTCAAGCAAGAGCCGGTGGCCGGAAGAGTTGCGGTTAGGGACATTGATGTGTTCAGGCAGTCGGTCAAAGTGAGCCGACTCCGGCAGCCGCGGTAGCGAGCGCGTATAGATGATGCCTCGGGCGTGACTGACCCGGGTTGTCAGCCGGACCAGTACCGGCAATTTTATCAACGATGACAACGTAAACGCGTCACGCGTCATCTCGCAGGCCTCCTGCGGAGACCCAGCATCGAACAGCGGCACCTTGGCGACTTCAGACCAGTGCCTGGAATCCTGTTCGTTAGAGGAGGAGTGGCAGCCGGGATCGTCACAGACTACTACTACCAGTGCTGCCCCCAGAGCCTGGTAGGGAATGTTCAGCAGAGGGTCAGAGGCGATGTTCAGGCCGACGTTTTTCATGCAACAAAGGGCAGGGCGGTTGGCAATGGAAAAAGCAATTGCTTTTTCCATTGCGACCTTTTCGTTAATACTATATTCAAAGTATGGTGGTAGAGCTTTGCCTGCCGGGTCGATGCGGGAGGGCGAGTTGCCGTGAGGCCGGCGTGCCAATTCAAAAAATGACATGGAGATTTCGGTCGATGGCGTGCCAGGGTATGCAAACACCCCTTCAACTCCGGCTTCCAATGCACCACGGGCCGCTGCCTCGTTGCCCAGCAGGCATAATTCGGGCAGCGCTTCGTTTACCTGAGAGGGGCTCATGGGCGCCGGGGTACGGTTTGGGTCAGTTCGGCATTTTCAACTTTTTTTTCACCACGACGAGATGGGGTAATGCCGAGGCTGAGCGGAGGACTCGCCCGGCCTAATCCTGTTGACACTTCGGCACCAGTCGCCAAGCCGTTCAGGCATAAAGAAAAGAAGGTTTGGCTCACCTCCTCAATGGCAATATTCTGAGATGGGCTGTACCAGCGGGAGACCCAGTTGCACATCCCCAGAATACCGTTCGCCGCCAGCTCTGGATCGAGTGTAGAGTTGAATTCACCAGCTGCCTGGCCTTCCTTGATTAACTGAATCCAGATGGCAGTGTACTGTCGCCAGATTTGGCGTAACTTGGCGAGACCGGCTTGGTCCTGCAGGAAGTGCTTGTCCCGCAGCATGACGGTCATCTCAAGATACTGCGGGTTGTAACTTCCCAGGTGAGTCGATACCGCCTGGCGCAACTTATCACTGGAACTGTTCTCGGTAGCCTGCACGCCCCGCAGCGCCATTAACAATGAACTGCTTTGAGGAAGAATGATCTGGAGCAGAATTTCCTCTTTGCTTTTGAAGTGATAATAGATTGCCTCGCGCGTGATTCCCACTGCCTGCGCGATGTCTCCGAATGAGGTTTGGGTGACACCCTGGCGCTCAAAAAGCTCGGTGGCCCGGCGAAGGATCTCAGTCTGTCGGCTCATCCTCGGATGACCCCTGGCGAAGTGGCTCGGCGAGAAAGCCTGAACTTGTTCATATTTACAAATAGTAAGCAATAAATACTAATATCTAGCACCTAATATAAACCAAGATAAATTAATTTACACATTAGTAAAATTACGTTTTAATACCCTAGCAAAAATACGCTTCACCAAAAAGGAGGAAAAACACCATGGCAGACAAAATCAAGTTCCTGCTGGACGAAGAAGATATC
>CAJWEF010000074.1 GCA_913031305.1 uncultured Acidiferrobacteraceae bacterium
GCGCCATCCGCTGGACGCCCCGCGCCGGCAGCCTCATTCACCGGCTGGTTGTCACACCTTGCGGCCGAACGCGGCCTTGTGGTGCTGGGAGTATCGTTGGCGCTGGTGTTATTTAGCGCCGTGGGTATTACCCGCCTTGAGGTGGAGAACAGTTTCGTCAACTATTTCTCCACCGATACTGAGATTTATCAGGGGTTGAAATTGATCGATCGCAAACTGGGCGGGACTACACCGTTGGATATCGTGGTGCGTTTCGAAGACGAGTCGGTGGCAGAGGCTACAAAGAGTAATGACGAGGACGAGCTGGAGCTGCTGCTGGGTAGCGTCTCACAAGGGGATCCGGCGGATTACTGGTTCACGTCGCAAAAGGTCGACACGATCAAGGCTGTGCATGACTTTCTTCAGAGCCGCTACGGTGTCGGCCAGGTATTGTCGCTGGCCTCGTTGATCCGGGTGGGCGAGGCGATCAGCGACGAAACCTTTGATACCTTCGAATTGGCAGTGCTGTACAAACGGATGCCTGAAGCACTCAAGGAAACGCTGCTTAGTCCATACATTTCGATAGAGAATAACGAGGCGCGTGTAACGGCGCGAATACGCGACTCGCTAACCGATCTGCGCCGCAACGATCTGTTGGAGGGTATCCGTTTGGGCCTGGTCGAACAGCTGGGCTTGCCGAAGGACAGTTTCCAGTTGACCGGGTTGGCGGTACTCTACAACAACATGCTGCAGAGTCTGTACCGCTCGCAGATATTGAGCCTTGGCCTGGTGATGCTCGGCATTGCGCTAATGCTGTTGATCCTGTTCCGTTCGTGGAAGCTCGCTGTGATTGGTATCGTACCTAACCTGCTGGCGGCAGCGATTATCCTTGGACTGATGGGGTGGGGTGGTATCCCATTGGATATGATGACCATTACCATCGCTTCAATTACCCTGGGTATCGCGGTCGATAACAGCATCCATTACATCTACCGTTTTCGCGACGAGTATCCCCGTTTGGGTAATTACGTGCAGACTTTGCACTACTGTCACGCCAACATCGGCCGGGCCATCTTCTATACCGCGATCACTATCATCGCGGGCTTTTCCATACTGGTGTTGTCGAATTTTCTGCCGACAATATTCTTTGGCTTGCTTACCGCTTTGGGCATGGCCTTAGCGTTGTTTGCCGCCCTGACCTTATTGCCTCGGCTGATCCTGCTGAGCCGGCCTTTCTGACACTGACAGCAAAATGCCATTTGTGGTCGCTGTCATAAATCCGCACAATAGCGGGACCATCGGAACTGTTTGAATGAACCACCTGACTTGATTACATCTTTGTCTTTTTTGTGGCGTTGCCGTTTGTGCCCAGCGCTGGTGGGAATAACCCTTGGCGTCATAAGTCCGGCTGTTCAGGCTGGCCCCTCTGCGGACGAGATGATTCGGTCCACCGTGTCGGATTTGATTTTAGAGCTTAGCGAACGGCGCTTGGAGTTGGAATCGGATGAAGTGGCGTTGTACACGATGGTTGACAAACTCGTGGTGCCGCATATTGCACTGGGCAAGGTCTCCAAGCTGATTCTGGGTAGTCACTGGAAAAGCGCCAGCGAGGTGCAGCGCCAGCACTTTACAGTGGGCTTCAAAGAGCTGCTTATTCGCAGTTACGCTACGGCGATGTTCGAGTACACCGGTCAGGAGGAGCTGCGCTACCGGCCTGTCAAACTAAAAGGTGGCGGGCGTATTGCTGTGGTGCCGACTGATCTCGTGATACCGGGACAGGCACCGATCCCGGTGGATTATTATTGCCTGCGTGAGAAAAGCGAGGCCTGGAAGATTTACGACATTCAGATCGATGGGATCAGTTTGATCTTGAGTTATCGCAACCAGTACGGCCAGTACATCGATACCAATGGCCTGGATGCGCTGATAGAATCACTGCAGTCAAAAACCGCTGAATTCAAGTAAAGAATTCGGGTTAATTTTTCAGGGGTAATTCAAGATGGTTAGACCAGAAGACATCAAGGGCTGGATCGAGAGTAACCTTGCCGGCGCTCAGGTTGAAATATCGGGTGATGGACACCATTTTGAAGCGGAAATCGTTTGTGCTGATTTTTCGGGAAAGAACCGGGTACAGCAGCACCAGATGGTTTATGGTGCACTTGGGGATCGCATGAAGGCTGAGATCCACGCGCTGTCGATGCGGACGCTGACGCCGGAAGAGAAGGCGGCACTGTAGGGATAATCAGTACACTGGACAGAAACAAACAGGACAAAGAGAACACTATGGACGCAAACCAAAGAATCAAGCAAGTTGTAGAAAGCAATCGGGTGATGCTCTTTATGAAGGGGAATCGCGATTTTCCGCAGTGCGGGTTTTCCGGGCGTGCGGTGCAGATACTGCAAGCGTTGGACACCGAGTTTGAAACCGCCGATGTACTCGCTGATGACGAGATTCGCCAGGGGGTAAAAGACTACTCAAGCTGGCCGACAATCCCGCAACTGTACATCGGTGGCGAGTTTGTCGGCGGCAGCGACATCATGATGGAGATGTATGAAAACGGCGAGTTAAAAAAGAAACTGGAGCAGCCGTCGAGTTCATAGCGGTTACTCAATAGATTGCGATCAAAGGCGCCCTTGGGCGCCTTTGTTGTCAGTTACGTTAGAATATGCCGGTTGCAGGCGGAGCCAAAAAGAGCTCCGCCAGATATTCATTTTCACCTGCCAAACATCATACGCCGCATTGGACAGTCTACTCATCAGGGGCGGCAATACGCTATGCGGGACCGTACGCGTGGGCGGCGCCAAGAACGCGGCCTTGCCAGTGCTGATCAGCTCCCTGCTGACTGACCAGGATCTACATGTGGCCAATGTTCCACATTTGCGCGATATCACGACTACCCTGGAGCTGTTGGGCCGCCTTGGCGCCAGGATTCAGGTAGATGAAAAATCAGTGATTAAGGTTAATGCGGCTGGACTGACCTCGCGCTGCGCGCCCTATGAGCTGGTCAAGACCATGCGCGCCTCCATCCTCGTGCTTGGACCACTGCTGGCCCGTTTCGGCCAAGCCGAGGTTTCTTTGCCCGGTGGTTGTGCTATCGGTTCGCGTCCGGTGGACCTGCATGTCCGTGGACTGGAGCAGATGGGTGCTACCGTTTCAGTGGACGGCGGTTATATCAAGGCCCGTGCAGCAAACGGATATCTGCACGGTGCCAAGATCGTTTTTGATACCGTCACAGTGACTGGCACTGAGAACCTGATGATGGCGGCCACTCTGGCGCGCGGTACCACCGTACTTGAGAATGCCGCGCGTGAACCTGAGGTGGTGGATCTGGCCCGTTGCCTGATCAGCATGGGGGCCCGTATCGATGGTGCTGGCAGCGACATCATCGAGATTCAAGGCATAGACAATCTGGGCCCAGCCGAGCATCGCGTGATACCGGATCGCATTGAAGCGGGCACGTTTCTGGTGGCCGGCGCGGCCACGGGCGGTCAAATCAGTCTGCACGGTGTCAATCCCTCGCATCTGGATGCAGTGACGGCGAAGCTGCGCGAGGCAGGAGCTGAAATTTCAGTGGGAGAAGACCAATTGACGCTGGATATGTCGGGCCGCCGACCCCGGGCAGTGGCGCTGCAGACTGCCCCGTACCCGGGTTTTCCAACCGATATGCAGGCCCAGTTCGTCCTTCTGAATTGCATCGCCGAAGGGACGGCTACCGTCACCGAGCGTATTTTTGAGAACCGTTTTATGCACGTGCAAGAGCTGCAGCGCATGGGTGCGGACATCGAACTGCGTGGCAACACTGCGATAGTGCACGGTATGAATGAGCTGGGGGGTGCGCAGGTAATGGCCACGGACCTGCGGGCATCGGCCTGTCTGGTGCTGGCCGGCCTGGTCGCAAAAGGACAAACTACGATCGATCGGATTTACCACATTGACCGGGGTTATGACTGCATTGAGGAGAAGCTCCTGCATTGTGGTGCCGATATCCAGAGGGTGTCGGATTCACACCCGCAGCTGGTCAGTGCGGTTCAGTAGCACAGGGTAGCGCCATCTCGTCATGTCAGCATCTGATACACAGCTACCAATCGCAAACTCTGGGCTTCAGTGAAGCGTGAGAATATTAGACGCTAACACACCCGACTTTGATGCGGCACTTGAGGTTCTGCTGAACCGTGCTCAACCCTTTGATGCAACGGTGGATGAGACGGTTCGCGACATAATCGGCTCTGTGCGCCACGAGGGTGATCAGGCGCTACTGACCCTGACCGAGCGTTTCGATGCGCTGAAACTGGATAGCGCCGAACAGCTTGAAATACCTTCTGATCAGTGGCGCTTGGCCAGTGAGTCACTGGATCCTGAACTGCGAGCCGCCCTGGAAACCGCAGCTGAAAGAATCCGGGAGTTTCATATCCATCAGCGCGAATCGTCATGGCAGTTTGAACAAGCCGACGGTACACGACTGGGTCAGCAGATCACGGCGCTGGACCGGGTGGGTTTGTACGTGCCTGGCGGTAAAGCGGCTTATCCCTCCTCGGTGTTGATGAATGCGATCCCGGCGCAGGTTGCCGGTGTTGCGGAACTCGTCATGGTTGTGCCCACACCCGGTGGTGAGATCAGCCCGGCTGTATTGGCGAGCGCACGCCTCGCGGGTGTGGATCGGTTGTTTCGCATCGGTGGCGCTCAGGCAATTGCGGCGCTGGCTTACGGCACGCACACCGTGCCGCGGGTCGATAAGATTGTGGGCCCGGGGAATATCTATGTTGCCGCGGCAAAAAAGCAGGTATTTGGTGACGTGGGCATCGATATGATCGCTGGACCCTCAGAGGTCGTGGTGATTTGTGATGCCGGGGCTGATCCCGACTGGGTGGCGATGGATCTTTTTGCCCAGGCGGAACACGACGAGCAGGCCCAGGCTATCGCAATTTTCTTAGATAGGCGGATGTTAGAGCGGGTCGAAAAGGCGATATCCCGCCTGTTAAGCGGTATGGAACGCCGCACGATTATTGAAAAATCCCTGACCCGCCAGGGCGCCTTGATCGAGGTCGCTTCCATTGGCGAGGCTATTAACCTGGCAAATCGCATTGCACCAGAACATCTGGAACTGATGGTGGCGGACCCGCAGCCATTGCTCGAGCAAGTGCGCCACGCCGGGGCGATTTTCTGTGGCTACCATAGCGGCGAGTCACTCGGTGATTACTGCGCTGGCCCAAACCACGTACTGCCTACTGCTGGTACGGCACGATTCAGCTCCCCTCTTGGGGTCTATGATTTTCAGAAGCGCTCCAGCGTGATTCATTGCTCACCAGCCGGTGCAGCGGCATTATCACCCGTCGCATCCGCTTTGGCCCGTGCCGAGAAACTGACGGCACATGCCCGGTCAGCCGAGTACCGTGGCCAATCTACAGGGTCTGGTGAAGATGTCTGAAAATCCAGTCTGCCAGCGTTGGATACCTTCTCGAATTCGCGAGTTGAAGGCCTATCAGGTCGCCAGTGCTCAGGGTCTCATCAAACTGGACGCGATGGAAAACCCCTACGTTTGGGATGAAGGCTTGCGGGACGCCTGGTTGGAACGGCTGGCGGGCGTGCTGCTCAACCGTTACCCCGATCCCGCTGCTGAGGCTCTGATCAATACCTTAACCAAGTGTTTCTCAGTACCGGATAAGGCGTCGCTGTTGCTGGGCAACGGTTCAGACGAGCTTATCCAGATGGTGGCTTTGGCCGTAGGTGGACCCGGGCGGGTCATGCTGGCACCGGAGCCAAGCTTCTCGATGTATCAGGTCATCGCCAAGATCACCGGCTGTGATTATGTGGATGTGCCCCGTCATTCGGATTTCACCGTGGATGGTGATGCGCTATTGAGTGCAATCGATCAGCATGATCCATGTTGTGTGTTTCTGGCCTGCCCCAATAACCCCACCGGCAATCCCTGTGATCCCGCGCTGATCGAGAAGGTGGCCCGCGCCAGTAGTGGCATTGTGCTGGTCGATGAGGCCTATCACGCTTTTTGCGGCGAGTCTTTTATGGACCACGCTGGCGCGTTGGATAACGTGCTGGTCATGCGCACGTTCTCAAAACTGGGCCTCGCCGCGCTGCGCCTGGGTTTTTTGGCAGGCCCAAAAGCACTGGTCGACGAGATTAACAAGGTGCGCTTGCCCTATAACATCAGCACACTGACCCAGATAACTGCCGAGTTTGCGCTGGAACATCTGAACTGGTTTGAAGACAAAGCCCAGGCAATCTGTCACGCCCGCGAGAGCCTGCATAAAGCGCTGGGTGCGATGCCTGAGGTTACGGCTTATCCCAGCAAGGCTAATTTTGTGCTCTTTCGCTTACCCACAGCTAAAGGCACGATCGTTTTTGAGTCGCTTCGCCAGAGCGGCGTTCTGGTAAAAAACCTTCACGGCGCTCACGATGCGCTGAGCGATTGTCTTCGGGTAACCGTCAGCACGACGTCACAGAACCGTGTGTTTCTGGACGCTCTGACGGCATCGTTAAATGATGGCAGGTGACCCGGGTTTTGGGCGAACCCGGTAGTTTTGCTAAAATAGTGCCACGACGGCCTATTCCTCACCCTTTGCTCTTTCTGGTATTAGCATAATGTCATCGCGTACCGCCAAAATTCATCGCGAAACCCGCGAGACTCAAATCAGCGTATCGGTCGACCTCGACGGAACCGGTGCCAGCAAGCTGCAGACCGGCTTGCCTTTTTTTGATCATATGCTCGAGCAGGTAGCTCGCCATGGACTGATTGATCTCGACATTAAGGCCAGCGGTGATCTCGATATTGATGCCCACCACACGGTCGAAGACGTCGGCATCACACTGGGGCAGGCAATCGCGCAGGCCCTCGGAGAGCCCCGTGGTATCAACCGCTACGGTCACGCCTATGTACCCCTGGACGAAGCCTTGAGCCGGGCAGTGATTGATTTCTCCGGTCGACCAGGCCTTGAGTTTCTGGTTGACTGGCCGCGTGCCCGGGTTGGGGATTTTGATGTGGATCTGTTGGGCGAGTTCTTTCAGGGTTTTTGCAATCACGCCCAGGTCACTGTGCATATCGATGCTTTGCGGGGGCGCAACACCCACCACGTAGCTGAAACGGTGTTCAAGGCCTTTGGCCGCGCGTTGCGAATGGCGCTTGCCCATGATGAGCGCCAGGGTGATACAGTGCCGTCCACCAAGGGCTCTTTGCAGGGTTAATGCAGCGCATCGCGGTTGTCGATCTTGGCACCGGCAATCTACATTCGGTAGCCAAGGCGCTTGAAAAAGTTGCCCCCGGTGCCAGGGTTTCGGTTACCGCAGAACACGCTCGCATCAGTGATGCCACTCATGTGGTTCTGCCCGGGCAGGGCGCCATAGGATCCTGGCTGGATGCGTTGAGCGGTGCTGGTTTGCGCGATGTGATTGCCAGCGCGATTAAATCCCGTCCGGTACTGGGTATTTGCCTGGGACTGCAGGCACTGTTTGATCACAGCGATGAAGATGGCGGCACGACAGGTCTGGGTATTTTGCCAGGCGCTGTGCGCCGGTTTACCCCAGTGAGTGATAGTGTCGGCCCCGCGTTGAAAGTCCCTCACATGGGGTGGAACAATGTGGCGCAGCGTTGCTTGCATCCGTTGTGGCAGGGCATTAACCAGGACGTCCGGTTCTATTTTGTGCATAGCTACTATGTCGATGCGGCTGAGCCAGTCGATATCGCAGGAACGACCGAGTACGGCGTACGGTTCACCTCGGCGGTGGCGCGCGAGAACGTATTCGCCGTGCAGTTTCATCCTGAAAAAAGCCATCATCAGGGGCTTCAATTATTGGAGAATTTTGTATTGTGGAATGGGGAGGTTGAGTGCTGATCCGGGATTAGATAAAGGGGGCCAGCCAGAGCTTTCCAATTGCGATAAAATACGCTTTGCCCTAAAAACCCCAGCAGGGGTTCGCGTTGCCAATGCCTGCTGATACCGATTCCGTAAATCCCGACTTTTTGTGTCATGTTGTTGATTCCCGCCATTGATATCAAGGATGGTCGCTGTGTGCGCCTTCGCCAAGGCGACATGGCGGACGAAACGCTGTTTGATTCGGATCCGATGAGTGCCGCAACGCGCTGGGTAGAGCAAGGGGCGCAACGCCTGCACATCGTGGATCTTGATGGCGCGGTGGCCGGCACCCCGGTGAACGCGGCTGTCATTCGTGCTATCGCTGAGCGTTACCCCGACGTTCCGTTACAGGTGGGCGGGGGCATTCGTGATGAAGATACCGTCCAAGCCTACCTCGATACGGGGGTGCAGTTCGTCATTATCGGCACCCGCGCGGTGAATGAACCTCATTTTGTCAGCGATCTGTGTGCCGAGTTCCCAGGTCATGTGATTGTGGGCCTGGATGCGCGTGATGGCTTGATTGCGACTGATGGCTGGTCCAAGCTTTCTGGACATGATGTGATCGATATGGCGCAACACTTTGAGAACGATGGTGTCGCCGCCATTGTTTATACCGATATCGAGCGTGACGGTATGCTGAGCGGCGTGAATGTTGAGGCGACCGCCCAACTGGCCGAATCTATCCGGATTCCGGTAATCGCCTCGGGCGGTGTCCGCGATCTTGATGACATTCATCGACTGGTCGCGGTTCAGGATTCAGGAATTGAGGCCGCGATCACTGGCCGTGCGATCTATGAGGGAACTCTGGATTTTCGCGAGGGCCAGAAAATCGCCTCAGCCGCAACCGGCGACTGATTTTGGGGCTGGCGAAACGAATCATCCCTTGCCTGGATGTAGATGAAGGGCGGGTAGTCAAGGGGGTGCGTTTTGTCGATATCCGTGATGCGGGTGATCCGGTAGAGGTCGCGCGCCGCTACGACGAACAGATGGCTGATGAGATCACCTTTTTGGATATCACGGCCAGTTCCAGTGCTCGCGATACCATGGTCGAGGTGGTGCGTGAAGTCGCAGCCCAGGTATTTATTCCGCTGACCGTCGGTGGAGGTATCCGTGAGGTGGCAGACATTCATCGCATGCTGCATGCCGGGGCCGATAAGGTCTCAATCAATACCGCCGCAGTGAATCGCCCACAGCTTGTCAGCGAGGCCAGCCGGTATTTTGGCGCGCAGTGTATTGTGGTGGCGATTGATGCCAAACGCTGTGCTGATCACTGGGAAGTTTTTACCCATGGGGGGCGCAACGCGACGGGGTTGGACGCTGTAGATTGGGCACTACAGATGGCCGAGCGCGGCGCTGGCGAGATCCTGCTGACCAGCATGGATCGCGACGGTACCCGCGATGGCTTCGATCTGGCATTGACGCGGGCGGTCAGCAATGCCGTATCGGTGCCGGTAATCGCATCTGGCGGGGTCGGCGAGCTGAGCCACCTGGCCCGCGGCGTCCAGGAGGGTGGTGCCGATGCCGTGCTTGCTGCCAGCATCTTTCATTTTGGCCAGTACACAATCCGCCAAGCCAAGGAACACATGGCTGCGTGTGGAATAGAGGTGAATATGCAATGAATAATGACAACTGGCTCGATGCGGTGAAATGGACCGCCGATGGGTTGGTTCCGGCCATTGCCCAGGAAGAAGGCACGGGGCGCGTACTGATGGTTGCCTGGATGAACCGCGATGCGCTGCGGGAAACCGCGCTAACGCACCGGGGCGTCTACTGGTCACGCTCGCGCAGCAAGCTCTGGCGCAAGGGAGAGGAATCCGGCAACGTCCAGGCGATCAGGGAGATCCGTCTGGACTGTGACAACGATGTCATCCTCCTGCAGATCGAGCAGATCGGCGGCATCGCCTGTCATACCGGTCGCGCCAGTTGTTTTTACCAGCGCTTGGACGCGGATGGCTGGCACAGTATAGACCCGGTCCTTAAGGATCCAGGCGAAATGTACGCGAGCAGTTGACGGATGGGCAATCACCACGCACATATTATCCAACGCCTGTCACAACGTATTGCGACGCGTGCAACGGCTGATCCACAGCATTCGTACACTGCCCGTTTGTTACATAGCCCCAAGGAGATGGTGCTGCGCAAGGTCGGTGAAGAGGCGCTAGAGGTGGTATTGGCTGCCCAATCGACTGCTCGGGCCGCGTTGATCGGCGAACTGGCAGATCTGTGGTATCACACGATGGTCGCAGCGCAGCGGTGCTCGATCGACCCCGCCGAGGTTTTTGCAGAACTGGAAAAGCGTTACAGCGAGGGGGGTAACTGAAACTGCCGATGGCCGGCCACCGGCCTTGAAAAATCAGGCAGTTCCCACGGTTTTTGAAAGCGGTTATCATGTATTGAAAGACGGGCGGCCCTTCCCCGATGGGTAAGGTCGCAATCACCCAGTGCGGGAAGGGGTTTGCCCCGCTCTGCACGACAGCAATGAGTAGGACAGGAGATAGTTATGGGAATGGGCGGTATCAGTATTTGGCAGTTACTCATCGTTCTGGTGATCGTGTTGCTGCTTTTTGGCACCAAGAAGCTACGCAACCTGGGCTCTGATCTCGGTGGGGCAGTTAAGGGGTTTCGCAGCACCATGAAAGATTCGTCGAGTGCTGAGGAATCATCGGAGACGACGGAATCCCCTGCTGGCCCAGAGAGCCTTGCGGAATCTGCTGAATCTTCTGAAGAGACAGAGTCCGAGAAAGAAAGCCCCAAGGCTTAAATACCTGTACCAAGCAACACTATGTTTGATGTCGGTTTTCTCGAGATCGTCATCATCGCGGCAATCGCGTTGGTGATTCTGGGCCCGGAGCGTTTACCCCGGGCGGCGCGGACAGCCGGTTTGTGGGTGGGTCGGGCCAGGCGCATGGTGGCTGAAGTCAAAACGGATATCGATCGCGAAATCCGCGACAGTGAACTGGCAGACATGCGCAAGTTGGGCGAGGAAGTCAGTAGCGTGAAAGACGATGTCAGCAAAGCAGCCCAGTCTATTACCGACGATGACGCCATGGGCGACGTAGTGGATTCAATCAAGGAATCCGCCAAGACCTTGCAGCAGGATGCCACAGAAAAGACCGACACCGGCTAAGCAGAAAGACCAGTGATCGGCTCCCCTAACCGCCCCGATCAACAGGGCGCGACTTTCATGTCGCACCTGTTGGAGTTACGTGACCGCCTGATGCGCGCCGGAGGAGCGGTATTGGTGCTGTTTATCATTGCCGCGCCTTTTGCCAACACGCTGTACGAGTATCTCGCCCAGCCGCTGATGGCAGCTTTGCCGGAAGGCAACTCGATGATCTCCACCGAGCCGCACGGGCCTTTTTTCGTGCCTTTCAAGTTTGCTTTTGCCGTTGCCACTGCGGTGGCTATGCCTTATCTGCTCTACCAGTTGTGGGCATTTATCGCACCTGGTCTTTATGAACGCGAGAAACGCCTCACGGTGCCTTTGCTGGTATCCAGCAGCTTGTTGTTCTACCTGGGAATTCTTTTTGCCTATTTTGCTGTCTTTCCAATTATCTTTGCGTTTTTTACCAGCACCGCGCCCGAGGGTGTGTTGGTGATGACTGATATCAGCGCTTACCTCAGTTTTGTGCTGAAGCTCTTTTTTGCTTTTGGCCTTGCTTTCGAGGTGCCGGTGGTAACAGTGCTGATGGTGCGTATGGGCATGACCACGCCCGAGAATCTTGCGACCAAACGGCCCTACATTATCGTCGGCGCCTTCGTCGTCGGCATGTTGATGACACCCCCGGATATCCTCTCCCAGACCATGCTGGCCATTCCGGTATGGATTCTTTTTGAAGCCGGTCTTTATTTCTCTCGCTCGATCAAGCCGCGCTCAATTGATGATGAAGACGATGAGGTGGGCGAAACCGTTGACCCCAGTGATGTTGACGAGGTAGATGATACCGGACTGGAACGTGAACTGGACGAGGGAATTGCCCAGTTTGATGAGTTGAGCGACGACGAGGAACC